>JBEHXS010000032.1:0-18955 GCA_048498575.1 Pseudomonadota bacterium
CGGGCAGGATCTGCGACTTCACGTCGGGCGCGACGCGGTCGGTAACGTCGACGAGAACATGATTGGTGGCGAACTCCGCCGGCCAGATCACGTCGTAGAGCACGACGTCGTAGCCGCTGCCGCCCTGGGCGAGCACGGTCTTGTCGTGAAGGGCTTCGTAGGGGACGAGCTCGAGGTTGACCTTGATGTCGGGGTTGTCCTTCTCGAACCCGGCGGTCATGTCGCGGATGTTCTGCTCGCTGTAGGCGGCCTGCGCCATGAACAGGGCATTGATGGTGGTGGTGTCGGCTGAGGCAGCTGTCGGAATGCCCAGCACTAAGGCCAGGCCGACACTCAAACGAAGCTTGTTCTGCATGGAGTCCCTCCAGGTGCTTGGGCGGCGGTCGCGCAGCTCAGAACCGCCGGTCCTGTTGACTTATGCGATGCATCAGTCCTATTAAGTCAATTGACTTGACTTAATAGATTATAGTGATTGCGGAGCGCGCTGCTTGTCAAGAGTTGGCAGAACCACGAGCGAAGGCCGGGCCTTGGCATCCCTCGCTGGCACCAATCTGGGCGCAGCGAGTTCTCACAATCGAAGAGTGATCATAGGCGCATTGCGGCGCAATGGCGCAATGTCGCGAGCGGAGCTGGCGCGCTCAACGCTGCTGACCCGCCAGACCATGTCCAACATCATGGGCGAACTGGAGGCGGCGGGCCTGGTCGAAGCCGAGGCGGCGGTGAAACTCGGCCGCGGCCAGCCGGCGATCCCCTACAAGCTGGTCCCGACCGGTGCGTTCGCGATCGGCCTGCACATCGACCGGCGCTATCTCCGCGCCGTGGCGGTCGATCTCCTGTGCCGGCCGGTCGTCCGGATCGGGTGCGAGCTGCCCGACGAGGGGCCCTACAAGGGGGCGCCGATCGCGCTCGACCTTATCGCGCGGATCCGCCACGAGCTTCGCCAGCGGCACCCCGGTGCCGATGCGCGCACCGTCGGCCTCGGCGTCGCCATGCCGGGACCCTTCGGAGTGGAGGAGCCGGGCCGCCACCAGGGGCCGGCGGCGCAATGGCATTCCTACCCTATGCACCGGATGCTAACCGAAGCGACCGGGCTCTCGGTGCGCCTCTTCAACGATGCCGCAGCCGCGACCCTCGCCGAGAAGCTGACCGGGCTCGGTCACGACATTGACCATTTCGTCTACGTGTTTCTCGCGCACGGCGTCGGCGCCGGCATTGTCCTCAACGGCGAGCTGGTCGAGGGCAAGCGCGGCAACATGGGCGAAGTCGGCGAGATGGTCATGAGCCTGGCGCGGGACGAGGTGGGGCCGACGCTGGAACGGGAGATATCGCTGACGGCACTCGCCGGCTTCCTCGGCGCCTCCAACCCATCGTCGCCGGAAACCTACGACCTGATCGAGCGGGCGCTGGCCGCCAACGATCCCAGGATCGACGAGTGGATCGGGCGCGTGGCGCCACGCCTGCGCCAGGCGGTTCAGATCATCGAATCGATGTTCGATCCGGACACCATCATCTTTGGGGGCGAGGTGCCGAAAATTCTGCTAGAGCGCCTCATCCCGGCACTCACTCCGCTTTTCCCGTCTGTCGCCGACCGGCCCGACCGATCGTTGCCGCGCCTCTTGACCGGCGACGCCGACCGATGGGCGGTCGCGCTAGGCGCCGCCAGCGAACCGATCTCGCGCGAGTTCGATCCGCGACTTGCCGCCATGCTGAAGGGCGGGGCCGGCGCCGGGCGCGGCTGACCGGAAAGGCAGCGGCCAGGCTCGCGCTAGCGGCGGCCGAGGCCGGAGCACATCATAGCGCCAGACTTGCTTGGGTCTTTCAGCCGACGGCGGCGCCGGCGAAGATGAAAAGTGGTGCCCAGGAAAGGACTCGAACCTTCACGCCTTGCGGCACACGGACCTGAACCGTGCGCGTCTACCAATTCCGCCACCTGGGCATTTCCGGGCGGGATTGGTACGGGCGGCTATCCGGGTTGTCAACGCGGGGAAAACGGGTGCTGCCCGAGCAATGGCGGAGGGCAAGGCGCGCCTGCAGGAGCAGTCAGCGGAGCGGCTACCACGCCATCGGGCCAGGCGGACGCCCTTGCCGCTGCCGTGCATCGGCGGCCAAAAGTCGCCGGAAGGGGAAAGGTTGGCGTTCCCCCTTCCGGCGCGAACGTCAGCCTGCGTTGTGGATATCGCCACAGAAGGTCAGCGTCTGGATGCTATCAGCGGAATCGGGGTAACGCTGGTAGGTGCCGCAAGCCGCTTCGACGTCCTGGCGGGTCTGCGGATCGAGGGTCGACAGGAAGCCGTGGACGCCGGCCGGCGTGAGCTGAACGCTGGAAATATTGACGCCGAGGTCGGTCGTACCGAGGGCCGGCGAATTGCTCGCCAGGGCAGGCGCAACGGCGAACGACAGCGATGCGGCAGCCAGGGCGGCCGCGAGGATCATGCCACGCATTTTAGTCTTCCTTCAGAATGGGGGGCCGGACAGGAGGAATGCCGGCCACTGCCTCAGAGCGGATGGTCGGGGCCTCGTCGGGTCGCGGCTGCCTATTGGCCAGTCGCCGGCGGGTCTCCATCCACGCACGGGAAGCTAGGGCGGCTGCGGCCGCGGCCTAAATCAAACAAAGATCATCGGGCGCGAGCGTAGGGCCGCGAAGACGCCACAAAATTAACCGGCGAAGCCAGACGCCGCCGATGTTTACGTTCTTAAGGATTTGGCTCTATAGCTCACGCCACCATGACCATACGACTCCATGTGGGCGATCTTGCCGCAGACGTCCGCTACGGCGACAGCGTCGCCATCGACACTGAAACGCTCGGGCTGAAGCCGCACCGCGACCGGCTGTGCGTGGTGCAGCTTTCCGGCGGTGACGGCAATGCCGACGTCGTGCAGATCGCGCCCGGCCAGACCGCCGCGCCGCGGCTGACCGCGCTCCTCGGCGACCCGGCGGTGACCAAGATTTTCCATTTCGCCCGCTTCGACATCGCCGTGCTGTTCAATGCCTTCGGCGTGATGGCGGGGCCGCTGTTCTGCACCAAGATCGCCTCCAAGCTGACGCGCACCTATACCGACCGGCACGGCCTCAAGGACCTAGTCAAGGACCTGCTCGACATCGACATCTCGAAGCAGCAGCAGAGCTCGGACTGGGCGGCCGAGACGCTCTCCGACGCGCAGGTGGCCTACGCCGCTGCCGACGTGCTCTACCTGCACCAGCTCCGCGACAGGCTGGCACAGCGGCTGGCGCGCGAAGGCCGGATGGAACTGGCGCAGGCCTGTTTCGGTTTCCTGCCGACGCGGGCGAAGCTCGATCTTGCCGGCTGGCAAGAAGAAGACATCTTCGAGCACTAGGCTTCCCCGCTCGCCGCAGCGCGGCAACTCATTGCGGCAATTGAAGATCAGGCCCAGAATAGGGCCAAGGCTCGGCGCTCATTCCGGCGCGAGAACAACTTCATGTCAGGGCGGCCATGGCCGTGGTGAACGAGGACCGGTACGCGGAGGATGACGGCACCGGCGCCCGGCGTGCGCCAGCGCCGCGGCTGCGCTATACGCCGCCGCAGCCGCGCGGCGAGGACGCCTTCGAGCGGGCGCGCCGCCATTCCGGCACGGTTCGCCGGCTGCGCATCATCCTGCCCGTCATCGCCATCATCGCCGTGGTCGCGTTCTGGATGACGCTGAAGGTGGTCCCCGGCGATCTCGCCTCCCTCATCGCCGTCGCCGGCATCGACACCAAGACCAACAGCGTCGTCATGCAGGCGCCGCACATTTCGGGTTTCGAGGGGACGCGGCGCGCCTACGAGGTGAGGGCAGCGAAGGCAACGCAGAGCCTGAGCGACCCGAAGGTAGTGACGTTCACGACCATCACCGGGCGCTTCGGCATGGACGACGGCGGCGTCGCCACCGTCAATGCCGGCGTCGGCACCTTCAACGGCCACGACAACACGCTCGAGGTGCACGACGGCGTGACGCTGCAGACGAGCGACGGCACCTCGGGACACCTCGAGGATGCCGCGATCAATCTCGACCATGGAACGATGACTTCATCGAAGCCACTAGACTTGAAGACAGCGCTCGGCAGCGTCCATGCCAATGCCATCCAGGTCAGCGAAAACGGCAAGCATCTCCTGTTCAGCAACGGCGTCTCGGTCACCTACCTGCCGGCGGGCGACCTGATGACACAACACCCATCCAGCACAGCGGAGGACAACTGATGCGTCGCATCGCAGCGCTCGCCCTCGTATTGTTCGCAGCGGCGGCGCCCGCAGCGCACGCGGACGAAGCGGCCGACATTTTCCAGGGCTTCCAGGCGAAGTCGAACGACCCCATCCAGGTCGACGCGGCATCGCTCGAGACGTACGAGGAGAACGGGCAGCGCGTCTCCGTGTTCTCCGGCGGCGTCACCGTGAAGCGCGGCAACACGACGATGACCGCGGACACGATCAAGCTTTACTCGCCGCCCGGCGCCAACATCGCTGGCGGCAACACGCCCGCCGATGCCAACGCCGCAACGCAGGCGGCGGCGCCCGCGGCCAACGGCAGTTTCGACCGGATCGAGGCCGACGGGCACATCGTCGTGGCGTCGGGACCGGACAAGGTGACCGGCGACGACGCGGTGGTCGACATGAAGGCGAACACCATCGTGGTCACCGGCGCGGTGGTGCTGTCGCAAGGACCGAACGTGATCAGCGGCAACAAGCTGACCGTCGATCTCGCTACCGGGCGGGCACGCGTCGACCAGCAGCCAGGCAAGCAGATCCGCGGCGTCTTCTCGCCATCGACACAATAGCACCCGGGGACGGGATGCTCTCGACAGTCAGCCGGCCGTCGGATTATCTGCCGAGCCGCAACGAAAAGGTGACACGGGTTGGCGGCCTCCAATTATTCCGGGCGGGACGGCGGACGCGCTGAGGGCCGCGGCGCGGGCCGTGGCAACGGCCGTGCTGACGAAAAGCGGCCGGCGGACACCGACGCTCCCGCCGGACGGCGCGGCCGGCGCGGCAACACCGAGAAGCAGCCGTCGCGCCTGATACCGGACGCCGGCGGGCGCGGCTGGCTGGTGGCGCGGGGCCTCGCCAAGGCCTATCGCGGACGCGTGGTGGTGCGTGACGCGAGCCTCGCGGTGGCGCGCGGCGAGGCGGTCGGACTGCTCGGCCCGAACGGCGCCGGCAAGACCACCATCTTCTACATGATCACCGGGCTGGTGAAAGCCGACCGCGGCATCATCGACATCGACGGCCACGACATCTCGGGCATGCCGATGTACCAGCGCGCACGGCTTGGCATCGGCTACCTGCCGCAGGAAGCATCGATCTTCCGCGCCATGACGGTCGAGCAGAACATCCGCTCGATCCTGGAAGTGGTCGAGCCGGACCGGCAGCAGCGCGAGGACCATCTCGAGGCGCTGCTCGCGGAATTCCGCATCGCGCATCTTCGCCATGCTCCGGCGGTTTCGCTTTCCGGCGGCGAGCGCCGGCGTGCCGAGATCGCGCGGGCGCTTGCCTCGCGGCCGGCCTTCATGCTGCTCGACGAGCCGTTCACCGGCGTCGATCCGATCGCGGTCGGCGACATCCAGAACCTCGTCCGGCATCTCACCAGCCTCGGCATCGGCGTGCTGATCACCGACCACAACGTCCGCGAGACGCTCGGCCTGATCGACCGGGCGTACATCATCCATTCGGGCGAAGTGCTCTACGAGGGCCGCCCGGACGACATCGTGGCCAGCCCCGACGTGCGACGCCTTTACCTTGGCGAGCAGTTTAGCCTTTAAAGGCGGCTACCTTTCAGTTACCAAAGAGGAGCTATAAGCAAATTCCGGGCCAAGGCGAGCCCGGCAGTGAGTACGGGTCCAGTTCCGCCGATGGCGCTTTCGCACAAGCTTGAGTTTCGCCAGAGCCAATCTCTGGTGATGACGCCGCAACTGATGCAGGCGATCAAGCTCCTCCAGCTCTCCAATCTCGATCTCATCGCCTACGTCGACGCCGAACTGGAACGCAACCCGCTGCTCGAGCGGGCCGAGGGCGATGACGATGGCGACGGCGGCCCTGCCGAGCGCCGCAACGACGGCGACGACGAACCGGTCGCGGCTGCCGATACCGGCGACGACAACGAGTGGCTGGAGACGCGGCTCGAAGAACCGGCCGCGATTTCCGACAAGCTCGATACCGACCTCACCAACGTCTATCAGGACGACGCCGGACGGCCGGCGGAGGAGACACAGCCGCAACTGCCGGCCGAAACCTGGCAGACGGTGCCGACGCGCCAGGCGGTCTCCACCGAGGACTACAATCTCGAGGCCTTCGTCGCCGAGGAAAAGTCGCTCGCCGATCATCTCAGCGACCAGCTCGGGCTCGCCGTCGACGACGCGCAGATGCGGCTCATCGGGCACACGCTGATCAACGAGATCGACGAGAGCGGCTACATGCGCGCTGATCTCTCAGCAGTGGCCGACCGGCTCGGCGCCGACATTGCGCTGGTCGAGCGGGTGCTCGGCATCATCCAGACGCTGGAGCCGGCCGGCGTCGGCGCGCGCGAGCTCGCCGAATGCCTGGCCATCCAGCTCCGCGAGCGCGACCGCTACGACCCGGCGATGGCGACCCTCCTCGCCCACCTCGACCTCATCGCCAAGCGCGATTTCGCCGCGCTGAGGCGGCTCTGCGCCGTCGACGAGGAAGACCTCGCCGACATGGTCCGCGAGATCCGCGCGCTCAACCCGAAACCCGGCGCAAGTTTCGGCAATGCGCCGGTGCAGGCGGTGATCCCCGACGTGGTCGTGCGCCAAGGGCCGGACGGCGGCTGGCTGGTGGAGCTCAACTCGGCAACGCTGCCGAAGGTGCTGGTCAACCAGACCTACTACGCGACGGTGGCGAAGCAGAAAAAGACCGACGGCGACAAGGCCTATCTCGCCGAGGCGCTGCAGACGGCGAACTGGCTGGTGAAGAGTCTCGACCAGCGGGCGCGCACGATCCTCAAGGTCGCGACCGAGATCGTGCGCCAGCAGGACGCCTTCCTCGCCGAGGGCGTCCAGCACCTCAGGCCGCTGAACCTGAAGACGATCGCCGAAGCGATCGGCATGCACGAATCGACGGTCTCGCGCGTCACCTCGAACAAGTACATGGCGACGCCGCGCGGCATCTTCGAACTCAAATATTTCTTCACCGCGTCGATCGCCAACGCCGAAGGCGGCGAGGCTCACTCCGCCGAGGCGGTGCGCTTCCGCATTCGCAAACTGATCGACGACGAGCCGCCGGCCGGCATCCTTTCCGACGACACGATCGTGAAAATCCTGCGCGACTCCGGTGTCGATATCGCGCGGCGTACGGTCGCGAAATATCGCGAGGCGATGCGCATACCTTCATCCGTGCAGAGGCGACGGGAAAAGCAGGCAACGCTCTGAAATTCAACAGATTCGGGAGGTTTTTCCGCGCTGTCCCGAGAGCCCCCCGGCCTCGGTTGACTTGTCCGGCAAGCGTCCCTAGAAGGAGCGCCCAACAGCGGCCGGGGGGACGCGCACACACGGATATCCGCCCCGCGCACGGCAGAAGTCCGACACGAAATTGCATCCGTTCGGCGGCCAAAGCTGGCGAACCCACAGGCAGATCGCAAAGGTTCGAAGCCCCATGGGCATGCGCATTTCGGGCAAGAACGTCGACACCGGCGAAGCCTTTCGTACCCTCGCCGAGACTCGCATCGGCGACGCTGTCGCCAAGTACTTCGACGGCGGTTACGACGGCCATGTCACGGTGGCGCGTGACGGCAGCGGCTTCCTCACCGAATGCGCGCTGCATCTCGACAGCGGCGTGATCATGAACGCCGAAGGCCGCGCCCAGGACGTGCACCGCAGCTTCGACATCGCGGCCGAGCACATCGAGAAGCAGCTGCGCCGCTACAAGCGCAAGCTCAAGGAACATCACGAGCGCCACGGCGCCGGTGATGAGACGGAAAGCAACAAAGAGGAAAGCGTCAGGCACTAGCCCGCGGCGCAACTGCTGCCCGGCCATCGCCGGGCGCAGTCACGCGGCATTGGCGAAAGCGGACGGACGGAAAAATGGATCTCAGCGATCTCGTGACGCCGGAGGCGATCCTGCCTTCGCTCAAAGCGAACAGCAAAAAGCAGGCGCTCCAGGCGATTGCGGAGAAGGCGTCGGCGATGACCGGCGTCCCCGAGAAGGACATCTTCGACACGTTGCTGAAGCGCGAGAAGCTGGGTTCGACCGGAGTTGGCGGCGGCATCGCCATTCCGCACGGCAAGCTCGCCAACCTCGACCGCATATTTGGCCTGTTCGCGCGACTGCCCAAGGCGATCGACTTCGAGGCGCTGGACGACACGCCGGTCGATCTCATCTTCCTGCTCCTGGCACCGGAATCGGCGGGTGCCGACCATCTGAAGGCGCTGGCGCGCATCGCCCGCCTGTTCCGCGAGCCCGGCGTGGTTGCCAAGCTCCGCGCGTCCTCCGACGCCTCGGCGCTCTATGCGGTGCTGACCGAAGGCGCGCAGCACGACGCCGCCTGAAAACGAAAAGGCCGGGACGAGCCCCGGCCTTCGCAATCCCGAAATCTTCCGCCATGCCAGCCTAGTGCACGCTCATCGTCTCGAGCTCGTGCTCGTTGGCGTTCATCAGCACGGCCTCGCGGCTGTCGGCGAGCATGATCGGCGAACCGTCGGCGGCGACCAGCGCCCACAGCTCGAGCTCAGGCGCCAGGGGCGGCATCGAGGGAAACAGCCCGCGCGCCTCTTCGGCATTCAGCGGCTTGACGTAGGCGATCTTGCCGCCGCCGAAACCGGCGAAGACATCATCGGTCATCGTAGTCTTTTCAACACCAGTCATCTCACTACCTCCTGGACCGGCTTCAGCCGCGTCCGTTGATTTCAACGCGCCGCGCAATGCGGCCGCTTTCGGGGCGGGCAAGATCGATGGACAGCAGTCCATCTTTCAACGCCGCACCGCGTACTTCGATCCCTTCCGCCAATACGAACGTCTTCTGGAACTGGCGCGCGGCGATGCCGCGATGGAGATACTCGCGCGTGCCTTCGTCGCGCTGCTTGCCGCGGACGACGAGCTCGTTGTCCTCGACCGTGACGTCGAGATCACTCTCGGCGAAGCCCGCTACCGCAAGCGTGATGCGCAACGTCTCGGCGCGATCGGCGGTCTTCGGCAGACGCTCGATGTTATAGGGCGGATAGCCGTCCCCCGTGGCTTTCGAGAGGCGTTCGAGCGCACGCTCGATCTCGTCGAAGCCGAGGAGAAGCGGACTGGAAAACGCGGAAACGCGCGTCATGTCGGCAAGGTCCTCCTTGAAGCGACCCGAAACAGCGAGGCCCTCGATCGAGGCACCGCGCATGCCGACAATATGGGCAGCGACCGGCCGCCATTCAAGGCAGCCAAGCGGCTGTTCGCTCAGGGCTTTTCCCAAGCGCCGCTGACCTCGGAGCGGAACAGCGCGTCGATCACCCGCATCTGGCTGACGGCGTCCTCGATGCCGAACGGCAGCTTGCCCTCGGCGCGTATGGCGCGGGCGAAAGTCTCGGCCTGGAGCTGGTACTGGTCGGCCTTGGGGAGCTTGATCGGCTTGGCCGAAGCGTCGCCAAGCTCCTTGCCGTTATCCAGCCAGATGGTCATTGCGCCACCCTGCGGAGCATTGAACGGGATGCGGATCTCGAGGCGCGCCTTGGTGCCGAAGATATTGAGGCGCTGGAAGGGGACGCTCTGCATCGCGGCGGTGAAGGTGAGCTGGCGGCCGCCGCCGAAATCGAGCAGCGCCGAGGTGCTGCGATCGGTGCGGAACGTCGGGTCGCGGTCGATGAGGGCGATGGCACGCACCGGCTCGGCGCCGAAGAAATAGCGCCCGGCGACGATTGGGTAGCAGCCGATGTCGTAGAGTGCGCCGCCGCCGATGTCCGGCATGTTGCGCACGTTCTTTGGATCGACGTTGTAATAGGAGAAGAATCCCTGGATGGCGCGCACCTCGCCGAGGCGGCCGCTCTTCACGAGCTCGCGCGCCTTAATCCACTGCGGATGGGCGCGGACCATGAAGGCTTCGGCGACCAGAATTCCCTTGGGGATATTGCGCAGCGCCTCCGCCTCGCCGGCGGTCAGCGCAATCGGCTTCTCGCAGAGCACGTGCTTGCCCTTCATGGCGGCGGCGAGGGTGAGGGGCACGTGGAGGTGGTTGGGAAGCGGGTTGTAGACGGCGTCGATCTCGGGATCGGCGAGCAGTTCCTCATACGAGCCGTAGGCGACCGGGATGCCCAGCTTCTTCGCCGCCTTCTTCGCGGCCGGCAGGGTGCGCGAGGCAATCGCCCTGATCTCGATCTCCTTCGATTTCAGCATGCCGGGAATGACTTTCGTCACGCCGATATTAGCGGTCGAAATAATTCCCCAGCGGACACGATCAGACTTCCTGGCCATCACCGGCTCCCCTTGGCGAACGCGGCGAGCAGCAAGCCGATATTCGACCGGCGATGCAAGGGGCGGCTACGGACAAAATGCGAGCGGGCTAGATGCCGGCGTACCAGTCGTAGCCGCGGTCTTCCCAGAAGCCGCCGTTGCCGAGGCTGATCTTCGAGTAATCGTCGATGGCGTCGATCGACATGATGTACTTGGCCATCTTGTAGCCCAGCGTGCGCTCGGTGCGCAGCCGGAGCGGCGCGCCGTGCGGAATGTCTAGCACCGCATCGTTCATGTCGTAGGCGAGGATCGTCTGGGGGTGGAAGGCATCCTCGAGGCTGTGGGTCTCGTAGTAGCGGCCGGTGTCGTCGAGGGTCTGCTCGAGCTTGTCGAAGCAGGTGAACAGGATGTAGCGCGCTTCCGGCTTGAGCTTGACCTTATCGAGGACCAGCGCGAGTTGGACGCCCTTCCACTTGCCGATGCAGCTCCAGCCTTCGACGCAGTCGTGACGCGTGATCTGGGTGCGCGACGGCATGCCGCGAAGATCGGCGAGGGAAAATTCCATCGGGTTCTCGACCAGCCCGCCGACCTTGAGCTTCCAATCGGCGAAGCCGTTGGCGGCGAGCGCCTGATAGCCGGCATCGTCGGGGTTGACGGTACCGTTCGCCTTGAACGTCGCCGAGATGTCGGCCTCGGTGAACTCGCGCGCCAGCGACGACGGACGCAAGAAGAAACCCTGCACGGCGGTGTTGATGTCCTCGCCGACGTGCAGGACGTTCTTGCGAAACCAGGCGGACTGCGAGACGCCGTCGAACTGCTTGCAGCCGGCGAGGAAAGCGGCGCCGCCGGCAGCGACTACGCCGCGCATGATGTTGCGGCGGCTGGGCAGACGCCTAGTCAGCATGGGATTCACTTTCCGCGCCGACGGCGTAGCGGCCGGTGATCATGGAGCGCAGGTTGTTCCAGACGCCGGAGATGAGCACCATGACGATGTGCACGACGAAGAACAGCACGATGAGCATGGCGCAGATGAAGTGCACCGTGCGCGCCGTCTGACGGCCGCCGAAAATATCGATGAGGATTGGGAAGGCCGCGTCGAGGCCGGGCGACATCGCCATGCCGGCGATGATGAGCACGAGCATGACGAGGATGACGCCGAGATAGGCGAGCTTCTGCAGGACGTTGTATTCGCGGACGTGCGCGAAGTGCAGGCGGGCATGCTCGACAATCGAGGGGCCGATGTTGCGCAGGTCCCTCCCGCTCGGCACCAGATCGCGCCACAGATGACCGCTGGCCAACCCGGTGATGAGATAGACGGCGCCGTTGATGGCGAACAACCAGGCGAAAAGGAAATGCCAGCGGCGGCCGGTCGCGAGATCCTGATAGCTCGGGATGGTGAGCCACGACGGGAACCCGCGCGCCGCCCACTGGCCATCGTACTTCGACAGGCCGAGGAAGCCGGTGGTGTTGAGATGCAGCGATCCGATCTGCGTCACGCCGATCGGCCCGGCCGGCGAGTTTTGCGCGGTCAGACTCATCACCGGATGGGCGAAGTCGGAGTATTGGCCGACGTAAAGCGCCGGCGTGGCGTTAAAGATCTGGAGGCCGCTCTGCAGCAGGAAGAAGAGGACGACGACGTTGATCCAATGGGTGATACGCACGACGCCGGAATGACGGCGCACCAGGACCGTCCCGTCCGGCAGCGGCTTGTCGTTGGTAGCGGCATCGGCAGCGGCGGTCATCGACTCAAACCTACCTCCCGTTCGAGATACGGTGCCATGCCACCGCTGGTTTCGCCGCACCAATCAAAAAACAGTGCCGACGGCGTGTGAACGACATGGCACCCGGTTCAATTGGGCGTGAGAAAAGCCAGGGCGGGTGCCGCGAAACGGGCCCAATGCTTATATGAGGGCCACGAGAAACCGAAACTTTCGCGAGGGACACATGGACGTCAAGACCTATCCCTTCCAGCGCAGCGATGCGGAGTGGCACAAGCTGCTGACGCCGGAGCAGTATGACGTGATGCGCCGGCATGGCACCGAGCGACCGGGAAGCTGCGCGCTCCTTCACGAACACCGGGCGGGCACTTTTACCTGCGCCGGATGCGGGCAGGCGCTCTTCCGTTCGAAAGTGAAGTTCGAAAGCGGCACCGGCTGGCCGAGCTTCAACGAGCCAGTTCCCGGCGCCGTGGAGACGACGAGCGACCGCAGCTACGGCATGGTGCGAACGGAATGCCATTGCTCCAACTGCGGCAGCCACCTCGGCCACGTCTTCGAGGACGGGCCCGCGCCGACCTACCTGCGCTACTGCATCAACGGTGTGGCGATGAACTTCACGCCGGAAGATGCGGTGCCCGCGGGCCACTGAAACAAGACGTTACAATAGCGGCCGCCCGGCGAAACAACCGGCATACATCGGCGTGATGCATTCCCCCGCAGCCCGCACCGTGCGGGCCAACGGAGGATCATTTCCGATGCGCAAGTACATGACGCTGGCGGTGATTGCGGCGGTCGCCATGCCGGCGGCCGCCTTCGCGGCGGCCAAGGCCAAGACGTATTACGCCGAGCAGAGCGCCAAGACGAAGTACTGCTACGTCGTCGACTTCAAGCCGGACGGCAAGAACGCCACCGAGATCGGCACCGCCTCGTTCGACACGTTCGCCAAGGCGGCCGCGGCGATCAAGGCCGACGCCGACTGCACAGCGCCGGCAAAGATGGCCGCGAAGACGACGACGAAGGCGCCGGCCAAGCCGTAGTCGCAAGGAACGCTACGGAGCATCCCGGCGTCCGCACGGCGCCGGGATGTTTGTCATGGCCGCGCCAACAACCGCCGCCATAAACGGTGATCTGACCGCAATCAGACTATCGCGGGGGGAAATGGTGGAGCCAGGCGGGATCGAACCGCCGACCTCGTGAATGCCATTCACGCGCTCTCCCAACTGAGCTATGGCCCCTGCCGGGTATTTGGGACGTCCTGCCGTTCAGCGGCGGCGGACCATATTCGTGGAGGGCGCGCCGATCAAGCGTCAGCCGGCGCGCGAGTTCTCAAGGTTCCTCGTCGTCGACGTCGCCGATGATATCCTCGACGTCGTCGCCCTCGTCTTCCTCCTCTTCGGTGAGGAAGGTGTCGTCGTCTTTCTCGATCTCTTCTTCTTCCTCGCCCGGCTCGACCTTGACCGCCCCGGCTCCGGCCGCCTCATCGTCGGCCTCCTCGAGCGTTACCGTCTCGACGTCTTCCTTCTCGACCTCAACCTCCGGCTCCGGAACCGGCTTGGGCTGCGGCGCGCGGGCGCGCGGCGGCGGGGCCGCAATCTCGAATTTGGTCCCGCAGTGGGGGCAGATGATCGGATTGCGGTTCAGGTCGTAGTACCTGGTGCCGCAATTCGGGCAGGTGCGTTTGGTGCCTAGCTCAGCTTTCGTCACGTTTTAGCCTCGTACCCCGGCCGTCAAGGCGGCTCCCATAGTCTGCGGCGAAGGGAGTGTCAAAACCATTTGTTGAGGCCCTCCATCAAGGGCGGCACCCCGGATGACGCCCCGGCGGCCCTGTGCTATCGGGAGCGGCTTCCCGGCCCGTGTAGCGACCTGACCCCGATGACCCCAGACGATGCTGCCAAGCCGCTCCGCGCCAAGCGTTCCGGCCCGCTGAACGGGACCGTGCGGCCGCCGGGCGACAAGTCGATCTCGCACCGCTCCCTGATGCTGGGGGCACTTGCGGTCGGCGAAACCAGCATCGAGGGGCTGCTCGAAGGCGAGGACGTGCTGTCCACGGCCGCCGCCATGCGCGCCTTCGGCGCGACCGTTACCCGCAGCGGCGCGGGCGCCTGGAAGGTAAACGGCATGGGTGTCGGCGGGCTGCTCGAACCCGACCACGTCATCGATTACGGCAACGCCGGCACCGGCGTCAGGCTCGCCATGGGCATTGCCGGCAGCCACGCCTTCTCCGCCACCTTCACCGGCGACGCCTCGCTGGTGAAGCGGCCGATGGGCCGCGTCTTCGATCCGCTGCGGCGCATGGGTGTGCAGGTGCTGGCGCGGGCCGGCGACAAGCTGCCGGCAACGGTAAAGGGACCGGAGGCTCTGGCGCCGATCGACTTCCGCCTCAACGTGCCCTCGGCGCAGGTCAAATCGTGCGTGCTGCTCGCCGCGCTGAACGCGCAGGGCGTCACCACCGTCACCGAACCGACGGCGACGCGCGACCATACCGAACGCATGCTCGCCGCCTTCGGCGCCGCGATCGAGATTGGTACCGACGCCGACGGGCTTCGCCAGATCCGGCTTGAGGGCGGCCAGTCGCTCCGGCCGCAGGCGATCGTGGTGCCGGGCGATCCGAGCTCGGCGGCGTTCTCCATCGTGGCGGCGCTGATCGTCGACGGTTCGGACGTGACGGTGGAAAACGTGCTGCTCAACCCGACGCGGATCGGGCTGATCGACACGCTTCTCGAAATGGGCGGCGATCTTTCGATCGACAACCGGCGCTCGGTCGGCGGCGAGGAAGTCGGCGACATCCGCGTGAAAGCGAGCCGGCTCATGGGCGTGCGCGTGCCGCCGGAGCGGGCGCCCTCGATGATCGACGAATACCCGGTGCTGGCGGTTGCTGCGGCCTTCGCGGAGGGCGATACGCTGATGGAGGGCATCGGCGAGATGCGCTTCAAGGAATCGGACCGCATCGCGACGGTGCTCGCCGGCCTCAGGGCCAACGGCGTTGGCGCCGAGGACGCGCCGGAATCGCTCACCGTTCATGGCGGCATGAAGGTCGAAGGCGGCGGGACGGTGGCCACCCACCTCGACCACCGCATCGCCATGTCGTTCCTGGTGATGGGGCTGGCGAGCGAGAAGCCAGTGACAGTGGACGACGGCCGTCCGATCGCCACCAGCTATCCGGAGTTCCGGACGCTGATGACCGGGCTCGGCGCCGACCTCGCCGACGCCAGCGGCTGAGACAAGCGGAGGCGGCCGTGATCATCGCCATCGACGGACCGGCAGCGGCAGGCAAGGGGACGCTCGCGGCGCGGCTGGCGAAACACTACAAGCTGCCGTACCTCGACACCGGCCTGCTCTATCGCCTCGTCGGCAAGATGATCACCGAGCGCGGCGAGGACCCGGACGACGCAGCGGCCGCTTCGATCGTGGCCCTCAATATCGACCCGGCGGAGCTCGCCGATCCAACCTTGCGTGGCCGCGAAGCCGGCGAGATCGCGTCGCGGGTCAGCGTGCATGCCGGCGTGCGGGCGGCGCTGCTCAAGTTCCAGCGCGACTTCGCCAACCAGCCGGGTGGCGCCGTGCTCGACGGCCGCGACATCGGCACGGTGATCTGCCCGCGCGCCGACGTGAAGATCTACGTCACCGCGAGCCCGGAAGTCAGGGCGAAGCGGCGGACCGACGAATTGCTCGCCAAGGGGCGGAACGTGCGCTACCGCACGATCCTCGGGGAGATCAAGGAACGCGACGCGCGCGATGCCGGGCGGCGGACGGCGCCGTTGGCGCGGGCACCGGACGCCTACCTGCTCGATACATCTGCCCTAAACCCGGAACAGGCCTTCCAGGCTGCGATTGCCATCGTCGAAAAGGCAAAAGCGGCCAACTGAGGCGGCTTTCGGCCTTGCCCGGAGGAACGGTCGCGGCTATATCAGCGGCGTCCTTGCCGCCGGCTTTTTGTCCGGCCGCACCCGCCATTGGCGGGAGGACAGCATAAGCCTCACGCCGGAATCCGAACGTGCCGCACCGCAAACCCATGCGGGCGCCCGCTTCGGGCAGGGTTTCGGTTTGGGGTCAAATCAACACCAACCGTTGGGCGGCACGCCCGGCGCGACAGGAGTAAACATGGCAGTAGCCAACGCCGCGACGCCGTCGCGGGAAGATTTCACAGCGCTTCTGAACGAGTCCTTCACCGCCGACTCGCTCATGGAAGGAAGCGTCATCAAGGGCACCGTCGTCGCCATCGAGAAGGACCTCGCGGTCATCGACGTCGGCCTGAAGACGGAAGGGCGGGTACCCCTCAAGGAATTTTCGGGACCGGGACGCGAAGCCGAGCTCAAGGTCGGCGACGAGGTCGAGGTCTATCTCGAGCGCATCGAAAACGCGCTCGGCGAGGCCGTGCTGTCGCGCGACAAGGCGCGGCGCGAGGAGAGCTGGGTCAAGCTCGAGGAAAGCTTCAACAAGAACGAGAAGGTCACCGGGGTGATCTTCAACCAGGTCAAGGGCGGCTTCACCGTCGATCTCGACGGCGCCGTGGCCTTCCTGCCGCGCAGCCAGGTGGACATCCGCCCGGTGCGCGACGTGACGCCGCTGATGCACACGCCGCAGCCGTTCCAGATCCTGAAGATGGACAAGCGGCGCGGCAACATCGTCGTGTCGCGGCGCACGGTTCTGGAAGAGACGCGCGCCGAGCAGCGCTCGGAGCTGGTGCAGAGCCTCGAGGAAGGCCAGATCATCGACGGCGTGGTGAAGAACATCACCGACTACGGCGCCTTCGTCGACCTCGGCGGCATCGACGGCCTGCTGCACGTGACCGACATTGCCTGGCGGCGCGTCAACCATCCGAGCGAAGTGCTCAACATCGGCCAGACGGTCAAGGTGCAGATCATCCGCGTCAATCACGAGACGCACCGCATCAGCCTCGGCATGAAGCAGCTCGAGGCCGATCCGTGGCAGGGCATCGAGGCCAAGTACCCGGTCGGCACCAGGTTCAAGGGCCGCGTCACCAACATCACCGATTACGGTGCGTTTGTTGAGCTCGAGCCGGGCATCGAGGGTCTCATCCACGTCTCCGAGATGTCGTGGACCAAGAAGAACGTCCACCCCGGCAAGATCGTCGCCACCTCGCAGGAGGTTGAGGTGATGATCCTCGAGGTCGACCCGGCCAAGCGGCGCATTTCGCTGGGCCTCAAGCAGACGCTCGCCAACCCGTGGGAGACGTTCGCGGCCAAGCACCCGGTCGGCTCGACGGTCGAAGGCGAGGTCAAGAACAAGACCGAGTTCGGCCTGTTCGTCGGCCTCGACGGCGACGTCGACGGCATGGTGCACCTCTCCGACCTCGACTGGAGCATTCCGGGCGAGCAGGCGATCGAGAACTACAACCGCGGCGACCACGTCACGGCGCAGGTACTCGACGTCGACATCGAGAAGGAGCGCATCTCGCTCGGCATCAAGCAGGTTGCCGGCGCCGATCCGTTCGAGGAAGCCTCCGCTTCCGGCGACATCCGCAAGGGTGCGGTGGTCACCTGCGAAGTCATCGAGGTGAAGGAAGCCGGCATCGAGGTGAAGATCGCCGACACGGACCTGACGGCGTTCATCCGCCGCTCCGACCTGTCGCGCGACCGCTCGGAGCAGCGTCCGGAGCGCTTCGCCAAGGGCGAGAAGGTCGACGCGCGCGTCACCAACTTCGACAAGAAGACGCGCAAGGTCAGCGTGTCGATCAAGGCGCTGGAAATCGCCGAGGAGAAGGAAGCGGTGGCCCAGTACGGCTCGACCGACTCCGGCGCCTCGCTCGGCGACATCCTGGGCGCCGCGCTCAAGGCGCGCGAGGACGAGAAGGAGAAGGCGGGCAACTAGCCGCCGCCTTCATCCTCGATACAGCATCAGGCCCGCCGGACAACCGGCGGGCTTTTTTTGCGCTCTCAGGTGGGAACGGCGCCTGGATAGGGCGATGATGCTGCGGCGGGCGGTTCAGCGGGCGCGGGGAGGCCGGGCGAACGGATGGGAGCCGTGCGTGTGCCAAAGGCAACCACCCGGCCGAAAGCGTCCGCGAGGCGTCGAAGTATCTGTTCGTCGCTGTCGCCGGGATAGACTTCGACATAACCGATGCCAGCGAGCCGAAGGGCTTCTTTTTTCACGGCATCGCGGGCGGCTGCTGTGCCCTGGTGATGCCCCTGTCCCTGATATTCCACGGCCATCACCGCCCAACCCGCCCGATCGACGACCAAGATATCGACGCGCTTGCTGTTGATCGAACGAAAGGCGGCGTCGTTATCCGATTTGAGAATTTCGCCCAGGCACGTCTGGGCGAACACGCGATGGCCTTGTCTCAGGGTGGCAAGGTGCTGCTCGACAACGCATAGGACGCGATATTCGTCGTGACTCAAGATGCGCTTTTTCTGGAAGGGCGCTTGCATCACCGCGGCTAGCTGCCGAGTACTGTCAGCAAAAGCGTCGCGTGGGGCGAAATCTACGTCGCGTAGAGGAGTAACTGAGCTGTCGCGGTATTTGTAGCGCCCATAATAGGTGCCGCTGCGACGCGAGCGCGCCGATGCGATCAGGAAGGCATAGACGACGAGCGCCACAATCGCGAACGCGATGAACGGCGCTACACCGAGTTGGTCCATGATGAATTGCATGGGTCGCAGAGTCCTATTGTTCAGGCTCCGACCGCTGCGCTTTCGGCCGCACACACCAGGCTATTGGCGCGCGGGTTAACGATTCCTTGGACCGCCCCTGCCGCAGACAGGCAATCGGCGACAGGGTTAGCAGGGCTTCCTTGCCGTCACGTCAAGAAGGCGCTAACCCAACCCGCGACGGGAACCACGAGGCCAATTCCCATGTCCATGACTGCCGAGCAGATCGTCGATCGACGGCGTATCCGTCGCAAAC
>JBEHXS010000033.1:0-18924 GCA_048498575.1 Pseudomonadota bacterium
GAGCGCCGGAGGCGCAACCACTCCGGCCGGCGGAGCCAGCGATGTCTGCGGCGCCGACGACAGAACCGGCGACAACGGCGCGCCCGAGACTTCCTTGCCGAGCGGATCGCTGAAGTAGCGGAAGAACTCCGAGTCCGGCGATATCACCAGCCGCGTGCTGCCCGTCTTCAAGGCCGTCTGGTAGGCGAGCATCGACCGGTAGAAGTCGAAGAACTCCGGGTCCTTGTTGTAGGCGTCGGCAAAAATGCGGTTGCGTTCCGCTTCGCCCTCGCCCTGTACCCGCTGCGCGTCGCCATTAGCGTCGGCGATGAGCACCGTCACCTGGCGATCGGCATCGGCGCGGATGCCCCGCGCCGCCTGCTCACCCTGCGCCCGGATCTCGGTGGCCTGGCGCTGACGCTCGGTCTGCATGCGCTGGTAGATGGCCTCGCTATTTTCGGCGGGCAGATCGGCGCGACGGATCTTCACGTCGACCATCTGGATGCCGAGGTGCTGAGCCTCCTGGTCGACCTGTTGCGTGATCTTGCCCATGAGCGTGGCGCGCTCGTCGCGCACCACCTGGATGAAGGTGGCGTCGCCGAGAACCCGCCGGATGGCCGAGTTGAGGACCGAAGAGAGCCGCTCGTTCGCGCCCTCCTCCGTGCCCACTGCCTGGTAGAACAGCAGAGGATCAACGATCTTGTAGCGGCCGAAGGCATCGACCACGAGCCGCTTCTGGTCGGAGGCGATGATCTCCAGCGGCGGCGAGTCGAGATCGAGGATGCGCTTCTCGAAATAGACGACGTTGTCGATGAGCGGGAGCTTGTAATAGAGCCCGGGCTTGCTCACCGGCTGCAGCGGGCCGCCGAGCGGCGCCACGACCTGGCCGAAACGCAGCACCAGCGCCTGCTGCGTCTGGTTGACGATGAACATGCTGAGATAGACCAGCACCGCGATGACGATGAGGACGACCAGCCCGACGCCGCTGAAAACTGTGCGTCTCATTGGCCGCTTCCGCTGACGGTGGAGGATGTTGAAGGCGGCGGCGAAACCGATGGCGCCGAGTTGGTGTCGGGCATCGTCGGCGGGGACGAAGACGAGGCCGGCGCCGATGCCGTCGGCACCAGTTGCGGCAGCGGCAGGTACGGCAACACGCCGTTCTTGGCGGCGCTGTCGTCGACGATAACCTTGTCGACGCTGCCGAGCACGTTTTCCATCGTTTCCAGATACATGCGCTTGCGCGTCACGACCGGCGCGGCGACGTAGCTTTCATAGACCTGCTCGAAGCGGTCGGCGGCGCCCTTCGCCTCGGCGATGATCTGGTCGTGGTAGGCGCTCGCCGCGGCAGTGATCTGCGTGGCGCGGCCCTTGGCTTCCGGCACCACCTGGTTGGCGTAGGTCTGCGCCTGGTTCTGGATGCGCTCCTGGTCGGCCCGCGCCGCCTGCACGTCGCGGAACGAGGCGATGACTTCGGCTGGCGGATCGACCTTCAGCAACTGCACCTGCGTCACCATCACGCCGGCGCCGAATTCATCCAGCGTCTGCTGGATCAGCTTCTCGACGTTGTCCTCGGTGACCTCACGGGCCTGCGTGAGCACGTCGGCAATGTTCGACTGGCCGATCACTTCGCGCATCGCGCTCTCGGCGACCGCCTTCACCGTGCCGTCCGGGTCTTCCATGTTGAAGACGTAATCGCCGGCGTTCGCGATCTTCCAGAAGACGGTGAAATTGATATCGACGATGTTCTCGTCGCCGGTGAGCATCAGGCTCTCTTCCGGAATGTCGCGGCCGTCGCCGCTGCGGTCGTCGGTGCCGATCGTGACGCGGTTGATGGTCGTGACTTCCGGCGTGTAGACCGTCTCGATCGGATACGGCAGGCGGAAGTTCAGGCCGGGCTGAGCGTCGCGGTTATAGGCGCCGAAGCGCAGCACGACGCCCTCCTCGTTCTGCTGAACGCGGAAGGTGAAGAAGAAGTACGCCGCGAACGCGACGATGAGCGCGATGATGGCGATGAGGGTGGCCGGCGACGGACGGCGACCGCCGCCTCCACCGCCACCGGGCAGGACACGGCGCAGCCGGTCCTGGCTGCGGCGCAGGAGTTCTTCGAGATCGGGCGGCGATGAGCCGCCGCCGCTGCCTCCGGTATTGCGCGGACCCTGCCCCCAGGGGCCTCCATTCCCACCCTTCCAGCCACCGCTAGCGTGAATGATACCGGGCATTGCGCTCCCTGGCGGCTGAAGCCGCATCAATCGCGGCGCGGCGGTTTCTCTTGTCCGGACCGGGGTTTACAGCAACCCAGGCGGCGCGGCAACGCGACGGAAGCTCCGCCGCGCAAGAACACACACGTGGGGGCGATGCCGGCCGCGTTCAAGCTACGGCGGAGGGCGTCCTGCGTTCGTACACGGTAAATGTGGTCGCGGCGCTGTCGGCAACCCCCGCTTCGATGCGCTCCGACGACGACGCCAGCCAGACCAGCGGATCGATCGGCGGGAAGAAGGTATCGCCCGCCGGATGCGCCTCGACGTGGGTGATGTAGAGCCGGCCGGCCTTGCCGATCGTCTCGGCGTAAATCTCGCCACCGCCGATCACCATGATCTCGGTGCCGCCGAGCCGCGCCGCATGCATCGCGGCGACGTCGAGCGCCCGGTCGACGCTGGGCTGCACGATGATCTCCGGCACCGGGCCAAGACCGTGCCGCGTGACGACGATGTTCGTCCGTCCGGCAAGCGGCTTACCGATGGACGCAAAGGTCTTGCGTCCCATGATCACAGGCTTGCCCATGGTAAGGCGCTTGAAGCGCTGCAGGTCGGTGGACAGCCGCCACGGAATCCCGGCGTCGGCACCGATCACGCCATTGCTGGCCACCGCGGCAATGAGCGCAATGCGAGCAGCCACGTCGTCAGCCTTCCGTCCTAGACCGCGACCTCGGCCTTGATGTGCGGATGCGGGTCGTAGCCCTCGAGGACAAAGTCGTCATAGACGAAATCGAAGATCGAGTGGACGTCCGGGTTGAGCCGCATGGCGGGCAGCGGCCGCGGCGTGCGCGCCAGCTGGATACGCGCCTGCTCGACGTGGTTGGCGTAGAGATGGGCGTCGCCCAGCGTGTGCACGAACGTGCCGGGCTTCAGGTCCGTCACCTGCGCCATCATCAGGGTGAGCAGCGCGTAGGAGGCGATGTTGAAGGGCACGCCGAGGAAGATGTCGCCCGAGCGCTGGTAGAGCTGACACGACAGCCGCCCCTCGGCGACGTAGAACTGGAATAGGCAGTGACAGGGCGGCAGCGCCTGCTTGTCGACGTCGGCCGGGTTCCAGGCCGTCACGATCAGGCGGCGCGAATCCGGGTTGCGCTTGATCTGCTCGACGACGTTGCGGATCTGGTCGATGGAGCCGCCGTCCGGCGTCTTCCACGAGCGCCACTCGGCGCCATAGACCGGGCCGAGATCGCCGTTCTCATCCGCCCACTCGTCCCAGATGCGGACGCCGTTGTCCTGCAGGTAGCGGATGTTGGTGTCGCCCGAGAGGAACCACAGCAGCTCGTGGACGATCGACTTGAGGTGCAGCTTCTTGGTCGTCACCAGCGGAAAGCCGTCGGCAAGATCGAACCGCATCTGGTGGCCGAAAACGGACAGCGTGCCCGTGCCGGTGCGGTCGCTCTTGCGAACGCCCTCGTCCAGCGCACGGCGCATGAGGTCCAGATATTGGCGCATGGCTCGATTCTAGCGCGATTCCCGCCCGGAGCGAGGCCTATTCCGCCGGCGCCGGGGCTTCGGCGGGCTTCACGCCGCGCCGGCCGCCAAGCGTCAGGCGGCCGAGGGCAAAGGCGACGACAGCGCAGCAGACCATGGCGATGACCATCGGCTCGGCCCCGGAGAAACCGCTGACGATGCCAATGACCACGGCCGCAACGACGAGCTGCAGCGTGCCCATGAGGGCCGAGGCCGTGCCCGCCGTCTCGCCGTATTCCTGCAAGGCCAGCGGCGCCGTCGACGGAATGACGAGGCCCATCGCGCCGAACGCGACGAAGAGGAAGCTGATGAACACGAACACGTTGTCGACACCCGCCAGGATCAGCCCAAGCAGGACAAGCGTGACCAGCAGGTAGAAGGCGAGCGCCGTGTTGATCACCACCGGCAGCCCGAAACGCTTGCCGAAGTACCCTGAGAACTGCGCCATGCCGATGAAGGCGATCGCGTTCACCGAGAAGGCAAAGCTGAACTGCGTCGGCGTCAGGCCGAAGTGGTCGATGTAAATGAACGACGAGCCGGCGAGATAGGCAAAGAAGCTCGAAATGCCGAACGCGCCGATGAAGACGACACCGAGGTAGTGCCGGTCGCGGAACAGCGCGAGGTAGTTGCGCGCGATCCCACCGGCGTCGAACGGAATTCGTTTGTCGGGCGGACGTGTCTCCTTCAGCCAGAACACGCCGACCGCAAGCGAAGCCAGCCCAAGCACGGCGATGACCCAGAAAATCTCGCGCCATGTGCCGAACTGCACGATGAAGCTGCCGGTGAGCGGCGCCAGCATCGGCGAGACGCTGAAGACGAGCATGATCAGCGACATCAGCCGCGCCGCCTCGTGGCCGGTGTGCAGGTCGCGTACGATCGCGCTCGGGATCGTGCCGCCGGCGCACGCGCCGATCCCCTGGATGAAGCGGGCGGCGATCAGCCACTCGATCGAGGGCGCCAGGCTGCAAGCGATCGTGCCGACGACGTAGAGGCCGAGCCCGAAGTAGAGCGGCCCCCTCCGCCCGAAGGAATCCGAAATCGGGCCGTAGATCACCTGCCCAAACGCGATCGCGAGGAAGAACGACAGGATGCTCGCCTGCGCCGCCGCCGGCGAGACATGGAAATCGTTCGCGATAGCCGGCAGTGCCGGCAGGTACATGTCGATCGCGAACGGGCCGACCGCCGTGAGAAGGCCGAGAACGATCGCGTTTCGGGCGAAACTCGATTTCATATGCGTCTCTTTCGGTAGGTCGCTTGCGGCGGAATCAACCGCTGCCGCCGCAAAGCCGTGGTCGTATATAGAGCCGTTTGCTGCGCTGCAATATTTCGGCGCAGATTGATCGCGTCATGTGTCACTAAAGCAACGCCGCCGCGCCAGTTTGCGGCAGCAGCATCACGAAACGACTGCCGGATCAGCCTTCTGCGCCGTCGGCGCCAGCGCCTTGCGCACGGCCGGCGCCACTTTCGTTCCGAACAGCTCGATCGAGTGGAGCAGCGCCTTGTGCGGCAGCGCTCCAACGCTGAATTGCACCAGGAAGCGGTCGTGCTGGAAGATTTCGTGCTGGAACAGGATCTTCTCGATGACCTCGCTCGGCCCGCCGACGTGGCTGGCACCGCGGAGCGTCGTCGACGCGTCGAACTGCGCCCGGCTGGTCGGCGGCCAGCCGCGCTCGCGCCCGATCCGCGTCATCGCCTCGGCGAACGGCGGGAAGGCCTCGTCCGCCGCCTGCTGCTTCGTGTCCGCGACATAGCCGTGCGAATTGATGCCGACCAGCAGCGTCGCTGGATCGTGCCCGGCGCGGCGCGCGGCTTCACGATAGAGGTCAACCAACGGCGCAAACCGCTCGGGCTCGCCGCCGATGATGGCGAGAGCCAGCGGCAGGCCGAGGGTGCCCGCTCGCACCACCGACTCCGGCGTGCCGCCGACGGCGATCCAGACGGGAAGCGGTTTCTGTACCGGCCGCGGCCACACGCCTTGATCCTTGAGCGGCGGACGGTGCGCGCCCGACCACGTCACCCGCTCGGACGCACGGATCTTGAGCAGCAGGTCGAGCTTCTCGGCAAACAGCGCGTCGTAATCCTGAAGGTCGTAGCCGAACAAAGGAAACGACTCGATGAAGGAGCCGCGGCCGGCCATGATCTCGGCGCGGCCGCCGGAGATATTGTCGAGCGCCGCGAATTCCTCGAAGACCCGCACTGGATCGTCGGAGGACAGGACGGTGACTGCGCTGGTCAGACGGATGCGCTTGGTGCGCGCCGCGGCAGCGGCGAGCGCGACGGCCGGCGCCGATACCGCAAAGTCCGGCCGGTGGTGCTCCCCGATGCCGAACACGTCGAGCCCGACCTGATCGGCGAGTTCGACCTCCTCCATCAGATTGCGGAAACGCGTCGCCGGATCGATCCGCCGCCCGGTTTTCGGATCGGGACTCATTTCCGCGAAGGTATAGACGCCGAGTTCCATGAGAGATCGCCCTTGCCGTGCCCGGCTTTAGGTGGCGTCGCGGGCAGTTTCGGCAAGGCTTGGGCTAGCGCGAGGCGACGTGAGCCATCGATGGTGCGGCGGCCTCGGTGGCATGAACCGCGCCCGCCAGAACCATAATCGCCGCGAGGCAGAGGGCGAGTCGCACAAGAAGCGCACCCGGAGTTCCCGGCTGGACAGAGTCCGACAAAGGCTTCTGCCGAGCCAGGTTGCAGGCCACCAGGGCGTCCATCGGGTACATGTCCGCGTCTCCGCTCTCCTCGATCACATCTGGTCGAGCGAGTACCGGGAATTTCGACACGAGAGGCGCGTTTAAGGGCGGAATTGCTGCGCGAAGACGAACCCTGTGGCCGTCTCTTTCCTAGACCGTCGCGAATCCCTATATTTCAGGCGCTGGAGCAATCCAGCTACGGCGATAAACGGCCATCGTAATAAACCCCACGGACCCGGGGGCAGTACCCGGCGCCTCCACCATTTCATGGGGGCGAAATAGGATCGACGGGGGCGTAAAGGGTGTGCTTTTGCTCGGCATGGTTCCGCCGTTATCGGGCCAAACCTATAGTTGCTAATGACAACTATGCTCCGGTTGCCCTCGCCGCGTAACGCGGTTCGGGACACCGAAATCAAGCCCTGAGGGGTAGCACCTTCAGGCGGGGTTCGGAGGCACCTGGCAACAGAAGCCTCCACTTCTTTTTGTGGGGGCGCTCTCGCGTCCCCCGTCGGGGCCCCGAGGAACGACAAGGCGGCGGGAAAGATGGCCGAGGATCTGATCCGCTACGACATCCTTGCCCAGGATGCGTTGCGGGGCGTGGTGCGCAAGGTGCTCTCCGAAGTCGCGCGCACCGGCCTGCCCGGCGAGCATCACTTCTTCATCTCGTTCGCGACGACGGCGCCCGGCGTGCGCATCTCGACGCGGCTGCTGTCCCAGTATCCCGAAGAGATGACCATCGTCCTCCAGCACCAGTACTGGGACCTGATCGTCACCGAGCACGCACTCGAGGTCGGCCTGTCGTTCAACGGCGTGCCTGAGCGGCTGCTGATCCCGTTCAGCGCCGTGAAGGGATTCGCCGATCCCTCCGTCGGCTTCCAGCTTCAGTTCGCGGTAGTTGCCGCGCCGGCGGCGGCAGTCGAAAGCGTCGAGGCGCCCGTCGAAGCGAAGCCGCTGGCAGCACCGGCCCCCGTCGTGACCCTGGAGAAGAGGGCCGAAGCCACGGCCAAGCCGGCGGACAAGCCCGAGAAGAACGAGAAGGAAGAGGCGGAGGCGCATCCTGCCGCGCAGGTCGTCAGCCTCGACGCATTCCGGAAGAAATAGTCGACATGGCAGTTCAGAAGTCCCGCATCGAGACCGACACCTTCGGTCCCATCGCCGTCCCCGCCGACCGCTACTGGGGAGCCCAATCGGAACGCTCGCTGGAGAATTTCCCGATCGGCTGGGAGAAACAGCCGGCACCGATCGTCCGCGCGCTTGGCGTGATCAAGCAGGCGGCCGCGGAAGTGAACATGGATCTCGGCCGCCTCGATTCGCGCGTCGGGAACGCCATCGTCGAAGCGGCAATCGAAGTCGCAGAGGGCAAGCTCGATGCCCACTTCCCGCTCGCCGTCTGGCAGACCGGCTCGGGCACGCAATCCAACATGAACGCCAACGAGGTGATCGCCAACCGCGCGATCGAGATCCTCGGCGGCACGCTCGGCTCGAAGACGCCGGTCCACCCCAACGACCACGTCAACATGAGCCAGTCGTCCAACGACACCTATCCGACGGCCATGCACATCGCCGCGGCCGAAGAGATCCACGTTCGCCTGCTGCCGGCGCTGCACAAGCTGCGGAACGCGCTGAACGAGAAGGCGATGGAGTGGGCGGGGATCATCAAGGTCGGCCGCACCCATACCCAGGACGCCACCCCCCTCACCCTTGGCCAGGAATTTTCCGGCTACACGGCGCAGGTCGAAAATGGCATCGCACGCGTCGAGCAAACCCTGCCAGGCCTGATGCAGCTCGCCCAGGGCGGCACGGCGGTGGGCACCGGGCTCAACGCGCCGGTGGGCTTCGCCGAGAAGATCGCCGACCGCATTGCCGCGATCACCCGGCTCCCCTTCACTTCCGCGCCGAACAAGTTCGAGGCGCTTGCTGCGCACGACGCGATGGTGTTCTCGCACGGGGCGCTGAATACGGTCGCGGTCAGCCTGTTCAAGATCGCCAACGACATCCGCCTGCTCGGCTCCGGCCCACGCTCCGGCCTCGGCGAGCTGTCGCTGCCCGAGAACGAGCCCGGGTCCTCGATCATGCCGGGCAAGGTCAACCCGACCCAGTGCGAGGCGCTGACGCAGGTCTGCGTGCAGGTCTTCGGCAACCACGCGGCCGTCACCTTCGCCGGCAGCCAGGGCCATTTCGAGCTCAACGTCTATAACCCGGTGATGGCGTACAATTTCCTCCAGTCGGTGCGCCTGCTCGCCGACGCCGCGGTGAGCTTCACCGATCGCTGCGTCGTCGGCATCAAGGCGAACGTCGAGCACATCCGCGAGCTCATGGAGCGGTCGCTGATGCTGGTCACCGCGCTGGCGCCAACCATCGGCTACGACAAGGCGGCCGAGATCGCCAAGACCGCGCACAAGAACGGCACCACGCTGAAGCAGGAGGCGGTGCGCCTCGGCTATGTCAGCGCCGACGAGTTCGACCGGCTTGTGCGCCCCGAGGACATGCTCGGGCCGAAATAGGCGATGGCCGAGATCATCAATCTCCGCCGGGCCCGCAAGGCGCAGCAACGCGCCGACGCCGCCGGCAAGGCCGACGCCAACCGCGCGAAGTTCGGGCGCACCCGCGCCGAGAAGGAAGCCGAGGCGAAGCGCGCCGAGAAAACGCGCCGCACGCTTGACGCCCACCGGCGGGAAGACCCCGGCGAGCAATGACCAAGCGATCGCTGACGATCGCCGGGCACCGCACCAGCATCTCTCTCGAGGCGCCGTTCTGGGATGCGCTGGCCGAGATCGCAGCCGCCCGGCGCCTCAGCATCGCCGCCCTCGTCTCCGAAATCGACCGTGGACGTTCGCCTGACGTCAACCTGTCCGCAGCGATCCGCGTCGCCGTGCTGGACTGGTATCGCACCGGATCGCGCTGACCCTACTGCACCGGCACCAGGCTGAGCGGCGCATTCGCGGCGGGCCTCGGGCGTGGCCGCGGCGGCGGTGGCGTCGGCGGCGGTGCCGGTTGGGGCGCGACCGTGTCGTCGGGCACGCGCGCTGCTGCGGCCGCGGCATCGGCGGCCAGTTGCTTCGCGATCGCAGCCGCGACATCGGCTTTGGCCTTGGCGTCTGCGGCGGCCGCGGCTGCAGCATTCGCGGCACTGTCGGCAACGGCGCGCGCCGCGGCCGTGACCTGCGTCGCGGCCACTGCGGTGTCGTGCGCGCTGGAGATGCCGGCCAGCGCGTCGCCCGCCGCGAGCGCGGCAGCCCCATCGGAATCCGCGATCTGCCGCGCCGATGCCGCGGCCGCTGACGCGGCGTTGGCGTCGTCGGTCGCCTGCTTCACGGCGGCGGTTAGCGCCTCGATGTCGACGGCCGGCGTGGCTGGCGCCGCTGAGGCCTGATCGCGCAGGGCAGCGTCGAGCGCGGCCTTGGCAGATTTTGCCGTCGCGTTGGCCTTGCCGAGATCGGCTTGCGCCTTGGCCAGCGTCTGCTGATCCCGGGCGATCGCCGCATTGGCGGCCGCCAACGCCTGCTGCGCGGTGTCGAGCGCGTTCTGCTTGCTGGCCAGCGCCGACGCCGCGATGCTCTTGGCGAGCGCCGCCTGGGTCGCCGCGGCGGCCGCCGTCTGGCTCTGCGCATTGGCGGCATCTGACGCAGCCTTCGCCATGCTGGCGTGGTCCGCCGCATCGGTGGCGGCGGCTTCGGCGCTCGCCCGGTCGCGCGATGCGGTGTTGAGTTGCGACTGCGCCAGCTCGACACTCGCCTTCTTGCCCTGGATTTCCGGTCCGTTACCCAATGGATCCGAACTTTGCGCCAGCGCCAGCGCAGCGTTAGCCGACAGCACGGCGCTGTTCGCCGAGTTGTAGTCGGCCTCGGCGGCAGCGCGCGCGCCGTCCGCGCTCGCAGCGCCCGTGACAGCCTGCGTGGCGACCATCGCCAGCCGGGCTCGTTCGGCATCGGCCTGCATCGCACCATTGGAAGCCCGCTCCGCGGCAGTCGCCGCCTGATCGGCCGCCGTGCGCGCCGACGCGATCGTGGCGTTTGCGGCATCGTAGCTGCCTTGCGCGGCCGTCCGCGCCGATGTCGCTCTCGCGAGATCGGCGGCCGCCGCCGCCGCTATCGATTGCGCGGTCGCCGCATCAGCATTCGCCGCGTCGAGCGCAGTCCTGGCAGTCGCCACCGCCTGATCGCCCGCCGACGCCTTCGCCGCAGTCGCCGCCAGCGCCTTGTTCGCCGCGTCGAGCGCCGCCTGGGCGCGCGCAAGTTTGCCTGCCGCAGCATCAGCCTGCTTCTGTGCCGCCTCCGCGGCCGCGCGCGATTGCTGCGCGGTAGCCGCGGTTGCCGTGGCCGTCGCCTGAGCCTGCGTCAGTTGCTGGGCGGTCTTTTGCGCCTGCAACGAAGCCTGATCGTCGGCAGCGGCGGCTTGCGACAACGCGGCCGTCGCGCTGTCGGCGGCATTCGCCTTGGCGGCGGCATCGGCGGCCAGCGCATCGGCGCTGGCCTCAGCCGCGTTGGCGGCATCGGCCGCAAGCGCGGCGCCGCGCTTCAGCGAAGCCAGCCCGGCCGCATCGCTGGCAATCTCGCGCGCGACGTGCGCCGCGGCCGTGGCGGCGATGGCGTCGGCGGCGGACTGTTCCTTCCGCCGCTCCGCTTCTTCCGCTGCCTGCCGGGCGCGCTCCGCCGCCGCTTCGTCGTCCTTGATCTTGGCGATGAACTGCACGAACCGCTGGTGCTCGGCACGGTCGGCCTCTTCGGTCGCGATCATGTCCAGCATCCGCGCCGCCTGGCGCGCGTTGAGGTAGGCGTTGAGCGGCACGACATCGATCGTCCGCGACGGCGCGGCGAGCGGCCCGCGAAACACCAGCCCGACGTCGGCATCGCCGGCATCCGCCGGCGCATCGGCGACCGGAAATGCCAGCGTCCAGTCGCTGTCGATGGTCATCGCGTTGAGATCGACCGTGGCGCTGCCGCTCGCCGACAGCGTCGGGCTGCGGGCGCTGAGGCCCGTCATGCGCAGCGTCCCCCCGGCAATGGCGAAGGCGCCGCCGGCCTCACCGAAAGCGAAGTCGTCGCCGTCGATCTGCGCTTCGACATCGCCGTGCAGCTGATCCTGGCTTATCGGATCGCCAAGATCGGAAACGCGGATGATTGCGCCGACCGTATTCGGATTGAGGTAGCGCGCGACGCCCTTGTGTATCGAAATGACGCCGCCGCCCGTCATGCTCGACACGAGCGCGGCAGCCGAGCGGCCCGTCGCCTCGAAGTTGGCCGAAAGATCGACGGTGCCGGTTGCCACGACGCGACCGTCGCGCTGCCACGCCAGCGAGTCGAGCGTCGCGCCCGCCACGCTGAACTGACCCGAGAGATGCGCGTTGCCATCGACGTTCTGGATCGAGACTCCACCGCTGGCGGTACCGCCGGCGAGGCTCCCGCCCTTGACGTCCACGTCCATGCGCTGCGGCGCGAGCGCGATCGACAGCGTGCTGCCGGTGACGTCGAGACTGCCGACCGTGAGATGGTCCGGGGCGACCTGCAGCCGCCCGCTGAGGCGCCCGTATGTCGGCGCGGTGTAACTCGCCTTTGGCCACGGCACCTTCGCATCGCCCGTCGGCAGCGTTCCGGAACCGAGACTGAGCGCGGTCAGCCAGTTGAGGTCCACCGTGTCCGCCGACAGGCTGCCATCGAGCTGCCACGTCGCGTCCGCCGCACGAGCCACGGTGAGTTTGCCGGCAAGCGCGTGACCGGCAATGACGCCGTCGCGCCAGTCGAAGCTGGCGGAGGCTCCTGCGGTCGTCAGGTTGCCTTGCGCCGATAACGATCCGCCCGACGCTGCGGGTATCGTCAGGCCGGCCGCCGACAGGAACGGCGCCACGTCATCCGATTTGGCGACGAAGGTACCGGTAAGTGCGGGCGTCCCCTCAGCGCCGAATTTGACAGGCCCTTTGCCCGACAGGGCGAGGCCGGGCAACTCGGCGTCGAAGGTGGCATCGAGCCCCGTGTCGGCCGCACCCTTGCCGCTGAGAGCAAGATGCGCGCCGGGATCGTTGTCGATATTCGTCGCGGTAAGGCCGAATTGCCGGGCGAGTGCCGCGGTATCCGGCGAATCCAGCGTGACGGCCACGCTGGAAGTAGCGGAGCGCCAGTCGGCAAAAGTCTTGGCGTCAGAACCAATCGTGGCGTCGACCGTCGTCTCGCCGGCAACGCCCTTCACGGCAACGGTAAAGCCGGTCTTTCCCTGCTCGACAGGCCCGCTGACCTTCACGTCGAGGACTGCCGGTGCCAGGGCCGGGCCAGTGCGCGCCAGCCAATCCGACAACCCGCTTGCCGGGAGGAACTCAGCGGCGATCGCCGCCAGGCCGTCGAAGGACATCGCCTCGAGATGGGCGTCGAGATGGCCGCGCGGGCTGCTCGTCAGGTTCTCGACGCGCCCGCCGGTCACCTTGAAGCTCGCGCCACCAAGGTCGGCTACGGCCAACTGCACGATGTTGAGCACATCGTCGGAATAGTTGGCATTGACCGCGACGCCCTTCAGCGAAATGCCGCCATAGCGAAGCTCGTCGGTGGACAGGATGATGGAGTAGCTGTCGGCGAGGACCGTGGCGTCCGCCACGTCGCGGCCGGCAATGAGCGCTATCAGCGCGCGCAATTGATCGACATCGACCCGGTTGGCCTTCAGGTCGGTGCCAAGGTGCCGGCTGTGATCGTGCGCCGAGTCAGTCCAGGCCAGCCGGCCGGTGATGTTGGCATCGCCGATCGTCGCGCTGATGTTGTCCAGCGACACGCGCCCGGGACCGATATCGGTATCCGCGGCGATATCGAACGACGAGAGCCCGACACTGCCGCCACCGCCGGCGTCGCCGCGCCACCAGGCCGCGAAGGCCGCCGGCTGGGCGACCGCGAGCCGCGCGTGACCGGCAAACCCCGGTTGCTTGCCAGTGGCAAGCACGCCATCGGCTTCGATATGGGCCTGGCCTGGCAGATCGGCGCTCAGCCCCTCCACTTTCCATCCGGCAGCGCCCGGCTCGACCGCGAAATCGACGCCCTGCACGACCGAGCCGCCGACGATGATCGCGGGCACGTTGATGGCGATGCGCCCGGGAATGGGGAGCGCCGGCAGACCGGACAGCCAGCCGAGGAATTGGGCGGTCGCGGCGCTGACGTTGACCGGCGCGGTCGGCCCACCGCCGAATGCCGAGTCGAGATCGAGCTGGCTCGCCGTGCCCGACGCATCGAAGCGGGCGTCGGCACCGAAGCCGACGGTGAGCGAGCCGGCGATGCTGGTCGGATGATCGGCGCCCTCGGACAGGACGGCCTTGTCGATCACCAGCTTCTCGCGCGACAGGGTGAAGCTGCCGTCGCTGCTCCAGCCGGCCGGCGTGACCACGGTGCCGGAATCGGAGGCATCGGACGGGGCGGCAGCGCCCTTGGCCGCGGAATCGTTGGCGCTGGCGAATGAATAGGTGCCCGTATAGGTGACGCCTTGGGAGGGATCGACGGCGAGGACGCCGTCCGTGGTCACCGCGACGGGGAGCTCGGCCGGACTGACCTCCGCCTGCAGGCGGATGGTGCCATCATCGAGCCGGCGGCCGGTGGCGAGGCGGAAAGGCACCGCCGTCCCGGCCTTCATGTAGGTGCCGTCGACCTTCCACGGCCCGGCGAGCGAAGTCGCCGAGACGTCGGCGTTGACCTGATCGAAGGCCAGCGCGACGCCGGTGCCGGCATCGCTGAAGGCGAGGCTACCGCCCTCGACGCGCACGTCGGCGAGCGACACGCGGTCCGGATCGAGCGCCTGCGTATCGGCGAGGCGCTGCATCCAGTCGATCGCGCCACTGGGGCCGGCGCTGACGTGGACCACGGGGTGCTCGAGCAGCATCGACACGACATGGAGCTGGCCCTGCAGCAGCGGGACGAGCTCGAGCGTCGCCGAGAAGCGGTCGATGGTCATGAGCGGCGGGCCGGACGGGTCGCCGACCTCAACGTCCGTAAAGGTGACCGAGGGCGACGGCAGAATGGAGACGTGCGAGGCGCCGCCGACGTGCACGGGATGGCCGAGGATACGGGTGGCCTCGTGCTCGAAGTTCGCCCGGTAACTGTCCCAGTTGATGAAGAACGGCGCGATCAGGGCAGCGAACAGCACCACCACGATGGCGCCGCCCACGATCAGGTAAAGCCGGCTCAGGACTGCCTCCGCCTGTCGTCGTCCGCCCTGCCTTCACGCGCGGCCATGAAAGACACGCGGGATCCGCCCCGTGAGGTTAGCAAAGGACGCGCCATGCAAGAAACGGAATGTGCGGCGCATACCGCCGGTGATAGACAGGCGGCCCAACAACAAGAGACGCCACCAAGATGAGCGCCCGCCCCGCTGAGGAAACCCCGGCCAACCCGGCCGCCGCCATTCACCGCACCATGACAGCAGGCGAATGGGGCCTGCTCGTGGCGCTCGCGGTGCTATGGGCGGGCTCCTACCTCTACGTCGGCGTCGCAGTGAAGGCGGTGCCGCCGTTTTCGCTGGTCGCCTTCCGCGTCGGGCTGGGCGCCATTCTCCTCTACCTCTGCGTGCGCGCGAGCGGCGCCAGGATGCCGCGCGCCGGCGCCACCTGGCGCGTGTTCTTCGCCATGGGGCTGATGAACAACGTCATCCCGTTCAGCCTGATCGCGTTCGGCCAGGAGCGGGTGCCGGTCGGGCTGGCTGCCATCATCAACGCCACTACTCCGCTGTTCACGGTGGTCTTCGCGCACTTCATGACGCGCGACGAGCGGCTTTCGCCGCTGAAGCTCGCCGGCGTCGTCATCGGCTTCCTCGGCGTCGTCATCCTGATCGGGCCCGACGCCCTGAAGGATGCCGGCGGCTACCTGCTCTACGAGCTGGCGCCGCTCGCCGCCGCCGTCTTCTACGCCGTCTCCGCCATCTACGGCCGCCGGGCGGCGAAGCTCGGCGTGGCGCCGCTCGCCGCCGCCACCGGCCAGATCACCGCGGCGGCGGTGATCATGGTGCCGCTCGCGCTGATCACCGAGCAGCCGTGGACGCTGCCCATGCCCGGCTGGGACGTGTGGGCCTCGCTGATCGCGCTGGCGGCGCTTTCCACCACCGTCGCCTACGTCATCTTCTACCGCGTGCTCGCCACCGCCGGCTCGGTGAACCTGATGCTGGTGACCTTCATGGTGCCGATCGGCGCCGTCATCCTCGGCGCGCTCGTGCTCGGCGAGCGGCTGGCGCTGAACCAGTTCCTCGGCATGCTGGCGATCGGCATCGGGCTGGCCGCGATCGACGGGCGGCTGTTCCGGCTGCTGCGACGACAGGCGGCGTAGGCCAAGCGCCATCGTTCGCGCGGCCGCCTGCGGCCCGCGTCATGCCTGGTTCGGTGTCCCCGGACGCGAGTCCGAGGGGTGGCGGGCGCTCATGCGAGTGCCAGTCCGGGTAGTCCTAGTCGGCGCTCGTTCGAGCGCCCGCGCGGCGTCTTTTCGACCCGTGCCGGGACTTCGCCCCGCCTCGCGCTGCCGGACCTTTCCGGATCCGGCCGCCTGTCGGAGTTGCCTCCGGCAAGCATAACGCGCGGCGGACCTTAAGCCGCCCGCAGCGACAGAGGTCCTCTATGACCTCGGCCCAGTCGCACTGGCCGTCCCGACGCGCCGGTCCGTTGCCGGCAGCGCCAGGCGCCGCTCCACTCCCCGAAAGCCCGGACGGTACCGGTCCTCGACCCTCGGCCGGGAATGGACGTGTGGGAGTATGGGGTGGGTGCGGGTGCCGGGGATAAGTTTGGCGTTATGCCCGTGGGAAGTCAGTCGTGGCGAGCGCTGCCTCGGTCCAGACAACCCGCATCAACGGCGGTGTTTCGCGAAGACCGCTTCGACCTTTTCGGCATCGGCGAACTGGCTGTTGGCCGAGTCACTGAGCCCCCTGTCGATTCCCGCCAACTCATCAGGCGTTGCCCAATAAACACCGGCGTTCACCTCGGCCTCGATTTCTCGCGCAAGCTGCGCCAGCTCTTCCTGGGCGAAGTCCGGCCAGGAATCTGCGCGACGAACGAGGTCGTTCAGGGCCTTGTTCATCTGGCGCACCTTTATTCATGAGGAGTATTTGTTGTGAGGCCTACCGGTCTGAAAAACGTAACTCACCGCACGAAAACTCATGCACGCCAGTCATGTCCCAAGCCACTCAAAGTGTAGATTGTTCTGCGCCGCCAACAGAAGACAACTTCGTCGGACTTCCTTGCCTATAGAAAACGTCCGTCGCACTATCTGAATAGCGAGCTGACTAGAGTTTTGAACCTAGCGCCTGCACCGTAATCAATAGACGAGGAACAAATGCGCATTCATTCTTTCCGCGTCACAAACTTCCGATCGATAGAGGATACCGACTGGCACAGCTTGTCTGACGATGGCATAACAATCCTGGTCGGCCAAAATGAAAGCGGCAAGAGCTCGATTCTCGAGGCTTTGGCGCGGGCCTTTGACGGCAGCCTCTCATCCGACGACTGCAGGATTGATAGTCCTCTTCCCGAGATATTTCTGCGCTTCCAATTTGAACCCGCGGAATTGGAAGACAAGCTGAAGGGCATCGATGAAAGCCAAAGGAATCGGATAATCGCCACTGTTCGTAACGTCGAAAATATTGTCACCATTCGAGCGACGTTTGAACCGAGACGCGGTACGCCACCGGGTTATGATTTCGGTTGGGAGATAGACGACGACAACCTGCTTTCGCTGTTCGTCGAACCTCCGGTCGAGAAGCAAGATGAAGACGGAGAAGCAGCCTCGGACCCGACCGCTCTCCCGCCACCCATCGCTCCGAGATTCCTAGGTGAACCCGATTTCGTTGAGATTGTTGGCGAGCTGGCGCCCGAAGTCACGCTGTTCGAGCAAAACGCAGGTCTGCTGCCGAACCATATCGATGTCTCGCAGGCAAAGACTGGAGCATATGTCTTATCTGGCGATGGGAACCGGGCTGCCCAAAATTTTCTAACGGTGGCCGGACTCAAACTTGAGGACCTCGCTGCAGGAGACTCTCGAACAAGAGAGACACTTCTGAAGCGCGCGAACCAGAGACTAACCGCTGACTTCCGCACGTTTTGGACGCAAACGATCGGCAAGACCGAACAACTAGACCTCGAATGCAGATACTCTCACTACGGCGCTGACGTCCAAGGTAAAAGCGGACTTCCGCATTTAGAATTTTGGATATCTGACGGCACCACTAAGCTTCATCCAAAGCAGAGAAGTCTTGGTGTAAGGTGGTTTGTTTCGTTCTATTTGCAAATGCGAGCAACCGAGCAATCAAACGCAACTAAAAGGCTATTCCTTCTCGACGAGCCAGGTGCAAATCTCCATTCAAGAGCCCAAGAAGACGTTCTACGTCTAATAAATAAGCTCAGCAATGTGATACCAATAATTTATTCGACACATAGCTCTAGAATGATTGAATATGATAAGCTTTATAGAATACTTGCCGTACAACGCGAGGGTGACGACGGCGACAGACCTACAATCATTTTCTCGGCACAGCGACTCGGCGCCGCCTCGAGAGACACTCTCTCGCCCATTCTATTAGCGATGGGCATCGATATGGCGCAGCAACAAGTTATTAGGCGATATAACAACGTATTACTGGAGGAGCCCAGCGCCCATCATTACATGCTCGCTTTCTGGAAGCTTACTGGAGAGCAGTCAACTGCACACTTCTTCGCTCTCACAGGCGCGAATAACATAGCGCCCTTTGCAAGCATGTTTTTGGGATGGGGACTACATTTTATAGTAGTTGTTGACGACGAAGCAACAGGTCGATCAGTATACAACAGTATAAAGAGAGATTTTTTCGGTGACGACGCAGAAACAGCGAAGCAAAAGATGTGGAAAATAGATGGTTGTCACGGGATTGAAGATGTATTTTCTTCTGTTGATTTTCGCAAATTCGTCGCCATCGACGCCGAAGAATTCGACGGGAAGAATAGCGAGTATGTCAAACATTCCGGATTGTCCAAACCAGTACTGGCATACAAATTCTTGGCGGCGGTGAACAGGGGCGAAATCGAGATGTCCGACCTGACACCGGAAACAGTGGAACGGATAAGGATGATCGTTTCTAATATTCGCCAGCGTTTGGCCGCGACTCAGGGACAGAATTAGTGTCGGCTATCAAATTCGAAGTTCAGGGGCTCTTGAGTTTGTTTCAGCTACGTAGCTCTGAATCTAAAGCGAACGCGGAACTGCGATCGTGGGGATTTAAAGCGTTGGACTAAGCAGAAGACCTGGATGACCGGGACAAGCCCGGCCACGACGGGCGGTCAAGTGGTGAGGTCGCGGCGAAAGTGGCGTGAGCGTCGGAGGCGAGCGGGACGCTTCTAATTCTCGCGGTTACTGGACCCCGGCTTCGCCGGGGTGACGGGCGGTGGAGTACCGAGGTCGCGGGTGGAATCCGCCACCCTGGGTCCCCGCCTTCGCGGGGAAAGCGGAGGGTGCACGCGGCACTGAGCGAACTCACAGGCGCTGAACGGCAGCGTCCCTAGAATCCGTACGCCACCCCTACCCTGACGACATCGGCGCGGAGCGTGGCGGTTGAGG
>JBEHXS010000034.1:0-18854 GCA_048498575.1 Pseudomonadota bacterium
TCTACGACGTGATCTGGCCGGCGGAGTTCGCCACCAATCATGTTCTCGTCGACGTTACCGACCGCGTCGCGCCCGACGTGAAGTCGCAGATCCTGCCCGGCGCTCTGACCACCGCCGAGTACAACGGCAAGCTCTACGGCATGCCGTGGATCCTCGACACCAAGTACCTGTTCTACAACAAGGACATGCTGCAGAAGGCCGGCATCGCCAATCCGCCCAAGACCTGGGACGAACTCGAAGCCGACGCCAAGATCATCAAGGACAAGGGCATCGTCGACTACCCGATCGCCTGGAGCTGGGCGCAGGCCGAAGCCGCCGTGTGTGACTACGCCACGCTGGTCGACGCCTTCGGCGGCAAGTTCATCGGCGACGACGGCAAGCCGGCGTTCCAGACCGATGGCGGCCTGAAGGCCCTCCAGTACATGGTGCAGACGGTGAAGGATGGCGTCACCAACCCGAACTCGAAGGAGTTTCTGGAGGAAGACGTCCGCCACGCCTTCGAGAACGGCCAGGCGGCGTTCATGCTGAACTGGACCTATGCCTACGCCCTCGGCAATGACCCGAAGGACAGCAAGGTCGCCGGCCAGGTCGGTGTCGAGCCGGCCCCGGGCGTCGACGGCATCAGCACGGCTTCCGGCGTCAACGGCTCGATGGGCCTCGGCATCACGACCACCAGCCAGCATCCGGACGCGGCGTGGAAGTACATCACCTACATGACCAGCCAGCCGGTGCAGAACCAGTACGCGCAGCTCAGCCTGCCGATCTGGGCCTCGTCCTACGACGATCCCGCCGTCACCAAGGGCCAGGAGCCGCTGGTCGCTGCGGCAAAGACCGCCCTCGGGGTGATGTTCCCGCGGCCGTTCACGCCGAAGTACCAGCAGATGTCGCAGGCGCTGCAGGTCGCGATCCAGAAGGCTGTGCTCGGCACCGAGACCCCCGAGGATGCGCTGAAGGAAGCGGCCGACAACTCCGGCCTCTGAGACGAATCAGGGTTCGGGCGCTCCGGCGTCCGGACCCTCCACCGCCGCGCCGGACTGCCGTCGGCACCTCTCCCGCGACGAGGCCCGTTTGGAAAGCCGCTGGACGACACTGAGAGCCTGGCTGCTGCTGGCGCCGCTGCTCGCCGTGATCGTGCTGATCATCGGCTGGCCGCTGGTCAATACCGTCGGTCTCAGCTTCACCGATGCCGGCCTCGTCGGTACGGGCGGTAACTTCGTCGGCTTCGCCAACTACGCCAAGGCGCTGCACAGCTCCGCCTTTTCCAGCACCTTCATCAACACCACGATCTTCGCGCTCGCTTCTGTCGCGGCCGAGATGGTTCTGGGCGTGCTCGCGGCCCTGCTGCTCGATCAGAGATTTCGTGGCCGCACGGCCTTGCGCGCGCTGATGATCCTGCCGTGGGCGCTGCCCACCATCGTCAACGCCACGTTGTGGCGGCTGATCTACAATCCCGAGTACGGCGCCCTTAACGCGCTGCTCACCCAGGTCGGCATCATTCCCGCCTATCAGTCGTGGCTGGGCGAGCCCGGCACCGCGATGGTCTCGATCATCGTCGCCGACGTCTGGAAGAATTTTCCGCTGGTCGGCCTGATCGGGCTCGCCGCGCTGCAGACGGTGCCCGCCGACATCAAATCGGCGTCGATCGCCGACGGTGCCGGCGCGCTCGCGCGCTTCCGCTTCGTGTTGTTGCCCTACATGGCGGGGCCGCTGATGGTCGCCCTCGTGCTCCGCACCATCGAGGCCTTCAAGGTCTTCGACATCATCTGGGTGATGACCCGCGGCGGGCCGGCCGACACGACGCGCACGCTTTCCATCCTCATCTACCAGGAAGCGTTTTCGTTCGGCCGCGCCGGCTCCGGCGCCTCCATGGCGCTGATCGTCACGCTGATCGTCACGGTGCTCGCCGCCGTCTACATCGCCGCGATCCGGCGCAATGCCTTGAGGGCCTGATGGAACGGCGCCCGCTCGCCCAGACCGTCCTCGTCTATGTCGCGGCAGTCGTGCTCGGGCTGCTGATTCTTGCGCCCTTCGCGTGGCTCCTTGTCATGAGCATCTCGTCCGCCTCCGACCTGAGCTCGCTGCCGCTGCACTGGCTGCCTGAGACCTACGATTTCTCGCGCTACGTCAAGCTGCTCACCATATCGCCGCACTCGGCCGGCGAGGCCTTCCTCTCCTCGCTGCGCAATTCGCTCGTCGTTTCCGGCATGGCGGTGATCGGCGCGCTCATCGTCGGTATCCCGGCGGCCTGGGCGGTCTCGCGCCACCGCCAGGTCGGGTGGTCGATCTACATCGCCATCGGCAGCTACATGCTGCCGGCCGTCGCGCTGTCGGTGCCGCTCTACAAGGGCCTGCAGGCGCTCGGCCTGCTCAACAATGTCTTCGGCCTCGCCGGCGTCTACCTCACCATCCTCGCGCCGTTCACCGCGTGGCTGCTCAAGTCCGGCTTCGACGGCGTGCCGCGCGAGATCGAGAGCGCGGCGATGATCGATGGCGCCCGCCTCGACCAGATCCTCCTCCGGCTGACCTTGCCGCTGGCGGCCCCCGCGGTCACAACGGCCGCCCTGTTCGCGCTGATGGTGGGCTGGGACGAATTCTTCTACGCGCTCCTTTTCACCTCGGATGAACGGGCCAAGACGCTGACCGTCGCGGTCGCCGATCTCGCCGGCGGGCGCATCACCGACTACGGGCTGATCGCCACCGCCGGCGTGCTCGCCGCGCTGCCGCCGGTCATCATCGGCGTCGTGCTGCAGCGGGCCCTGGTCGCCGGGCTGACGCAGGGGGGAGTGAAGGGCTGAGCCATGAGCGATCTCGTCATCTCCGGCCTGCGCAAAGCCTACGGCCGCGTCGATATCCTGAAGGGCATCGACCTCGAACTCGAGCACGGCGAATTCCTGGTGCTGCTCGGGCCCTCCGGCTGCGGCAAGTCCACGTTGCTCAACTGCATCGCCGGCCTGCTCGAGCCCAGCGCCGGCGACATCCGCATCGGCGGACGCTCGGTGATCGGCGTCCATCCCAAGGACCGCGACATCGCCATGGTGTTCCAGTCTTATGCGCTTTACCCGAACCTCGACGTCGCCCGGAACATCGGCTTCGGCCTCGAGATGCGGCGCGTGCCGAAGGCCGAGCGCATCGCGGCCGTGCAGCGTGTCGCCGAGACGTTGCAGATCACGACGCTGCTCAAGCGGCGGCCGGCCGAGCTCTCCGGCGGCCAGCGCCAGCGCGTCGCCATCGGCCGGGCGCTGGTGCGCAACCCGGCGATCTTCCTGTTCGACGAGCCGCTCTCCAATCTCGACGCCAAGCTTCGCGCCGAGATGCGCGTCGAGCTCAAGCGCCTGCACGAACTCCTAGGCTCGACCATCGTCTACGTCACCCACGACCAGATCGAGGCGATGACGCTGGCTACCCGTATCGCGGTCATGCGCGAGGGCCGCATCGAACAGCTGGCCGATCCGGAGACCATCTATCGCGACCCGGCCAATCTCTACGTCGCAGGTTTCGTCGGCTCGCCGCCGATGAACATCCTGCCCGCGACGCTTGCCGTCGATAAAGGCCAGACGGTAGCGCGGCTTGAAGGGACCGGGGCGTCCGTGGCAGTCGATAGCGCGCGATCCGCCGGCATGGAGGGCAGGGTGGTCGCCCTCGGCGTCAGGCCGGAGTCGATCCGTCTCGCGGTGCCGGGCGAGCCTTTCGCGGTCACCGCGACGGTCGAGCTGGTGGAGCTCACCGGACCGGAAAAGCTTGTCCTCGCAAGGCTCGGCGAACAGCGCATCACCGCGCGGCTCGACCCGAACTCGCGGGTAGCCAAGGGCGAAATTCGCCAGTTCGTCCTAGACCCGCAGGCGATCCGCCTCTTCGACCCCGCGACCGGCGAGGCCATCGCGCTTTTCGTCTCGTGACGGCCGCCGCTATAGCCTGACCACCTGTCCGGTGCGGACGGACTCGTCGGCGGCGAGCACGATGCGCAGGCTCTTCACCGCGTCGGCCATGTGATCGCCAAGGTCGAGATCCTCGTCGATCGCCTTCAGCAGGAAGCGCTGCTCGCGCTCGCAGAGCGCGTCGTGATCGGGCTCGTCGCTGGTCGACTCGCGTAGGTCGGCGCGCGCCAGCGAGCCGTCGGCGGCGAGCTCGGCGTGGTGGATCAGAATCTGGTTGGTCTTGGTGTGGGTATTGATATCGGCCGAGCGGGCGGCGCTGTCGGTCTCCGCCATGACGATGGAGACGGAGCCCTTCGGTCCAATCACGTCCTTCACGAAGAAGGCCGTCTCGCTCATCATCGGGCCCCAGCCGGCCTCGTACCAGCCGACCGAACCGTCGGCGAAGGTCACCTCGAAGTGGCCGTAGTTGTACATGCCCGGAGCGATATCGTCGGCGAGCCGCGCCCCGACCGCATGCACGCTGGTAGGGGCGGCGCGCGTGATCTGGCACCAGACGTCGACGTAGTGCACGCCGCAATCGACGATCGGCGACAGGCTTTCGAGCAGCCGCTTGTGGGCTTCCCATTGCAGGCCGCTCGATTGCTGGTTGAGGTTCATGCGGAACACCAGCGGCGTGCCGAGCGTGCGGGCGAGTTCGACGAAGCGCGTCCACGACGGATGGTGGCGGAGGATGTAGCCGACGACGAGCTTGCGGCCCGTTCGCTGCGCCACCTCGACGACACGCTCGGCATCGGCGACGGTAGAAGCAAGCGGCTTCTCGACGAAGACATGCGCCCCGGCTTCCATCGCCTTGATCGCATACTCGGCGTGGGTGTCCGACCAGGTGTTGATGGAAACGACGTCGGGCTGCGTCGCGGCCAGTGCCTCCTCGAAGCTGGTGAACCGCTCCGCCCCCGCGAGTGCCGGTGGCAGCTGCCGGCGGGCGATGTTGCGCTCGCACACCGCCGCGACGTCGAAGCCGTCGATGCGCGTGTAGGCCAGCGCGTGGCTCATGCCCATGCTGCCGAGGCCGACGACGAGGACGCGCTTCGCCGTCATGCTATCGCTCCCGCGGTTTCGGTGGACGGCACGCCGTCGATCCAGGTCTCGGCTACCCCGAGCCGGTCGTCCAGCAGCACGAGACTTGCCCGGTAGCCGGGCGCGATCCGTCCCAGCTCCTTGCCGAGCCCGAGGAACTCGGCCGGCGCGCGCGACGCCATGTGGAGCGCCGCCTCGAGCGGCAGCCCGAGCGCCGACACCGTGTTGCGAACCGCGCTCGCCATGTCGAGGTCGGAGCCGGCGAGCGTGCCGTCTTCCGTCTTCAGCGTGCCGTCGCGGCGTCGCACGATGCGGCCGAGGAGAGTGAATTCCGTTTCGGACGAGCCCACCGTCGGCATGGCGTCGGTGACCAGCGTCATGCGCTGCCAGCCGCGCGCCGCGATGGCGATGCGCAGGCTCGCGGCGGAGACGTGGTGCAGGTCGACGATGAGGCCGCACCACGCGTCGTCGTCGTCGAGCGCGGCGCCGACCGGGCCGGGCTCGCGCCCGGCGAGCGGCGGCATCGCATTGTAAAGGTGCGTGAAGCCCGTCAGGCCTGCCTTCCGGGCGTTCCGTATGGCGTCATAGCTCGCCGCGGTATGGCCAGCCGAAAGCACTACGCCGGCGGCGGAAAGCCTTGCGATGGTGGGCGAGGGCACCTTCTCCGGCGCCACGGTCATGACGATCCGCCCGGCCCTCGCCCTGGTGATGGCCGCGATGTCGTCCTCGTCGATCGGGCGCATGAGGCGCGGATCGTGCACGCCCTTGCGCTCGGGATTGAGGAAGGGGCCCTCGAGATGCACGCCGACGACGCCGGGAATCTTCGCGGCCAGCGCAGTCGCCGTCGCGGCAAGCGCCTGGCTCATCTTCTCCCGCTTGTCGGTTATCAGCGTCGGCAGGAAAGCGACCGTGCCGAACCGCCGGTGCGCAGCGCCGATGGCAGCGATGCCGTCCACCGATGTCGTTTCGTTGAAGAGAACGCCGCCGCCGCCGTTGACCTGCCAATCAATAAAACCAGGGGCGAGGAGGCCCGCTACCTTGCGGCGCGACGCGCCGGCCGGCAGGTCGCGGTCAGCGACAACAGCGGCGATGCGGCCGCCGTCGACAACAACCGCATGCCCGTCGAGCAGGCGCGAGCCGTCGAAGATGCGTGCGCCGCTGAGTGCAATCGCCGCCATCACACCGTCTCCGTGACTTTGCGGAGATGCTGCGGGCGATCGGGATCGCGCTCGCGGGCGCGCGCCGCCGCCTCGGCCAGAACGTAGAAACTCTGAATGGTGGCGATCGGCTGGACGAAGGGGTGCTGCCGCGCGACCGGAAGCGTCAGGCCCGGCCAGCCGCTGACGGGCGCTGCGGTCACCACGGGTGCGCCCTGCGCGGCGACCGTCGCGATGAGGTCGCGGAGGGCCGGCAGCGCGGCGTCGTCCTGGCCGATCGCGAATACCGGGAAGACGGGGCCCGCCAGGGCGAGCGGCCCGTGCATGAGTTCCGCCGCGCTGATCGCCTCGGCATGGAGCCCGCAGGTTTCCTTCAGCTTGAGCGCGGCCTCCTGCGCGGCGGCGTATCCGACGCCACGGCCGACGACGTAGAGATGCTCGGCCCCGGCGAGCAGGGGAAGCGCCGCCTGCCAGTCGGCGGCGGCAGCATGCTCCAGCGCCTCGGGTAACTCGGCGACGGCACGGACGAGGGCGGCATCGTCGCGCCACGCGGCGACGAGTTGCAGGATCGCGGCGAGCGACGCGAGATACGATTTCGTTGCGGCAACGCTCTGCTCGCGTCCGGCCTGCACCGCGAGCACGATTTCGACGGCACCGGCGAGCGGCGAGGTTTCATCGTTGACGATTGCGACCGTCAGCGCCCCGTCGCGCCGCGCCGTCTCGGCCAGCGCGAGCAGGTCGGGGCTGCGCCCGGATTGCGAGATCGCGATGAACAGCGCGTCGCGCATGTCGAGGCGGGCGCCATAGATCGAGCTGACCGAAGGACCGACGGAAGCGACGACGATGCCCAGCGCAAGCTCGATCAGATAATTGGCGTAGGTGGCGGCGCTGTCCGAGCTGCCGCGGGCGCACGTCACGACGAAACGCGGCGGCTTCGCGACGAGGCGGGCGGCGAGCGCGCGGCAGGTGGCGCCGTTGGCGGCGATGGCGCGCGCCGCCGCGGCCGGCGCCTCGCGCGCTTCCGCCAGCATCAGTGTCCCGGCCACGCTCAACCGCCTTGCCCGATGGAAAGCTCCGCGACGAAATCGTACGCGTCGCCGCGGTAGTAGGAGGCCGTAAATTCGATCGGCTCGCCGCCTTCCAGAAACGAGCGGCGTTCGATGTAGAGCGCCGGGCTGCCGGCGACGACGTCGAGCAGGCTCGCCTGGTCCTCGTCGAGCAGCACGGCGTGCAGGCGCTGCAGCGCCCGGCGGGGCGAGTGGCCGCGTGCGTTGAGCGCTGCATAAAGCGACTGGTCGACGATGTGGGGGTCGGGCAGGTAGCGCGCCGGGATCACCGCGTGTTCGATCGCCATCGGCGTGTCGCCGGCAAGACGCAGACGGCGCAGGCGGCTTACCTGATCGCCCGGCGAGAGGCCGAGCGCCATCGCCTCGGCCGGCGAGGGCGGCCCGCTTGTCCGTTCCAGAACGCGCGCGCTCGGTGTCAGTCCGCGCGCCTGCATGTCGTCGGTGAAGCTCGACAGGCGCGACAGCGGCTGCTCGACGCGCGGCGTCGGCGCGATGAACGTGCCGGAGCCCCAGCGCTGGACGAGGATGCCCTTGTCGACGAGGCCGGCGATCGCCTTGCGTACCGTTACCCGCGAGATGCCAAGCTGCTGCGCGAGGTCCCGTTCGCTGGGCAGCGCCTCTTCCGCCTTCAGCCGGCCTTCGCCGAGCCAGGTCTGGATGACGCGCTGGAGCTGCAGGTAGAGCGGAGTTGGGCGCGAGCCGTCGAGGAGAGCTGCCTGGTCCCGTCGTTGCGTCTGCTCGAGCACGGCGTGAGCCTCGTCAAGGAAGGCGGCGTCTCCGATTTGCGGCGGCCGCCGGCCGCAGACGCATACTATAATGCCACTTCAAATCCAACTGCAAAACGACGCTGCAAGCTGCTCGATTTGAAGGCATGCTGCCGGCACTGGCATGCTCCAGAAACCGCCCAATATAAGCCGAATCAATAGCTTATTGTCGTCGTCGCGCTGCCGGCTTTTTGCCGCTTGTCCCCGCTCGGAAATATGATACCAATTTAATATCAGTGCGGCCTTGAACGGGATCGGAAGCATCGACACGATGGCGACGACCGAAGCGATCACCGCGCGCTACCGTGGCCTCGATAGCTGGCCTAGCGAGGCGATCCTCGCCGCGTTTTCCGATGGCCAGGAACACGCCGTCCACGCCGTCCGGGCGGCGCATGGGCAGATCGCCGTCGCCGCCGAGGCCGTCGCTGCCCGCAGCGGACCCTCCGGCAGTCTCATCTATGTCGGCGCCGGATCGTCCGGCCTGATCGCGGCGCTCGACGGCATGGAGCTCGGCGGCACATTCGGCTGGCCGGACGAGCGCGTGGCGCTCGTTCTTGCAAACGGCCCGCTGCTCAAGCCCGGTATCGCGGGCGGCGCCGAGGATGACGCGGAGCATGGCCGCGTTGAGATCGCCCGGCTGCAGACCGGGCGCCCGGACAGCGTCATCGCCGTCGCCGCAAGTGGCGCCACCCCCTTCACAGTCGCCGCGGCGAGCGCCGCCCGCGCCGCCGGCGCTCTCACCGTCGGCGTCGCCAACAACCCCGGTTCGCCCTTGGTCGCTGCCGTCGATTTTCCGATCGTTGTCGAGACCGGCGCCGAAGTCATCGTCGGCTCGACGCGCATGAATGCCGGCACTGCGCAGAAGGCGGTGCTCAACATGCTCTCGACGCTGGTGATGATCCGGCTGGGCGCGATCTACGACGGCATGATGGTCGATTTGCGCGTCGAGAACGCCAAGCTCGAGCGCCGCGCCATCGCCACGGTCATGCACATCGCCGGCTGCCCGGAAGGCGAAGCTGCCTCCGCTCTCGAGCGCGCCGGCAAGTCGGTGAAGCTCGCCGTCCTGATCGCGCACGGCGTGGAGCCGGATGAAGCGCGCCGCAAGCTGACGCGCAGTAAGGGTAACCTCAGGCTGGCGCTGGACGGCCTCCGTCTGGGCGAAGAGATACGGTGACGGATGAGCCGTCGCCGTTGTGACGTAACGGGAAGTGAACAGGGAGCTTACGAAATGAAAGCACGGTTGTTTACTGCCAGGCGGCTGGCGATTACCGGCGCCCTCAGCCTGGCAATGTCGGCACTGAGCGGCATTGCTTTGGCCGACACCACGATCACGATCGAGAGCTGGCGCAACGACGACGCCGATCTCTGGAACAGCCAGATCATTCCGGCCTTCGAGAAGGCGCATCCGGACATCAAGGTCGTCTTCAATCCGACCGCGCCGACCGAGTACAATGCAGCGGTGAACTCGCGCCTCGCCGGCGGCACTGCCGGTGACCTCATTACGTGCCGGCCGTTCGATGCCTCGCTCGACCTCTATAACAAGGGCTTCCTGGCGTCGCTGAACGACTTGCCGGGCATGGAAAACTTCCCGGACAGCGCGAAAGTGGCGTGGCAGACCGACGACGGTAAGACCACGTTCTGCGTGCCGATGGCCTCGGTCATCCACGGCTTCATCTACAACACGGCGATCTTCGACGAACTCAAGCTGACGCCGCCGACGACCGTCGCCGATTTCCACGCCATCCTCGACAAGATCAAGGCTGACGGCAAATACGTGCCAATCGACATGGGCACTGCCGACCAGTGGGAGTCCGCCACCATGGGCTTCCAGAACATCGGCCCCACCTACTGGAAGGGTGAGGACGGACGCAAGGCGCTGATCGCCGGAACGGAAAAGTACACCGACAAGCCCTACACCGACACCTGGGCCGAGCTGGCGAGCTGGGCTCCGTATATGGGCGACGGCTACCAGGCGCAGAAGTATGCCGACAGCCAGAACCTGTTCACGCTCGGCAAGGCGGCTATCTACCCCGCCGGCTCGTGGGACATTCCGACCTTCGAGAAGCAGGCTGACCTCAAGTTCGCGGCCTTCCCCCCGCCGGTGCTGAACGCCGGCGACCAGTGCTACATCAGCGACCAGGCTGACCACGCAATCGGCCTCAACGCCAAGTCGCCGAACGCCGCTGCCGCCAAGACCTTCCTGAGCTGGGTGGCCTCGCCGGACTTCGCCGCCGTGTACGGCAACGCCCTGCCCGGCTTCTTCCCGCTCTCCAACGCCAAGGTTGAGGTCAAGGACCCGGTTGCCGCGCAGTTCCTCTCCTGGCGGGCGAACTGCAAGCCGACGCTCCGCAACTCGTACCAGATCCTGTCGCGGGGGACCCCGAACGTCGAGAACGAACTGTGGAACGTGACCTCGCAGGTGATGAACGGCACGATGACGCCGGCCGCTGCCGGCGATCAGATCCAGAAGGGTCTGGACAGCTGGTACCACCCGTCGAAGAGCTAGGACAACGGTTCCGGCGGGCGCTCGCGCCCGCCTGATGCTTTCGCTCCCGGCCGCAGACGCTATGATCGGCGGCCGGGAGTTTCGTTTGTTGGTGGGCGCGGTTTTCTTGTCTGGCTGGATGGGCCGGGGGCGACGGGGTCGCAATGGCTGAGACCGCAGGTACGGCAAAGGTCGACACGCGCGACGCTGTCCCGTGGTCGACGCACGTTCTTGTCTTCCTCGCGCCAGCCGCGATCATCTACACCGTCTTCTCCATCTACCCGCTCATCGACACGGTGCGCCTCAGCCTCTATGCGGCCGACGCCAACGGCGTGACGCACTTCACCGGCTTCTCCAATTTCATCACGCTGCTTACCGATGCGCGCTGGGCGGGGCCGTTCTGGAATGCCTTCCGCAACAACGTCGTCTTCTTCATCATCCACATGGTGGTGCAGAACTCGATCGGGCTGGCGCTGGCGGTGCTGCTCAGCCTGCCGTCCCTCACCGGCCGCAGCATCTACCGCACGATCCTTTTCCTGCCGACGATGCTGTCCGTGGTCATCGTCGGCTTCACCTGGCAGCTCATCCTGTCGCCGCTCTGGGGCATCACCAAGGGGGCGCTCGTCGCCATCCATCTCGGCGGCTGGTTTGCTCCCTGGCTCGGGCTGCAGGGCACCGCCCTGGTCACCGTCTCGCTCATCTCCGTGTGGCAGTTCGTCGGCATCCCGATGATGCTGATTTATGCCGCGCTGCTCGGCATCCCCGATGACCTCGTCGATGCCGCGACCGTCGACGGTGCCGGTCCGTGGCGCATCTTCTGGCAGATCAAGCTGCCGCTCATCCTGCCGACGCTCGGCGTGGTGGCGATCCTGACATTCGTCGGCAATTTCAATGCCTTCGACCTGATTTACACGATCAAGGGCGCCATCGCGGGACCGAACTTCGCCACCGATATTCTCGGCACGTTCTTCTACCGCACCTTCTTCGGTTATCAGCTCCAGCCCGGCAGCCCGACCATGGGCGCCACCGTCGCCACGATGATGTTGGTGATCATCCTCGCCGGCGTCCTGGTCTTTCTTTTCGGTGTGCAGCGGCGATTGCGCCGCCATGCCTTCTGATGCCGGCGATGGTTCGTCCGCGCCCGGCACGCATCGCGGTTCACGCGGCGCTCGTTCTCTACGCGTTGCTCGCCGTCTTCCCCGTCGTGCTGGTCGTGATGAACTCGTTCAAGTCGCGCACCGCCATCTTCGGCGCGCCGCTGCGGCCGCCGCTGCCGGGCACCTTCAGCCTGATCGGCTACGATTCCGTCTTCAGCAAGGCCAACTTCCTTCTCTACTTCGCCAACAGCATCGTCGTTACCGTGGTGTCGCTGGCGCTGGTGCTGCTGTTCGGCGCCATGGCGTCGTGGGCGCTCACCGAATATCGCGTCCGCGGTAACACCGCGCTCGGCCTCTACCTCGCAATCGGCATCATGGTGCCCATCCGGCTTGGCACTGTCGCCATCCTGAAGATCATCGTCGGCTTGAACCTGGCGAACACGCTGCTGGCGTTGGTCCTGGTCTACACCGCGACCGGCCTGCCGCTGGCGATCTTCATCCTCAGCGAATTCATCCAGCAGATACCGCGCGAGATGCGCGACGCGGCGCGCATCGACGGCGCCAGCGAATACCGCATCTTCTGGAGCGTGATCCTGCCGCTGATTCGGCCGGCCGTCGCCACGGTTGCGGTATTCACGATGGTTCCGATCTGGAACGACCTGTGGTTCCCGCTGATCCTGGCCCCCGGCCAGAAGACGCAAACGGTTACGCTGGGCGTGCAGCAATTCATCGGCCAGTACGTGACCGACTGGAACTCGGTCCTGTCGGCACTGTCGCTGTCGCTTGCGCCGATCGTCATCCTCTACATCATCTTCTCGCGCAGCCTGGTGCGCGGCATCACCTCGGGTGCGGTGAAATAGGGGGCGGGATGCTCTACGAGATCTGCGTGGATTCCATTGCGGGTGTCGCCGCGGCAAAAGCAGCCGGCGCCAACCGCGTCGAACTATGTGCCGACCTGCTCGAGGGCGGGATTACGCCGAGCCGCGGCATGATCCGGCGGGCGCGCGCGGTCGGCGGCATTGGCCTGCACGTCATCATCCGCCCGCGCGGCGGCGATTTCCTCTTCGACGACGATGAGTTCGCGGTGATGGAAGCCGACGTCGAGGCGGCGAAGGCGGAAGGCGCCGATGGCGTCGTCATCGGCCTGCTCCGCCCCGATGCCACCGTAGACGAGGCCCGCACCCGGCGCCTGATCGAGCTCGCCCGGCCGTTGTCCGTTACCTTCCACCGCGCTTTCGACATGGCGGCCGATCCGTGCGCGGCGCTGGAGACCCTGATCGGCCTCGGCGTCGATCGCGTGCTTACTTCCGGGCAGGAGGAGAGCGTGCTGGAGGGCCTGCCCTTGATTCGCGAGCTCATCGGCCGCGCCGGCGACCGCATCGTCATCATGCCGGGCGGCGGCATAACCGTGCGCAACGTGGCGCGCATCGTGGCCGAGGCAGCGCCGCGCGAGATTCACTTCGCCGCGCTCGAGCCGGTCGAGAGCGCCATGCGGAGCCGTCGCGGCCACGTCTTCATGGGCGGCGTCCTCAGGCCGCCGGAATACGGGCGGCCCGAGACCTCGCTTGCGACCATTCGCGGAGTAATGAACGCCAGCGGCTCCGGCTGATCCTTCGCGCGCGGCGAGCACGGCCCTAACGCCATCACCGGCGCCACCGGGACCCTTTCGGCGTCGCTACACGCGCACCTCGAATGAGGAGCCCGCCACGGTCGCCTTGCCGACGCGGTCGAAGTCCCAGTCGATGCCAAGACCGGGTTCCGGCGAGGGCACCGCATAGCCATCGCGGATTGTCATCGGGCGGCTGATCAGGCTGTCCAGTTGCGGGATGTATTCCAGCCACCGCCCGTTGGGCACGGCGCACGACAGCGCCACATGCAACTCCATCAGGAAGTGCGGGCAGACCGCGACGTTGAAACTTTCGGCGAGGTGCGCCGTCTTAAGCCACGGCGTGATGCCGCCGATGCGCGCCACGTCGACCTGAACGATGGAGCACGCCCGCCGCTGCAGATACTCGCGGAAGTGCGAGACGCTGTAGAGACTTTCGCCGACCGCGATCGGCGTGCTCGTGGACGCGCTCAGCCGGACGTGCCCGTCGATGTCGTCGGCGGGCAGCGGCTCCTCGAGCCAGCCGATGTCGGCTGCTTCGTAGTGGCGGGCACGGCGCACGGCCTCGTCGACGGTGAAGGCCTGGTTGGCGTCGGTGAAGATTTCGAAGCCGGTGCCGACGGCCTCGCGCACGGCGGCAAGCCGCGCCACGTCCTCGCCGATCGGGCGGCCAACCTTGATCTTGCAGCCGCCGAATCCGCCGGCTTTCGCGGCCAGCGCGTCCTCGACCAGCGCCTGGGTGCTGAGGTGCAGCCAGCCGCCTTCGGTCGTGTAGAGGCGCACCTTGTCGGTCGCGCCGCCGGCGGCGAGGTGGAGCGGTAGGTTGGCGCGGCGGCAGCGCAGGTCCCAGAGCGCCGTGTCGATGGCCGCGAGCGCCAGCGACGTGATCGCGCCGACCGACGTGGCATGCGTCAGGAACAGGAGGTCGCGCCAGATCTTCTCGATCGTCTCGGCGTCGCGGCCAAGGAGCGCGGGCGCCAGCGATCGCTCGAGGAGCTTCATCACCGAGGGGCCGCCCGTGCCGATGGTGTAGGCGTAGCCGGTGCCGACGACGCCATCGGCGTCCTCAATGCGGATGATCGGCGTCTCCTGGCTGACGAACGACTGGATGGCGTCGGTGCGTTTCACCTTCGGCTTGAGGTCGACCATCAGCCCTGTAACGCGGACGATGCGGGCCATCGGCGTGCTTCTCCCTGTCGAGGTCGGTGCCGGGATGTGCGGCGGCCCGCCTCAGGCCATGTACTGGCCGCCGTTCACTTCGATGATTTGCCCGGTCAGGTAGCCGCTGAGGCTCGGGCACGCGAGAAAGAGAAACGCGCCGACGCAGTCGCCGGCAAGCCCGACGCGCCCCATGGGAATGGCGCTCGGAAACTTCTCGAATAGCTGTGGCGGCGTGCGGCGGGCGTGCAGCGGCGTGTCGATGATCCCCGGCGCCACCGCGTTCACGCGGATTTTTTCCGGCGCCAGCTCGCGCGCCAGGCCGTGCGTGTAGGTGGCGATGAAGCCTTTCGACGCGGCGTAAAGGTTGCCGCCCTTCGATCCGCCGCTGTGGGCGCTGATGCTGCTGACGTTGATGATCGAACCCTGGCTTGCGCGGAGCAGCGGGATCGCGGCCGCCGAGGCCCGCACCGTCGGGCGGATGTTGAGATCGATCATGGCGTCGAGGTCGTCGTCGCTGATTTCTTCCAGCGAACGTCGCTCCAGCATGTCGCCGGCGTTGTTGATCAGCAGGTCGAGACCGCCGAGCGCATCGGCGGCGTCGGCCACCAGCGAAGCCGGCGCGCCGCGCTCCGTCAGGTTGCGTTGAACGGCGATGGCTTCGCCGCCGGCAGAGGTGATTGCCGCTGCGACCGCCTCGGCACCCGTGCGGTTGGCATTGTAGTGAACGCAGATGCGCGCGCCGTGCGCGCCGAAGTGCTCGGCCACCGCCGCGCCGATGCCGGAGCTCGCGCCTGTGATCAGAATGCGCCGGCCGCGAATCTCGGCGCCGATGTCCGGCGGTGTCACGGCGCCCCGTCCGCCTTGAACAGGTCCGCCCACGGCTTCCACGCCCCGATCAGCGCGGCGATCATGTCGTGCCCGCGCGCCGGCGGATGGATGCCGTCGGTCTCGCGCAATCCCGCGAACCAGTCTTTCTCCCTGGCGAGGCGATGGACGAGATCGAAGTAGGGAACGTCGGCGCGCGCCGCCTCCTCCTCGAGGATCGCCGAAACCGTCTCGACCTGGCGATTGGTCGGCACGGGCACCGCGCCGGCGGGATTGAGGACGCGGCCGAGCACCGCTTCGTCGATCGGCGCCGGGCCGACCAGCAGCACGACATGATCGCGCCGCGCCGCCTGCAATATCTCGGCGGTGTTGTGCCGGGTTTCGGCCAGCGGCACGAAAGGCTCGCCGGTGGGGAAGAGCTTGGCGTCGTTGGCGCCGAACGCAAAGACGATGACGGAATGATGCGCCTGCCGGCGCCGGTCGACCTCGTCCTGCCAGCGCTCCAGGATCGAGCGCGAGGTGTCGCCGCGAACGCCGAGGTTGTAGGCGGTGATCGAATGCGGGCTGAGGACGTCCGTGATCAGGCGTGTCGGCCAGCCGCCCACGTCCTCGTCGCGCCAGCCGAAGGTGATGCTGTCGCCCACGAAAAATACTGCGCCCGGAACGGCGGATGCATATTGTGCAGGAGATTCGTGGTGGTCGAGCTGGCTCGGCACGAGCGGACGTTCCTTCACATAGAAACAAGACGCGTTATATATGAACACTGGCGGGCGTCCAAGGGTAGTGACCACTTTCAGGCGTAAGAAACCGGAAAAGATGTGAGGTTGGCGCCATGGCAACAGGCACCCAGGTGGTGGACCCCGAGGCACAATGGGAAGCCGGCGAGCCGGAAACCCGCTACCGCGTCCCGGCGCTCGAACGCGGGCTCGATATCCTCGAGGCGCTCTCGCAGAGCGAGCTCGGCGTTTCGCGGGCCGGGCTGGCGGAGGCGCTGGGCTGCTCGGTCAGCCAGATATTCCGCATGCTCGATTGCCTGCAAAGGCGTCGCTACATCAGCGTCGATCCGCGCAACAACCTGTTCTCGCTGACTTCCAAGCTTTTCGAGCTCTCCCATCAGCATCCGCCGACGCGCCGGATGATTGGCCTGGCCCTGCCGATCATGCGCTCGGCCGCCATCAAGGCCCACCAGTCTATCCATCTTTCGATCTTCGACGATGGCGAAGCGCTGGTCCTGGCTCAGGTCGATGCCCTTGAAGATTCAGGATATTTCGTCAAGCCGGGGACCCGCCGCGACGTCTACCTGACGGCGTCGGGCCGCATTCTCCTGGCCTTCCAGTCGCCCGAGGAGACGCTGCGCATGCTTGCCGCGGCGAAGGTGAAGTCCGGCGAGCTGATCCCCGAGGGCGACCTGCTGCGGCGCCTCGAAATCATTCGCATGCAGGGCTTCGAGGAGATGCCGAGCCTGCAGATCTCCGGCGTCTACAACTTCAGTTTTCCGGTCTTCGACGTCGAGGGGCGGGCGGTGGCGGCGATGACCATGCCGTTCCTGCTCCGCACCGATCTGTCCTCCGGCATGGACGACGCGCGCTCGGTTCTGCGGGATGCCGCGGCCGAGCTTTCCACGCATATGGGACACGTCGGCGCTCAGGTTCCGCTTGACCAAAGTTCAAATACGGTGAAGTATATTAATCAGTGAACTAGCCGCTGGCACCTTCGGCAAGCTGCCGAGCCCGGCGGCTTGTTTGCCGGGAGGAACCAGTCGTGTTCGTGAACGTCGCCGTTTACCGCATCCATCCGCAGCATATTGAGGCTTTCCGCGTGCGCGTGCTCCGGCACGCGGAGACGTGTTTGCGTCAGGAAAAGAATTGCCTGCGCTTTGACGTCAACCAGTCGCGGACCGATCCCGGCACCTTCGTCATGTACGAGGTGTTCCGCGGCCCCGACGACTTCCAGACACACGCTGACGCCGCCCACACCAAAGACTTCGTCAAGGCACGTGACGAAGGCGGATGGCTTGCCGAGCGCACGCTTTACCAGCTCGACCAACGCTTCCCACCCGCGGAGGCTTAAACAACGCGCGGCGAACCTGCCGCATTTTCCAGGGAGGAGTCCAAGATGAAGTGGACGAAGACATTGCTGGCAGCCTCGGCACTCGCCGCGGCATTCGCTATGCCGGCGCATGCCAAGGACTACAAGTTTCTGCTGATGGGAGCGCTGGTCCACCCGGTATACGCGCCCATTCCGGGCGCCATCGCCGACGCGGCCAAGAAGTACAACATCTCGCCGGTGCCCGAGTTCACGATGCCGCAGAAGTTCGACATCGTCGAGCAGAACGCGATCATCGACAGCTACGTCGCCAAGGGCTTCGACGGCTTCGCCTACCAGCCGGATGATCCGGTCGCGGCGAACCAGAAGATCCAGGAGCTGAAGGACGCCGGCATTCCCGTCGTCTCCATCGCCGGCTGCCCGGCGCAGCCCAGCCCCTCGCTATTCTGCCTGACCACCGACACCAAGGACCTTGCCTATCAGGGCGCCAAGCATCTGTTCGATGCCATGGGCGGCAAGGGCAACGTCGTGCACTTCACCGGCCAGCCGGAAGACACCAACACCAAGAATTCGATCGACGGCGTCGCCGCCGCCGCGAAGGAATATCCGGGGATCAAGCTTCTGCAGGACGTGGTCGGCATGGATGCCGGTCCGGATGCCGCGCAGACCGGCGTCTCGAACGTGATGGCCGCTCACAAGGGTGAGATCAACGGCATCATCTCGACCTCGGGCATCGCCACCGACGTCATCGCCAACGAGCTGCGCAAGGCCAACATCACGGACATCAAGTATGTCGGGTTGAACAACTTCCCGGTCATCCTCGATGCCATCAAGGATGGCTACGCCACCGGCACGATGGCGCAGAACGTCTACGCCATGGGCTACCTCGCGACCCTGTCGCTGAAGCTGCTCACCGACGGCTGCACCTACAAGGGGACGGACTTCTACATCAACACCGGCCTCCTCTACATCACCAAGGACAACCTCGCCACGCAGGCGCAGGAACTGTCGAACGTGACCGCCGGTCTTGAGAAGGACTGGAAGGACAAATACTTCGCCTGTCCGAACTAGAACGGGCCTCCCGCACGGGGGAGGGCAGCGGTCTTCTGCTGCCCTCTCTTTCTTTTGTAGGATGCGAGGATGACGGCAGACTCCGCTGCCACCAATGAGCCGACAAACCAGCCACGGCCGCCGCTCACGCTGGGCCGCCGCGCCTGGTTCGGCTTCGTGCGCTGGGATCTGGCCAGCGTCGCCGTCGCCCTGATCGTCATCTGCGGCGCGCTCGCCGTCGGCGCTCCCGCCTTCTACTCGGCCTACAATCTCCGCTCCCTCAGCTTCACGCTCGCCGTCACCGGCATCGTCGCACTGGCGCAGCTCGCCGTGCTGTCGGTCGGCCAGTTCAATCTCGCGCTCACCGCGATCGGCGCCATGGTCGGTCTCGCCGTTGGCTGGCTGATGCAGGTCATCGGCCTGCCCTGGGGCGTTGCGGCGGTCCTCGGCGTCGCCTTCGGCAGCCTCGCCGGCGGCGTCCAGGGCATCGTCATCGTGCGCACCGGCATCAACCCGTTCATCGTCAGCCTGGCGCTCGCCGCCGCCTACTTCGGCGCCATGCTCGGCCTGTCGCGCGGCACCTCGTACAATCAGTTGCCGGCGTCGTTCGTGGCGCTTGGCCGCGCCACCGTTTTCGGCGTGCC
>JBEHXS010000035.1:0-18356 GCA_048498575.1 Pseudomonadota bacterium
GCGGCTGCTCTTTGCGTGCTCGTGGCCATCAGGTCTTGCCGATGCGCTTGATTTCGGCGGCGATGCGGCGCCCAAGCGCCACATGGTCCGGCGGGTCGAGATGAAATCCGTCGACGGCGCTTGATTTCACGATGTCCCCCGCGTTCAGGAAGTGCGCACCGACCTCCGCCGCCATCGCCTTGTAGTGGCGTGCCAGAAGCTGCGACTTCTCATGCGCCCCGGTGAAGAGCTCGCTGAACCCTTTGAGGTCGGTCAGCGTCGGTGGCGGACAGACGACGATGATTTCCGGGCTGGTTCCGCTCGGGCCGACCGCCGCTGATTTCGCGAGGCCGACCAGCGCGCCGACTCCCGCGGCGATTTCCCACGCGGTCTTGTTGAAGCGCGCCTTGAGATCGACCGTGCCGAGCATCACCACGAACACGTCGATCGGCCGGTGTGTGAGAAGGCAGGGAAGCAGGTACGTCCGGCCGTTCTTCTCGATCCCTTCGACCGGGTCGTCGTTGACCGTCGTGCGGCCGCCGAGACCTTCCTCGATCACCAGCCAGTCCGCTCCGAGTTCGCGCCGCACGATCCCCGGCCAGCGCTCATCGGGGGCATAGCGGCCGTCCGGCCGCGGAACTGTCGCGTAACCCCAGGTGTTGGAGTCGCCGTAGCAGACGACGGAGCGCACGTTCACTTCCTCCCCGAGAGCCTCGTCTGGCGCGAGGCATCAACGCTACGCTAGCGGCATTGCTCCCCTCCGATCTTCCACGATATGCTGGCGGTAAATATTGAACGTCGGGAGGAAGCGGTGGTCGCCAGCTATTTCGAGGATCTGACGGTTTTTCACGCTGACACCTGCCGTCCGCTGAGTGCGGCGACGGAGGCGGGCGATATCGAGATGCACGCTCTGGCGCGCGGCAGCTATCCCGGGAAACGCCTGCCGCGAGGCGTCATGCCGGAGCTCAAGACGGCCGGATTCTGGGATGCCTCGCGCGACCAGACCTTCGCTCTCGACTGGCACCGCAACGAGGGCATCGAGTTCACCTTCCTTTCGCGCGGCCATGTCGGTTTCGGCGTCGGCGACAATCGTTACAGTCTGGAGCCGGGCGACCTGACGGTCACACGCCCGTGGCAGCGCCACCGGGTGGGCTTCCCGGTGATCCCCGCGTCGCGGGTGCACTGGATCATTCTCGACGTCGGCGTTCGTCGCCCGAATCAGGAATGGCAATGGCCGAAGTGGCTGCTTCTGTCGCGCTCCGAAATCTTCGAACTAACAACACTGCTGCAGGCCAACGAACAACCGGTGTGGCGCGCCAACGGGCCGCTGCGCGATGCCTTCGACGCGCTCGCCGTGTTGATCCAGCAGAATGACGATGGCGCCGCGATGTCTCGCCTCAAGTTGCAGATCAACGCGACGCTGCTCGAGGTGCTGGCGCTGCTCCGCGAGCGGCCGGTGCCGCTCGACAAATATCTGACGTCCTCGCGGCGCACCGTTGCGATGTTCCTCGATGGGCTCACCGGCCATCTCGGCGCGCCCTGGACCCTGGACGCCATGGCCGAGGCCTGCGGTCTCGGCCGCACCCAGTTCGCCAACTACTGCGTCGAGATCACCAACGTCCCGCCGATGGATTACCTCAACGCGCTGCGGATCAAGCGCGCGCGGGAACTGCTCCAGTCCAGTCCCGACCAGTCGATCACCGACATCGCGGCGCTCTGTGGCTTCGATACCAGCCAGTACTTCGCCACGCGTTTTCGCCGCGAGGTCGGTCAGTCGCCGCGGGAATTCCGCGCCGGAACGAAGCGCCACATTCCCGCTGCGCCGGTCGGGTCAGATGCCCGTCGGCAATAGCGGCGTCACACGGGCGACAATCGTCCATTAGTGACACTGGATCAGTTACTGAAGAACTGGTCCGCAGTGTTCCGGCGCTGCGCTTCCCCCCGGCAGATCGCTATTTCTTGCCGGCGGCGGCCGCCGCTGCATCCGTCCTTGCGCGCTTGGCGGTCGCGATGGCCGCGCGGGACGCTTCGCGGAGCAAAATGTTGTCGGGGCCGACGGCCACCAGGTCGAAGCCCATGGCAATGAGTTCGGCGGCGCGTTCGCCGGTGGCCCCCATGACCATGGCCGCCTTGCCGTGCGCGCGGCAGCGCGCGACGGCGAGCTCCATCGCCTTGATTACCTCCGGATGCTGCGCGTTCATGGGGCCGCCGCGCGTAAGCGCGATTGAAAGGTCGTACGGACCGACGAACACGCCGCCGACGCCTTCCACTGCCAGTATCTCGTCGATCGCTGCGATTGCTTTCGCCGTCTCGATCATGGGGATCGCCAGCGTCAGCCCGTTTGCCGTCTTCAGTTGCTCGGCCGCCGGCAGGCCGTTCAGATTGAGCGCCAGCGCCGGCCCCCAGCTCCGTTCGCCGAGCGGCGGATACTTGGTGTAGGCAACGAGCGCGCGGGCATCGTCGACGCTGTTGATCATCGGGGCGATGATGCCGGCAGCACCGGCATCGAGCAGGCGCGAGGCCATGGCGTAGCCGCCGACCGGAATGCGGACGATGACGGGAACACCGCGGAGTGCCGCTTGGCCGATGCCGAGCGCCGCCGCGTTGAACTCGTAATGGCCGTGCTGCATGTCGAGTACGAGACAGTCGAACGCTTCCTGCGCCATGTGACCGGCGACGAGCGGATCGGGCATGCTGAGCCACCCGGTGACAAGGCCGGCTCCATCGTGCAAGCGGCCGGGCAACGAATAAATGCTGGATGGCAACGGCGTATCTCCTGATTGTCGCGAGAAGGGTTGTTACGGCTCAGCGGGCTGTGGACCGCGCGAGCCTGACTTCGAGGCGCTGGCTGGCGATGCTCAGCGGCCAGCACAGGACGAAGTAGATGGCGCCGACAAGCCCGAAAATGAGAAACGGCCTGAATACGGCCGAGTTGACCAGATGCCCCGCTTGCGTGAGCTCGACGCAGCCGATCAGCGCCGCGAGCGAGGTGCTCTTGATGTGGTGGACGAGAAAGCCGACCGTCGGCGGCGTGGCGATACGCACCGCCTGCGGCAGGACGACGTCGCGCATGCGCGAGAAATAGTTGAGGCCGAGCGCGCGCGCCGCTTCGCTCTGGCCGCGCGGTACGGACTGGAGCGCGCCGCGCCAGATGTCGCCGAGGAAGGCGCCGGCGTTGAGCGAAAGAGCAACCACCGCCGCCCAGAACGGATCGAGCCCGAAGCCGACCATGTCGCTGCCGAAAAACACGACGAAGAGCTGCAGCAGCAGCGGCGTCCCTTCGTTCACACGGATGTAGATGATCGCGAGGGCGCGCAGGATGCGGCTGTCGCTGACGCGGAGCAGCGCCACGATCAATCCGATGATCGAGCCCCCGATGAGCGAGACCACGACCAGCGCGAAGGTCCAGCGCACGGCGAAGAGGATGTAGATCAGATCGTTGGCGGAGAGGGAGCGGATCATCGTTGGCCCTGGCGCCCGAATGCCAGCCGGTTCACCAGCGCGAAACCGGCGTTGAAGAGCAGCGACATCGCGAGATAGATGCCGGCCGCGGTGATGTAGGCTTCGAAGCTGCGATAGGTCGTCGAAGCGATGAAGTTGGTGACGCCCGTGAGCTCGTTGGCGGAGACAGCAGAGACGACGCTGGACGCCAGCAGCAGGATGATGAATTGCGCTTCCAGCGGCGGCAGCATGACGCGCAAGGCCTGCGGCATCACGATGTAGCGGAACGTGTCGAACCGCTTGAGCCCAAGCGCGCGCGCCGCTTCGAGCTGGCCGGTACCAACGTTCTCGATGCCCGCCCGCACGATTTCGATCGTATAGGCAGTGCCGTTCAGGACCATGGCGAGGACCGCCGCTTCGTTGGGATCGAGGCGGATATTCAGCAACGGGATGCCGAAGTAGATGAAGAAGATCTGCACCAGGAACGGGGTGTTCCGGATGACTTCGATGTACGCGATGATGATGGCGCGCAGCCACTTCGGCCCGTACATGCGGCCGTAGGCGCCGACGATGGCGAAGAGCAGGCTGACCAGCGTCGAAATGATCGACAGTTCGAGCGTCAGCAGTGCGCCGACGGCGAATTCGCCGCGCGCCGCCCAGATTTCGTGAAACTGAAAGTGATAGCTCATCGCTCAGCGCAACTTTGCTGAAGGACGCCGCGCGGGTGCATCAATCGATGCACCTGTCGTCAGCGGGCAGCTGCCGCTCAATGGAGTACTTGCCCGAGGAAAAGCTTGGTGCGCTGATGCACCGGGTGGGCGAAGAACTCTTCCGGCGAGTTGCTCTCCACGATCTGCCCGGCGTCCATGAAGATGACCCGATCGGCAACGTGCCGGGCGAAGCCCATTTCGTGGGTGACGACCAGCATGGTCATGCCTTCGCTCGCCAGTGCCTCCATGGTGTCGAGCACTTCCTTGACCATCTCGGGGTCGAGCGAGGAGGTCGGCTCGTCGAAGAGCATGACGCGCGGCGTCATGCACAGCGCGCGGGCGATTGCGACGCGCTGCTGCTGGCCGCCGGAGAGCTGCGCCGGATATTTGTCCGCCTGCTCGGGAATGCGCACCTTGTTCAGGTAGTTCATGGCGAGTTCGGCGGCGGCTTCCTTGCTCAGGCCCTTCACCCGGCGCGGCGCCAGCATGCAGTTCTGCAGCGCGGTCAGGTGGGGGAACAGGTTGAACTGCTGGAACACCATGCCGATGTTGCGGAGCGACTTGTCGAGGTCCTTGGCGCCGCGGCGCAGCTCGACGCCGTCGAAGAATATCTCGCCGCTCTGATGTTCCTCGAGGCGGTTGATGCAGCGGATCAGCGTCGACTTGCCGGAGCCCGATGGTCCGCAGACGACGATGCGCTCGCCGGCTGCGACGGCGAGGCTGATATCCTTGAGGGCGACGAAGCTGCCGAATGATTTGGTGACATGACGCATTTCGATGACCGGCGTCACTTTCCCGGCGGCGTCGTTGGCTGCGCCTTCGCTCATTCCGTTGTCTCCCGGCTTCAGCTTATCTCTTGTTATGCCTTCGCGCCCAGTGCGCCTGTGGCGCCGGCGGCCGCAACCTTGCCGTCGGCCTCCGGCGTGCCGCCGCTGACGCCGATCGCTCCGACGAGCTGATCGCCCTGCATGAGCGGTACGCCCCCTTCGAAGGGAATGACGCCCGGCAATGCGAGGAATGCGGGGCCGCCGGTCGCCATGGCTTCGCTGAACGCCTTGGTCGGCCGCCTGAACAGTACCGCCGATCGCGCCTTGGCGATGGCGACCTCGATCGTGCCGATGTGGACGCCGTCCATGCGGGCGAACGCCAGGAGGTGGGCGGCCTCGTCGAGCACCGCGATGCTGGCCTTCATGCCGGCGGCACGCGCCGCAGCCTGAGCGGCGGCCAATGCGGCCTCGGCGGCCGCGAGACTCAGCGTCCGCTTGTCAATCAGGCGGTCGGGCGCTGCGATCGGGGACGTTGTCATTTCGCGATTCCCTCAGCGATCAGAATGTCGATGAAACGCCGCAGCGGCATGCCCGGCTCGGCGCCGCGTCGGCGGGCCGTCTGGTTGACGTGCGACAGGACGCCGTCGGCGTAGATGGCGCGGCAGTTGCCGATCGGCGCGCTGTTGCAGTCGACGGCGCCTGCCGGGATGTTGCGGAGGTCGAGCGTCGGCAGACGCGTGATGCCGGCGCCGTCGAGGCCGACACCCGCGTCGTTGAAGAAGACGGCGTAGACGTCGGGCTTGATGACGTCGTCCGGCTTGCCGCGGAAGAGGGCGGCGTGCGAGCCGGTGACCGCGATCTTGCCGGCGTCGCCGGGCTCCAGCATCGGAGCGGCATCGACGCCGATGACCACACGCTCGCCCGGCTGTTCGCGGAGCGTGAAACGCTTGCCGCCGGCGATCGGCGCCAGCGTGCCGTCGGCGATCGCTGCGCCCATCATGCGTTCGGCGCAGGCGCGGACGCTCTCGCCGGGCCGGCAGCCCAGCTTTTCGGCGGACTGGTTGACGAAGCTGATGACGCCGTGCTCGAGCATATGCTCGGGGTCGGCGATATGGCAGGTGCGCGCGTCGGCGGTGGCGGCCGCCAGGCCGATGGCGTCGAGATAGGGAAGGCCGCGAATGCCGGCATTGTCCTTGCCGACGCCGGCATCGTTCAGCACGACCCCGCGCAGGCCCCATTTGGCGGCGTGGAAGGCGTTGTACTCGCCACCGTACGAGCCGGAAACGACGACTTGGCCGTGCGCTCCGGCGTCGGCCTGGGCGCTCGACGAGACGCAGACGATTCTGACGGGCGGTTGGCTAGCCATTCAGGTTCTTCCCTTCCTTCTCACGCCGCGACAATTTCGAGCGCCCGGTGGACAAGGCGGTCGAGGGCCGACATGTCGTCTTTGGACAGATCGACAAGGGGCGCACGCACCGGTCCTGCCGACAGGCCGACAAGGCGCAGCCCGGCCTTGATGATCGAGACGGCGTAGCCGGCATGGCGCCTGCGGATGTCGACCAGCGGCAGGTAGAAATCGCGCATCAGCATATCGGCCATCGGCTTGTCGTTCTCGTTCACCGCGGCGTAGAAGCGCTTCGCCACGGACGGCAGGAAAGTGAACACAGCCGAGCTGTACGAGCGGATGCCGGCGGCGAAGCACTGTGCGGCAATGATCTCCGCGGTCGGGACACCGTTCACCACCAGCAGCCGGTCGCCACCGTGCAGCTTCAGCTTCAGCAGCGTGTCGAAGTCGCCGACGCCGTCCTTTATCCCGAGGAAATTGGCGTGGCGCGCCGCCAGCCGCAGCGCCGTCTCCGCGCTCAGCACGCCGTTGTCGCGGCTGTAGGCGATGACGCCGATGCCGACTTGCTGGCAGACCGCCGAAACGTAGGCGGCAAGACCGTCCTGGTCGGCGCGCGTGAGGTAGGGCGGAAACAGGAGAATGCCATCGGCGCCGAGCCGCTCGGCCGTCCGCGCCATGGCGGTCGCCGCCGCGACACCGCAGCCAACCCCGGCAATCACCGCCACCTCGCCGGCGTTGCGCACGGCAGCATCGATGACGATGGCATGCTCGGCCGCGTCGATGGAGAAGATTTCGCCGGCGCCGCCGGCGACGACCAGGGCGGCCGGCTTTTCGCGCGCAATACGCTCCATCTCGCCGGCGGTGCGCTCGACGTCGAGCCCGAATTCCGGGTCGAACGCCGTAGCCGGAAACGCCAGGATGCCTTGCGACGTCCGTTCGAACAAATCGGAATTGCTAAGGGTCACTCTGAGTTTCGTCCCACAGACCGGCCGTCGTCGACGGTCCTTGTGCATCTCATTGACTGAGACTTATGATCAGTGGGTGAGACTAACGATCCGGGCGCCGGTCGTCAAACGCCGGCTGTTTGCCGATCTACCCAAGGCGATCTTATCCGGTACCATACATCTTCTAGTTGCGTGGTCCGCAAGCGGGCGCACGCGTGACGTTCGGAGACAGGTTTTATAATGGCGAAGAAAGCGGTAGCGGCCAGCAAATCCAAGGCGCGGAAGATGGATCTGGCCGGCACGTTGAAGCGCGGTCTGGCGATGCTGCAGTGCGTCGGTCAGGCGCGGGAAGCATCCATACTCGACATTGCCGACCGGCTGACGCTGTCGCGCAGCACTGTCTACCGCATCGCCGACGACTTGCGCGGGCTCGGCTACCTCGAGGTCAACGCGCGTACGGGCCGCTTCCGTCTCGGCAGTCAGGCGATCCAGCTCGGCGTCGCGGCGCTGCAGTCCAGCGACATCATGCAAATTGCGCCTGGCATGCTCCAGTTCCTCCTCGAAACCACGCGGGAATCGGTAAATCTGGCCGTTTTCGACACCGACAGTATGATCCTCGTCTATCGCGAGCAGGGCCCCCAATCGGTGACGATAAGCTCCCGTCTCGGCTCGCGGCGGCCGATGCATGCCAGCGGTCTCGGCAAGGCGTTTCTGTCCGCTATGAAGGAGGCCGAGCGCAAGACGCTGATCGCGCGTCTCAAGCTTGAGCGCTGCACGCCGCACACGCAGGTTACGGCGCGCGATCTCGAGCGCGACATCGCCGCCGCACAGAAGCGCGGCTACACCATCGATCGGATGGAGTTCGAGGCCACGCTCGCCTGCTGCGCTGCGCCCGTCTACGACCACCGTGCTGTGCCGATCGCGACCATCAGCGTTTCCGGACCGGCGGAGCGAATCATCCCCCAGGTCGAACGCATCGGCACTCTCGTAGCGGAGACGGCTGGGGCGATTTCCAAACGCCTCGGATACATCGACACGAGCCACGAATGGGGTATCGACTCGCGGCTGCTTGACACCAAATGACGGCACCTTCTAATATCACTCAGTGAACATCGTTCTCAGCCAATGAGAATGAGCTTGGGAGGAAGTAGCCCGCCGGGAAATTGCCGCTGACGACCAGCGGCAGCAGTGAACGGTGCGCTTTCGAGCGCGGCCGGTAATTGCCGCCAGGATTTTCCAGCTTCTATTCGGGTTGCATGACGCGCCGAGCGATGCACGCGCAGCGAGCCCCAAGATGTGCGCCGAGCGTTCGTGCGCGTGGGGTCAGAGGAGAATGGAATGACCGACGAAGAAATCATGAACGCGGCCGCCAACCCGGCGTTGCAGCGGATGCAGCGGGGCGAAGCGGCCCTCGGCCTTATCGTCCACCTCGGCCGCTCGGCCGAGATCGCGCGGGTTGCAAAAGTCACCGATCATGACTTCGTGTTCGTCGACATGCAGCACGCCATCTTCTCGCTGGAGACCGTCAGCCACATCATCCAGGCGGCCAACGCGCTCAACATCGCGCCGCTCGTCCGCCTGCCGAGCGTCGACGATCTCAACGCCGCAACGCTGCTCGACGCCGGCGCCGGGGGCCTGATATTTCCCAACGTGCACACGGCCGACGATGCGCGCCGCGCGGTCGCCCGCTGCAAGTTCAACCCCATCGGGCGCCGTTCGGTGCAGGGCACCTACTCGAAGTTCAACTACGCCAACCTGCCGCTGCAGGAGATCACGTCCTTCCTCAACCGCAACACGCTCGTGGTGTGCATGATCGAGAGCCGGGAAGGGCTGGAAAACGTCGACGAAATCGCGGCGGTCGAGGGCGTCGACGTCCTTCACGTCGGCGCCAACGACCTATTGTTCGATCTCGGCAAGCCGCGCGCTTACGGCGGGCCGGAAATCACCGACGCGATGAACAAGATTCTTGCCGCCGGCAAGAAGCACGGCAAGTACGTCGGCTTCGGCGGCGACAAGAACCCGGAGCGGCAAGCCGCGCTGGTCAAGCAAGGCGTGCGGTTCATCACCACCAACGGAGACCTGCATCTGCTGATCGAGGAATTCGGCCGACGCAACGGCGAACTGCGCAAGCTGTTCGCCGCTCACTGACCACGCGGTCGGCGAGAGGGAGACGTAACGCCCGCTCCGTTGGCTGGCCCGCTTGCGGGCACCAGCGCCAACGGCCGGTAACCAAAAAAGGGAGAAGGGAATGTCCATATTCCGTACTATCGGTGCGGCAGCGATTGCCGCCTTCGCGATGTCGGCGACCGCCGGCCTCGCTCATGCCGACCCGCTCACGGTCGACAGCATCATCAGCCGCGGCACCATCAACGTCGGCATCATTCTCGATACGCCGCCGTACGGCATCCTTGACGCGCAGCAGAACCCCGATGGCTTCGACACCGATGTGGCGAAGCTTCTGGCGCAATATCTGGGCGTCAAACTCAACGTTGTCTCGCTGGTCGGCGCAAACCGCATCCCGTTCCTGCTGACCAACAAGATCGATCTTGTGATGGCGGGCCTTGCCATCACGCCGGAGCGCGCCAAGCAGGTCGCCTTCTCAAGCCCGATCAGCGGCGACAACAACATGGTCTACGGACGCACCGACCAGACGATCAAGTCGATCGACGATCTCGCCGGCAAGCGTGACGGCACCACGCGCGGTAGCGCCGGCGACACGATCCTGACGAAGCAGCTTGGCGACAAGGGACAGATCATGCGCTTCGACAACAACTCGAGCCAGGTCCAGGCGCTGCTTGCCAAGCAGGTCGACACGATCGCGGTCAGCGAGATCTACGCCGACTCGGCTCTGGCCCAGTCGCCCGATCCGACGATCGAGAAGAAGTTCGTCCTCAATACCCAGCTTGAGGGTATCGCCGTCCGCAAGGAGGACACCGACCTGTTGCAGTGGGTGAACAGCTTCGTCCTCTACATCAAGAACTCCGGCGAGCTCAACGCCATCTACCAGAAGTGGTGGCACAAGCCCGTTCCGAACCTGCCGGTTCTCTAGCCGAGTCGCGGCGTTCACGCCCGACCCTGAGCCTGAGCCTCATTGGGCGGCCGCGACGATTTTCGCCGCGGCCGTCCGCTTCCGGCCCCGACATTCAATCGACAGGCGGCACGGCAACGGGCGCGCCGTCCGCCAATCATCAGGGAAAATCACGATGAAACTCATGCATGCAATTCGTTTGGGTGCCGCGGCGCTGATGGCGATGCTCGTCTCGCACGCGGCCTCGGCCCAGCCCCTCACCACCGACGACCTCATATCGCGTGGCACGGTCAACATCGGCATCATCATGGATACGCCGCCCTACGGCTTCCTCGATGCCAATCAGCAGCCCGACGGTTTCGACGTGAAGGTGGCAGGACTTCTTGCCCAGTATCTTGGCGTGAAGCTCAACATCGTGCCGCTGGTCGGCGCCAACCGCGTGCCTTTCCTGCTGACCGGCAAGGTCGACATGGTGGTGGCGAGCCTCGGCATCACGCCGGACCGCGCCAAGCAGGTCGCCTTCTCCTCGCCCTACATGCTCGCCGACGTGGCGCTCTATGCCCCCAAGGACAAGACGATCAAGTCGGTCGCCGACCTCAACGGCCTCAACGTCGCGGTTACGCGCGGCAGCACACAGCAGACTGTCCTGCAGCGTGAAACCGACGGCAAGGCCACGTTCAGCCAGTTCGACGAGAATTCCGGTCTTGTGCAGGCGCTGCTCAACAAGCAGGTCGATGCGCTGGCAGTGGCCGCGGCCTTCGGCGACGCGGCGTTCGCGGCCAATCCGGACGCTAACATCGAGCGCAAGTTCACGGTCTTCACGCAGGGCAACGGCGTCGGCCTGCGCAAGGAAGACACCGAGCTGCTGCAGTGGGTGAACGCGTTCGTCTACTACATCAAGAGCGACGGCGAACTGAACGACCTCTACGTCAAGTACTGGAAGACGCCGATGCCGGCTAACATGCCGACGTTCTAGGACGGCGAAGCGTCCTCTCCCGAGGCGGCGGCACGGTCTCTGCTACACATTGTGGCCGTGTCGCCGACGGGGGCGGCGCAACAGGACGGGCGAGCCCGCATGCTGGAAAAGGAAGTCAGGGTCACGACGAAGTATGGCCTGATGCCGAGCTTCGCCGTCTGCCCGGAAGCGCCGGGCGCCTTCCCGGCGATCATCTTCTACATGGACGCGCCGGGCTACCGCGAAGAGCTCAAGGACATGGCGCGGCGGATCGCCAAGCACGGCTACTTCTGCCTTCTCCCCGACCTCTACTATCGCCTCGGCACGCTGCGTTTCGATGTCGCGCGCCGCGACGCGGCCATGAGCACCGTCATTCGCGCCGCGATGGCCAGCCTGTCGAATGCGTCGGTCATGGATGACACGGCCGGCATGATCGCCTTCCTCGACAGCCAGGAAAAAGTGAAGCCCGGACCGCTCGGCTGCGTCGGTCACTGCATGAGCGGGGCGTTTGTCGCGCTCGCGGCAGCGCGTTTTCCCGATCGCATGGCCGCGGCCGCCTCGCTCTACGGGTTGGGCATCGTCACCGACAAGCCGGACTCGCCGCATCTCGAGCTGCCGCACGCCAAGGGCGAGCTCTACTTTGCCTTTGCCGAAACCGACTCCGGAGTTCCGGTGACGGTGGTTCCCTCGCTGGAAGCCGTGCTCGCCGCTGCGGGCACGCGCGCGACGGTGAAGACGATCGCCGGCACTCATCACGGCTTCTGCTTTCCCGCGCGACCGGACTATTCGCCGACAGCGGCCGAGGCGGCCTGGGCGGAACTCTTCGAGCTGTGGGACAGAAACCTGAGGGCGCCGTAGCGCTCCCGCCGCTCGCACCTCCATGCGCCACCTCCCGCCATTGGCTCAATTCCAGCCGACGACGCCCTTGATCTCCATGAAGTCGTGGATGCCCCAGTCGGCATATTCGCGGCCGTTGCCGGACTGCTTGTAGCCGCCGAATGGCGCCATCGTGTCCCACGCCGGGTAGTTCAAATAGACCGAGCCGGCCCGCATACGGAGCGCGACGCGGCGCGCGTGGTCGACATTCTTCGACTGGATATAGGCGGCGAGCCCGTACACCGTGTCGTTGGCGATCGTCACCGCCTCTTCCTCATCGCGGTACGACATGACCGAGAGCACCGGCCCGAAGATTTCTTCGCGCGCAATGGTCATCGCCGGTGTGACGTGTCCGAAGACGGTAGGCTTGACGTAGTAGCCGCGGTTGAGCCCGCCCGGGCGCCCGAGGCCGCCGGTGACGAGCGTCGCACCTTCGCGGATGCCGGTGTCGATGAGGCGTTGGACCTTGTCGAACTGGAGCTGGCTCACCAGCGGACCGAGGTTGGTATCGTCGGCCCGCGGATCGCCGGTCTTCACCCGCTCGGCAGCCGTCTTGGCGATCGCCAGCGCCTCGTCGTGACGCGCCGCCGGCACGAGCATGCGGGTCGGCGCATCGCACGATTGACCGGAGTTGCCGAAGCACGCCGTCACTCCCTTGGCCACGGCCGCCTCGAAGTCGGCATCGGGCAGGATGATGTTGGCCGACTTGCCGCCAAGCTCCTGCGCCACCCGCTTCACCGTGTCGGCGGCGGTCTTGGCGACAATGATGCCGGCGCGCGTCGAGCCGGTGAAGGAGACCATGTCGACGCCGGGATGGCCCGCCATGACCTGGCCGACGTCCGGACCGGTGCCGTTGATAAGATTGAAGACGCCTGGCGGAACACCGGCCGCATCCATCACTTCGGCGAAGACGATGCCGCTCACCGGCGCGATCTCGGAGGGCTTCAGCACCACCGTGCACCCGGCGGCAATCGCCGGCGCGACCTTGCAGACGATCTGGTTGAGCGGCCAGTTCCACGGCGTGATCAGGGCGCACACGCCGACCGGCTCGTAGACGACCGTGGTGCTGCCGCGCTTCTCGCTCAGTTCCATCGCCTCCAAGCCGGCAATGGTCGCCTCCATGTGGGCGCGCCCGGCCCACGCCTGGCTGTCCTTGGCGAAAGCGAGCGGCGCGCCCATCTCGCGGCTGACCGCATCGGCGATGTCGTCGAAGCGCGCGTTGTAGGCCTTGAGGATGCGGCGCAGCATCGCCAGCCGCTCGTCCTTGGTGGTGACCGCAAACTTCGGGAACGCGGCCCGCGCCGCAGCGACGGCGCGGTCGACGTCGGCGGCGGAGCCGACGGAAATCTCCGTGAATGCTTCCTCGGTCGCCGGATCGATCACCGGCATGCGATGCGCTTCGACCGGATCGACCCAGCGGCCGTCGATGTAGAACTGGAGGTGGTGGTTCATGCGACGCGATCCTCGCGGGCTGGGTGCAGCGGCAAAGTAGATCTCAGCTTTCCGGCGACAGCAGGGGACATGATGCGCCAGCGCGAAGCGATGCGAACAGACGGTCGCCCTGCGCGACCGGTCCCGGCAGATTGCCGCGCGCGACGTCGGCCATCAACTCGGAACCGCCGGCAAGGCGAAGATGGACGCGCAGGCTGCTGCCATGGAAGACGGTGCCCTCGACCTCGGCCGGCGCCGCGTCCGCAACGTTGTCGCTGCCGAGCACGACGTCTTCGGGACGCAGGCAGACGACCACCGCATCGCCGACGCGGAACGGCGCCGCCGGTTCGACGGCAAGGCGAAGCGTCAGTCCCGACGCAGCGATGGTCGCTGTTCTCTCGCCGCGGTCGGTAATCTTGCCCGGCAGCAGGTTCATCGCGCCGATGAAGTTGGCGACGAACTTCGTCGCCGGCCGGTCGTAGAGGGTGGCCGGCGAGGCCACCTGCTCGATATGACCGCGATCCATGACGACGATACGGTCGGAGATGGAGAGCGCCTCGGTCTGGTCGTGGGTGACCATGACGAAGGTCGTGCCGAGATCGCGCTGCAGGCGCTTCAATTCGAGCTGCATCTGCTCGCGGAGATTGGCGTCGAGCGCGGAGAGTGGCTCGTCGAGGAGGAGCACGCGCGGCTCGCAGACGATGGCCCGGCAGAGAGCGACACGCTGCTTCTGGCCGCCGGAGAGCTGTTGCACCCGCTGGCCGGCCTTGTCGGATAGCCCGACGCGGGCGAGCGCATCCGCGACACGGCGCTTGCGGTCGCTGGACGAAATCGCCCTCAGCGAAAGACCGAAGTCGACGTTCTCGGCGACGTTCATGTGCGGAAAGAGGGCATAGTCCTGGAAGACGGTGTTCACTGGGCGCGCAAACGGGCGCAGGGCGGTGATGTCGCGGCCGTCGAGCAGCAGGGTTCCCTCGGTCGGCGCCTCGAAGCCGGCGATGACGCGCAGCGTCGTCGTCTTGCCGCAGCCGGAAGGACCGAGCAGGCTGAGAAATTCGCCCTCGGCGATATCGAGCGTGAAGCGATCGAGCCCAAGCGTGCCGCCGGGGAAGTGCTTGCTCACCCGGTCGAGCCGCAGCAAGGCCTCATTCGCCATCGCGGGGTTCCCTCAGCTTCTGCGAGTTCACCCAGATGATCGTGCACGGCTCGGCGCCGGCGTTGCGGAAGGCATGGAGCAGGGTGCTCTTGAAGGCGAAGCTGTCGCCGGTCTTGAGCACGTAGCGGGTGGAGTCGACGGTGAGCTCGACCTCGCCCGCCGTCACGATGCCGAATTCGTGGCCGGTGTGGGCATAGGCATCGGTGCCGCCGCCCGGCACGACGGTGACGATCATGCCGGTCAGCACGGCGCCCGGCGGCGACAGCAAATCCTTGGCAATGCCCTCGGACTGGACCGGCAGGGGTCTCCGCTTGCCGGCGCGCACGCAGTAGAGGTCGTTGGCGGCCTCGCTGTCGCTGACGATGAGCGCCGAGGGCTCGACGTCGAGCGCGGCGGCGAGCGGCCAGATGACGCGTACGCGAAGCGAGCTCATGCCGCGCTCGATCTGGCTGAGCGCGCCGATCGAGATGCCGGCCTTGGCCGCAACATCGGCGAGCGACAGATTGCGCTCGATGCGGAGCGCGCGTACGCGCCGGCCGACGCGGATGTCGACTTCGTCGGCGTCACGGGCGGCCTTGTCGGTCGTTTCCAGCGCGTCGGTCATTGTTGGTTCCCGGGATGATCGGACGAAAGCGTCCCGGGGACCGGAGCCCCCGGGACCTTGAATACTATAAGGCCGGCAAAGAACTCAGCCGCCAGCCTTGACCTTCTCGAACATCTTGGCGAGGTCGTCCGCCTGCTTCATCGGGCCGGTGAAGATGGTGGTCTTCAGTTCCTCGTTCGGATCCGACGGAAGTTCGAGGCTGTCGAGGGTCGCCTTCGATTCGGCGGCGAATGCGGTCGAGGTCGCGCTGCCATAGCCGTAGTCCTCGATCAGCTTCTGGCCCGAGGCGGTCTCGAGGCGGCTGTTGATGAAGTCGTAGGCGAGGTCGACGTTCTTGGCGTCCTTGAGCAGCACGAAGCCGCAGGCCCAGGTCAGCATGCCTTCCTTCGGCTTCATGTACTCGACCGGCACGCCCTGCTTCTTGAGCGCCACGGCCGAGGCGTTCCACGTCATCGCCGCGACGAGCTGGCCGCTCGCCAGCGACTGCTCGACGGAGGTCATGTCGGTGGTGTAGCTCGACACCAGCGGGCGTTGCTCGCGCAGCTTGTCGGCGACCTTGTCCATCTCGGCGGGCGTCATGTCGAACGGATTCACGCCGGCGAGGATGGCAGCGACGATCGGCGTGTCATGGACGGCGTCGATGACGGCGATGCGGCCGGCGAGGTCCTTGTCCCAGAGCAGGTTCCAGCTCTGCTCGGGGTTCTTGACCAGATCGGTGCGGTACAGGACCGAGGTATTGCCCCAGTCCCACGGCACCATCCACACCTTGCCGGGGCCGGCCTGCAGGTCTGGCAGGTTGCGGAAGACCGGGAAGATGCTGTCCCAGTTCTTGATCTTCGCCGTCTCGATCGGCTGCAGCAGGCCTTCCTGGTTCCAGCGCGCCACCTTGTCGTAGCAGGGGTGGGCGATGTCGGGATGGAATCCCGCTTTCACCTTGGTGAAGGCATCGTCATCGTCGCCGAAGGTCGAGATGTCGACGCCGTCGGGATGGGCAGCGAGGAAGGACGTGTTGAATTCGGGCAATTCGTAGCCGGACCAGGTGAAGTAGGTGAGCTTGCCGTCCGCTTGCGCGGCAATCGGCGTCAGCGCCGTCGCGGAGGCAAGGGCCGCGGCTAGAACGCCGCCGAGGAAGGCTTTCGATTTTCTGTCAGTCATCTGTCTGCTCCCATGTTTGTAAGGCGTACATCGCAAATTTCTGGTCGTTCAGACCGGAATCCGTCGCAGGCCGCGGCGACGGATGAGCTCCGCCGTGCCGGCGAGAAGGATCGAGAAAACGAGGATGGCGGTGCCGAGCGCCATGACCGTCGGCAGCGACTTCGGGAAGCGAAGCTGGTTCCAGATGTAGAGGGGCAGCGTCGGCTGCGTTCCCGCCAGAAAGAACGCGACGATGAACTCGTCGAAGCTCGTGAGGAACGCGAGCATGAAGGCGGCCGCGGCGCCGGGCAACGCGAGCGGCAGCATGATGCGGCGGAAGACCATCGCGTCGGTCGCGCCGAGATCTTCCGCCACCTCGGCGATACTCTTTGGGATCGCCTGAAAGCTGCCGCGCATTACGATGACCGTCGCCGGCAGCGCGACAAGTACGTGACCCATGACGATGGCCACGCGTGACGGGCCGAGGCCCACGACGTTCACGACGATCAGCAGCGCGATGCCGACGATGACGCCGGGGATGAGGATCGGCATGCGGGCGACCGCTGACAGCAGCCGGTGAAAGCGCGAGCCCCACGCCAGCTCGCCGTAGGCGATGGTGACGCCGCAGAGCGTGGCGATGAAAGCTGCCGAGAGGCCGATGCCGATGCTCGTCATCAGCGCGTCGCGGAGCGACTCGTTGCCGGCGAGGCCCTGATACCAGGCGAGCGTGAATCCCTTCAGCGGGAACGCTGCCTGGATGGAATCGTTGAACGAGAACAGCGGGATAAGCGCGACGGGAAGGTAGAGGAAGACGAGATAGAGCACGACGTAGACAGGCAGCCAGCCGCCACGGTCCCGGCGCCGGGCGTTCATGTCCGGCTCCCGAAGCGGCGGTCGGCGAAGCGCACGGCGATGATGACCGCAAGAATGACCAGCATCACGACGACCGCCAGGGCGGAGCCGAACGGCCAGTCCTGCGCCTTGCCGAACTGGGCCTGGATGAGCGTGCCGATCATCGTGCTCGACGGACCGCCGACCAGCGCCGGCGTAACGTAGTCGCCGACGGTCGGCACGAAGACGACGACCGCACCGGCGAGCACGCCGGGCATCGAATTCGGCAGAATGATGCGACGAAAGGCGGTGAAGGGACGAGCGCCGAGATCGGCGGCCGCTTCGGTGAGCGAGCGCGGGATCGTGTCCAGCGAAACAAGGATCGGCAGGATCGCGAACGGCGCGTAGGCGTGCGCCAGCGTAAGCACGACGGCGGCCGGCGTGTTGAGGAACGCCGTCGACGGCGAATGCCAGATGCCGGTCAGCATCAAGCCGGAATTCAGCACACCGTTGTACGCCAGCACGATTTTCCACGCGAAGACGCGGAGCAGGTAGCTCGTCCAGAAGGGCAGCGTGACGAGAAAAAGGATGAGCGGGCGGCGAGCGCCGGCGTGGAAGGAGAGATAGTACGCGACGGGGTAGGCGGTGACGACGGTCGCCAGCGTCACCAGTCCGGCGATCACCAGCGAACGGACGATGACGAGGCCGTACAGCGGGTCGGTCGCCACGGTGATGAAGTTGTCGAAAGTGAAGCCGGCGCCGAACAGGGACGCGTCGTTGACGCGGAAGGCGAGCACGAAAAGCAGAAACAGCGCCGAGAGGATGAGCAGCAGCGTGACCATGGCGCCGGGCAGCGTCAGGGCGAATCGAAACGGCCCGGATGAACGCCCGGCCGGTGCTGCAACCTCACGCGCGGCCATCCGCGGCCCCCATCACATGAAACCACAGCACTATTTTTCAGTTTTGTGAAAGCGTCAAGCCAGGCCACGTCAACGCTCCAGCGCATCCATCACGCGGCTGGCGGTGATGGCCGCTGCGACGCCAACCTGACGGAGTGCGTGGAATGGGATCGGCCGAAGCGGCGATACCGGAAAGGGCAGAGCGCCGAGATCGCCGGAAGCCAGCGCAGGACCGAGCTCAAGTCCCATCGCGGTC
>JBEHXS010000036.1:0-17766 GCA_048498575.1 Pseudomonadota bacterium
CCTCGCGCTGATGACCAAGCCGCACAGCGGGCGGCGGATCGTCGAGGTGCTGTTCCGCTCCTACCTGCTGTTCGTCGTGGCGCTCCTGTTCCTCGACAAGGCGACCGGCGCCGGGCTGTTCGGGCCCGCGGCAGCGGCCGCGGTCCATGGTGGCGGGGCGGCCTCCGTGCCGGCGGCCTATGCCTATCTTGCGTTTGCCGTCGTCGGGCTGCTGGCGATCAGCCGCTCGGCGGGGCTCCGCGCCGCGGCGGTCGCCGGCCCTTCCGTCTATCTGCTCGGGCCGCTGGTCGCCGCCGTGCCGGGCGATGTCCGCGCCCAGGCGCCGGAAGTCGCGGTCGTGCTCGCCGGCGCGTTCCTGCTCCTCCTCCAGGTCAATATCGACCGGCCGGCGCCGCCACCGCCCCATGAGGGCTCCGCCGCGCCCTAGGGTTGCCTAGCCGGATTGACGGCTAAGCCGCTCCGCGGCCACGGCAAAGTCGTCGGGCGCCGGTCGCTAAGTGTCAGAAATGACAAAGGAAAGGCGCGGCGGCGCGGCCACAGTCAGGTTTTATTAACCTTTGGGTCTTGTGCGTGAACGCGCCGCCGGGGGACGCTTCGCCCAGTTCTGCGTACGCGTAGCCAGGAGTAACCTCGCGATGAACTCTCCCAGCTTTCCCCTGTTCGACAGCCTGCTTGCCCATCTTTCCCTGACCCTGCTCGTCACCGGCATCGTCGTTGCCGTGCTGGCACTGGTCATCAGCCGCCGCCGGCATTCGTGGCGGGGCATCATCAACGTGCTCTTCCGCTCGTATCTCTTCTGGACGATCGGCGTCTATTTCCTCTACGGCGCCATCACCAAGGGTGCGCTCGGCCCGGTGGTCATCGACACGCTCCATCTCTCGGCCGTGTCGGCCCCGGCGGAAGCGGCCTATGCCGATCTCGTCTTCGCCGTGCTCGGCCTCGTCGCGGTCTTCGTCGGCAGCATCGGGCTCCGCTTCGCCGCGGTCGCCGGTCCGGCGATCTACATCCTCGCGCCGATCGCGGTGCTCGAGCCGGCTTCGGTCTCGACGCTCATCGCGCACGCGCCGATCGCCGCCATCTACGGCCTCGGCATCTTCTACTTCATCCTGCAGGCCGGCTTCGGCCGTCCGTCCGTGGAGCACCACGGCGCGACGGTCGATATCCTGCCGACGTAGGCTTCTTCGCCAGCGACGTCAGGTACACGCTCCATCCCTCCCCGGAGACGGGGAGGGGGGACCACGCGAAGCGTGGTGGGTGGGGTGGGGTCGGAGCTGCCCGCACGCCGCAGACCTCACGTGACACTTCAAACAGTGCGGCAGGGAAGCCACACTCCGATTCTTGATTCATTTCCGCTCGTTGGCGGTGTGGCCTTAACCGGATTCTAATCACCTGCCGCCAGAGTGGCCCGCGAGGCGAAACTGGTACGGCGTATCGCCTTTTCCTTTCAGCGGCGCCCCGTTTGGGCGCCGCTTTGCTTTTATCCGGCTTAACGATGCCGAAACGGGCGCGCGGTTAATCTCTCCTCACGCACGCTTCCCGCGGAGGACGTTCCACCATGACCCTTCGTTCGCTTTCGATCGCCGCCGCGCTGGGCGCGCTGTTCGCCGCTTCCAGCGCCCACGCGGCCGACATGCCCGGCACCTACTATCGCGCCGCGCCGGAGTGCAGCTCCTACGGCGCGCGCCCGGCCGACCATGTCTGGGAGCAGGGCAAGGTCGCCTACATCGTCGCCGAGACCTGCGATGGCCAGAGCCACTCGCTCAGCGCCTGGCTGGCCAAGAACCACATCTTCCCGCGCGAGCCGCTCCGCGTTTATTACAACGGCGGCAGCATGTGGAAGACGGACATCAACACCATCGACGTCCCGCCGCAGCCGCAGCTTCACTAGCGTCTGTCCCCGGCTGATCTTTCCCGGCCGTCCCGCGGATCGCGGCGGCGCGCTATGCTCGCGCGGCCCTGCTTCGCGAGCCGCCTAGATTGATGCGCATCCTCATCCGGATCTTCGTCACCATCGTCCTGCCGCTGCTCGTCGCGGCCGGTGCGCTCGGCAACATCGCCTACTTCCGTCTCGGCTACCTGATGCGCGAATCGTGGCCCCCCGCGGTCACCGCCACCATCAGCGCGGCCGCCTTCGCCATCGTCGTGCTGGCGTTCGTCGCCGCACTTTCTCTCCGGGCGCGGTGGCGCGGCCATGCGGTCGCTGGCGTGCTCCTCCTCGTCGTCGTGCTCGCAATATCGTTCGCGCCGTGGGTCACCGATACGGTCGTCACCGGCAAGCAGGTCGCCGAGCAGCAGGCGGCTGGCGCCGATGCCGAGATGCAGTTCCAGGGCGATCTCCTCGATCGCAGCGGCGACGTCGACGACCGCATCGACGCGAAGAAGCCATTCACTGCGGCCGAGGCGCTCGACCTCCTCGGCTTCGCCGCCGATGCCGACCTGTCATGGGAGAGTCTGCCCGACCACACGCCGGAGGCGTTTGCGCTGGTCGAGCAGGCGATCGCCGGCGGCATCCTCGATCCCAACGCGCTGACGACGACGACACCGACCGCCGACTCGCCGGCGGAGACGATCACCGTCGCCTTTTACGAGCAGCGCATCCGGCCGGTGTCGCCGCGCATGATCAAGAAGCACGACTGGGACGTGCTCGAGCTGCTGGCTGCGCACGGAGCCGACCTGTCCGGGGAGGGTGGGGCTGCTGTCCGGGCGGACCTTTCGCGTAAAATCACCATCTCCGGACGCTTCATCAGCCTCCAGTAGGCGCTACGCCTCGCGCCGGGCAGCGAAGCGGACAGCGTCGGACAGCACTTTTCCCTCTTTGCCGAAGGGCGCCAGCAGCTCGATGGCGCCGGCGACCTTCCCTTCGATCAGCGCCCGCGCCGCCTTGACGCCGTGCCGCGCCACGAAAGTCGCCTTGCCGCGCCCGGCGTCTTTTCCCGTTTGTTTTCCGGCGCTTAGCGGGTCGCCGGTGGCGTCGATCAGGTCGTCGGCGAGCTGGAAGATGGCGCCGAAGGCCGCCCCGAACTCGGCCAGCCGCTCGCGCTTCTCGGCGCTCGCCCGCCCCATGATCGCGCCCGCCTCGCAGGCATAGCGGAACAGCGCCCCCGTCTTCATCGCCTGCAGGCGGGCGATATCCTCGTCGCCGAGCGCCTGATTTTCCGCAGCAAGATCAAGCTGTTGGCCGCCGACCATGCCGGCGGCGCCGGCCGCTTCGGCGAGCCCGGCGATAAGATCGGCGCGGATGCGCGCGTCGCGGTCGGTCGCCGGATCGGCGAGAATCGCGAAGGCCATGGTCAGCAGCGCGTCGCCGGCGAGGATCGCGGTCGCCTCGTCGAAGGCGCGGTGCACCGTCGGGCGACCACGGCGCATATCGTCGTCGTCCATGGCCGGCAGGTCGTCGTGGACGAGGCTGTAGCAGTGGACGCATTCCAGCGCGGCGCCGGCACGCACCGGCCCGTCGCCGGTCAATCCGAGCAGGCGGGCGGATTCGATCACCAGAAAAGGGCGGAGGCGCTTGCCGGCGCCCAGCGCCGCATGGCGCATCGCTGCCGTCAGTCGCTCCGGCATGGCCGGATCTTCGGTCGACAGGGCGCCGTCGAGGAAGGCTTCGGTCGCCGCCGCCGCCATCTGCAGTTCTACGAGAAACTCGGCCATGGGCGGCAATCCGCCCCGGAATTGCCGCCCCGGTCAAGTAGGCGGATTTGCACCGGCGCCGGGCCACCGCTATTCGAACTGGCCGTGACCAGTTCGGGCAAGGCACCTTCCATCGGCCGTCGCGTGTGGCGGATCGTCTGGCGCGTTGCGCTGGTGCTCGTGCTCATTCCGCTCGTGCTGGTGCCCGTCTATCGCTTCGTGCGGCCGGTCTCGACGCTGATGGCGTACGAATTCGTCGCACGCGGCGGCAGCGTCCAGCGCACCTGGCTGCCGATCGACCACATCGCGCCGGTGCTGGTGGTCTCGGTCATGATGTCCGAGGACGGCCGCTTCTGCAGCCACCACGGCGTCGACTGGACGGAGCTCACGCGCGTCATCGACCGGCGGCCGGGAGCGCCGAGCCGCGGCGCCTCGACCATCGCCATGCAGGCGGCAAAGAACCTGTTCCTGTGGCCGTCGCGGTCGTACCTCCGGAAATCGGTCGAAATGCCGCTTGCGCTCTACGCCGACTTCATCTGGGGCAAGCGCCGCGAGATGGAGATCTACCTCAACATCGTCGAATGGGGGCCCGGCATCTTCGGCATCGAGGCGGCGGCGCGCCATTACTTCAACCGAAGTGCCGCCTCGCTCACGGCAAATCAGGCCGCGCTCCTGGCGGCGGCGCTGCCCAACCCGGAAGAGCGCAATCCGGCCCATCCCACGGCCGGAATGCGCAGCTTTGCGGGAACAATTGCGGAGCGGGCCCGGCAATCGGGCGGCTACACGGATTGCTTAGGGCTGCCGTCGCGGCTATAAGGCCGCCACTCTCAAGATCCAAGGGTTTCCGTCATGGCCGTTCCGAAACGAAAGACCTCGCCGTCGAAGCGCGGCATGCGTCGCTCCGCCGACGCGCTGAAGCGTCCCACCTACATCGAAGACAAGGATTCCGGCGAGCTCCGCCGGCCGCACCACATCGACCTCAAGTCGGGCATGTACCGCGGCCGTCAGGTGCTCAATCCGAAGGGCGAATAGCTCTCCCGCACTGCCGTTCAGCATGTCAAAAGGCCGGCCCGGAGCCGGCCTTTTTCATTGTCATATCCGTACGCTATGCTTGAAGCGCGGCTATCGCCCCCGGGGAAATCCGATGCTCACTGCCATTCCGCTCACCGTCGTCCCGCTGGTCATCTTCAACCTGGTGGCCCACACGGTCGGCGCCGCGCATTGGGCCGACAAGGCGTTCGACCTGCCGCTCATCTCGGGCTATTGCACGGTGAGCTATGGCGACCTGCTCGTGCTGGTCGCGCTGGTCATGCTCTTCTTCGAGACGTTGCGTTCGGCCGCGCCGACGCGGACGGCCATGATCGCCAACCACATCGTCTCGACGGTGCTGCTCATCGTTTATGTCGTGCAGTTCCTGGCCGATCGTGAAGCCAGCGATTCCCTTTATCTCATCCTCACGGGGATCGCGCTCTTCGACGTCATCGCTGGGTTCACGATCTCGATCCGCACCGCCCAGCGCGACATCACCTACACCGCCGATCCGGGGATCACGCATCACTAACCGGCCGTTAACCGCCGCGGCCGAATTCGCGGATGGTTGCGGTAGTCGCGGGCGTATACGGCTTGGCGCTTCCTTAAGGCGCGGCGTGCTCCAATAGGAGGGCACGCAACCCCAGGCCCCTGCAGCCCGTGACGGATCGCGACATACCCAGTGCGGTTACCGGCGACGTTGCGCCTGCGCTTGCCGATGGCGGCGAGCGCGGCCCGGCGATGAGCGTGCACGAGATACTCTCCGCTGCCGGCGAAGTCGCCTACGAATGGTCGATCGCCGACGACCGCATCGCCTGGGGGCCGAACGCCCCCGACATTCTGCGCATCCGGGCGATCGCGGATATCGCCACCGGCCGGCAGTACGCCGCCCTGGCCGATGCCGCCAATCTCTCCAGCCGCCACGACGTGATCCTGAACGGCACCACGACCGACCACGGCAAGGGCGTGTCGTACGAGGTCGAATACGCGCTGCTGCCGCTCGGCGAAGGCGGACCGCGGCTGATCGTTGAGGACAGCGGCCGCTGGTTTGCCGACAGCGCGGGCAGGCCGCTGTGGGCGCGGGGCGTGGTGCGCGTCGTCAACGAACGGCACGAACGCGAGCAGCGTCTCGCCTTTCTCTCGCGCTACGACGAGCTCACCGGCTACTTCAACCGGCAGCACCTGCTCGCCACGCTCGACGACGCGCTTCAGGCAGCCAAGCGGGCGCGGACATCGATCGCGTTCCTGATCGTGGCGATCGATTCATTCCGCGCGATCAACGAGGCCTACGGCTTCGAGATCGCCGACCAGGTGTTTGCCGCGGCGGCGCGCCGCATCAAGGTGCAGCTCCGCGACGGCGATGCCATCGGCCGCTACTCCGGCAACAAGCTGGGCATCGTGCTGATGAATTGCGACGAGAAGGACATGCACACCGCGGCGGAGCGCTTTCATGCGACGATCCGCAACGGCGTCATAACCGCCGGCGAGAGTTCCGTCGCGATCACGGTTTCGATCGGCGGCGTCGCCCTGCCGCGCAATGCCCGTTCGGTCGGGGAGGCGATGGCGCGCGCGCAGGAGAGCCTGCATCAGGCGCGCCACGTCGGCTACGGTCGCTTCGTCGCCTACAGTCCGTCGCCGGCCGAGGACCTTCGCCGCCGCTCCAACGCCGCCCTGTCGTCCGAGCTGGTCGCGGCGCTGGAAGCGGGGCGGCTCAAGCTTTTCTTTCAGCCGGTGGTCGACGTTGCCGTGCGCAAGCCGCAGTTCCACGAGGCGCTGGTGCGGCTGCAACGCGCCAACGGCACGTTCGCGCCGGCAGCGGATTTCATCGAGCTCTGCGAACGGCTCGGCCTTATCCGGCTGATCGACGGGTACACGCTTGGGCAGACGCTCGAGCTGCTCCAATCCAACCCCGAGGTGCGCATATCGCTGAACGTTTCGGCCGAGACGATCGGCGACAGCGAGTGGCTATCGCGGCTGGCGGAGGCGGTGGCGAACGGTCCGCAGCTTGCCGGCCGCCTCATCATCGAGATCACGGAGACCGCAGTCATCCGCAACGTCGACGAGGTCGCCCACTTCGTCGCGACGCTGCACGATCTCGGCTGCCTGGTCGCCATCGACGATTTCGGCGCTGGCTTCTCGTCGTTCCGCCACCTGCGCACGTTTGGCGTCGATATCGTCAAGATCGCCGGCGAGTTCATTCACAACCTGCCGCGCAGCACGGACGATCAGGCGTTCGTCAAGGCGCTGACCCAGCTCGCGCGCAACTTCGATATCGATGTCGTTGCCGAGTGGGTGGAGGACGAGGAGACGGCCGTGCTGCTTCAGGAATACGGCGTCGGCATGCTTCAGGGCACGCTGGTCGGCGTCGCCGTGGACATGGTGCCGTAGCCAAGCGCTTGCGCGGCTAGGGCCGCGCGCCAGCAGGTTACTTCTTGTCGGAAAGGCGATCGAGCCGGCTCTGCATGTCGTCGAGCTGGCGGCGGAGCGCGTCGATATCGCCGCCGCCTTCGGGCTTCGGCGGCGGCGACGCCGGCCGCGCCGCCGTGGCAGGCTCAGCCGGCCGCGCGCTGCCATTGCCGAACGGCAGGAACATGCGCATCGCCTGCTCGAACATCTCGGTGTTGCGGCGCACCTGCTCGTTGATGGCGTCGAGGGCGCCGGGGCCAAAGGGGCCGGGGGTGAATGCGCCGGGGCCGAACGCGTTCGTCATCTGGCCGCGCAGCTTGTCCTGGTCGCGGACGAGCGAGTCGATCGAGAAGTCGAGATAGGTCGGAATGAGGTTCTGGATGGAGTCGCCGTAGAAGCGGATCAGCTGGCGGAGGAACGTGATCGGCAGCAGGTTCTGCCCCTTGTTCTCCTGCTCGAAGATGATCTGCGTGAGGACGCTGCGGGTGATGTCCTCGCCGGATTTGGCGTCGACCACGGTGAAATCCTCACCGCTCTTCACCATTCCCGCCAGGTCTTCCAGCGTCACGTAAGTCGAGGTGCCGGTATTGTAGAGACGCCGGTTGGCGTACTTCTTGATAACCGTCGGCTCTTCTTCCTTAGCCATCTCCGTGGTCCCGGACCCCGAGGTTACGGGCGATGCCGGTCTGGATTTCCGCCTCGGCATGCCTTGCTAACTCCTCCAAGATACGGGCTTTTTCGGAATGGCGCCAATATATTGTGCGTTGCCGTTCTGTCTGCCGCGCCGCAACCGTTGACATGGTTAGCGGCGATGGTCAGGAGTGCTGCCCAAGCCCTTACCCGTTCCAGGAGTTGCCCCATGGCCGCCGCCGATATCGTCATCGCTTCCGCCACCCGCACGCCGGTGGGTTCGTTCAATGGTGCGTTCGGCAGCCTGCCGGCCCACGAACTCGGCGCCGTCGCCATTCGCGAAGCGTTGAGCCGGGCGAAGGTCGATGGTGCCGAGGTCGATGAAGTCATCCTTGGCCAGGTGCTGACGGCGGCCGAGGGCCAGAACCCGGCGCGTCAGGCTTCGATCGGCGCCGGTCTGCCGAAGGAGACGACGGCGTGGAGCCTGAACCAGCTCTGCGGTTCGGGCCTGCGCTCGGTCGCGCTCGGCATGCAGCAGATCGTGACGGGTGACGCCAACATCATCGTCGCCGGCGGGCAGGAGTCGATGTCGATGGCGCCGCATGCGGCCCACCTGCGCGGCGGCCAGAAGATGGGCGACCTCGCCTTCATCGACACGATGATCAAGGACGGCCTGTGGGACGCCTTCAACGGCTACCACATGGGTGTCACGGCCGAGAACGTGGCGCGCGAATTCCAGATCACGCGCGAGCAGCAGGACCAGTTCGCGGTGGCCTCGCAGAACAAGGCGGAAGCGGCGCAGAAGGCCGGACGCTTCAAGGACGAGATCGTCCCGGTGACGATCAAGGGCCGCAAGGGCGATACCGTTGTCTCGGAAGACGAGCACATCCGCGCCGGCACGACGCTCGAGGGCGTGGCCAAGCTCCGGCCGGCGTTCCAGAAGGACGGCACGGTGACCGCGGCCAACGCCTCCGGCATCAACGACGGCGCCGCCGCCGTGGTGCTGATGACGGCGGCTGAGGCCGCCCGTCGCGGGCTGACGCCGCTCGCCCGCATCGTCTCGTGGGCGACCGCCGGCGTCGATCCGGCGGTCATGGGCACGGGTCCGATCCCGTCGTCGCGGAAGGCGCTGAAGAAGGCCGGCTGGTCAGCGAACGACCTCGACCTCATCGAGGCCAACGAGGCGTTCGCGGCGCAGGCGTGCGCGGTCAACAAGGACATGGGCTGGGACCCGGCGAAGGTAAACGTCAACGGCGGCGCCATCGCACTCGGCCATCCGATCGGCGCCTCGGGCGCGCGCGTGCTGGTGACGCTCCTCCACGAGATGGCGCGGCGCGGTGCGCACAAGGGGCTGGCGACGCTCTGCATCGGCGGCGGCATGGGCGTTGCGCTGACCGTCGAGCGGTAGCCTCGTCGCCCACTTTCGAGTGGGCACTGCAACAACGAATTCCGAACCAAGTCGGCGTGGCGCGCTTCCGCGCACCGCGCTGGCATGGTTTTATCGGCTCACAACAAAATCGAACGAGGGGAATCGAGCATCATGGCGAAGGTCGCCATCGTCACCGGGGGAACGCGCGGCATCGGCGCGGCGATCGCCAAGGCACTCAGGGGAAACGGAATCGCGGTAGCCGCCACCTATCACGGCAATGACGAAGCGGCGGCGGCGTTCAAGGCGGAGAGCGGCGTCGCGACCTACAAGTGGGACGTCGCCGATGTCGAGGCGTCGGCGGCCGGCGTGAAGCAGGTCGAAGCCGAGCTCGGGCCGGTCGACATCCTGGTCAACAATGCCGGCATCACGCAGGACTCGATGTTCCACCGCATGACGTGGGAGCAGTGGTCGCGGGTCATCCGCACCAATCTCGATTCCATGTTTGCAATGACGCGGCCGGTGATCGACGGGATGCGCAACCGCGGCAGCGGCCGCATCGTCAACGTCTCGTCGATCAACGGGCAGAAGGGCGCGCTCGGCCAGACCAATTATGCCGCGACCAAGGCCGGCATCATCGGCTTCACCAAGTCGCTCGCCCTGGAGAGCGCGCGCAAGGGCATCACCGTGAACGCGATCTGCCCCGGCTACATCGATACCGACATGGTGGCGAACATCCCGCCGAAGGTAATGGAGGGGATCGTCGCGCAGATACCGCTCGGCCGTCTCGGAAGCGCGGACGAGGTCGCGGCGCTGGTGCTCTACCTGGTGTCGGACGCCGCGGCGTTCATGACCGGGGCGGTGCTGACGATGAACGGCGGCCAGTACCTGGCCAACGGCTAGGCGCCGCCGGCTCCTTCTCGACGCTTCGTCTCGAACTTCCCGCCGGCCTCCGGGCTCGCTACCGCCGCCTGCCGCGAAACTATTCGTCGCCGCGATTGCGATTGTACGAGGCGATGATGCGCTGGATCTGGTCGCCGATGTCGCCGCTTTCGGCGTCGTCTTCCGGCTCGGGCTCCGGCGGCGGCCGGGAGGCCTTGCCAGCGTTCCGCGGTGGCGGCGGCGACGGTGGTTCGTCCGGCGCGTCGTCCTCGTCCTCGATCGCGATTTCCTCGATCGACGGTTCGTCCCCGTCGTTTGCCGAATCCTCGACGAGGACGTCGACGGCCTCGGCGATGGCGGCGAGGATCGAGTTTTCCAGTGCCTCGGCGTTTTCCTGCGAACGGGCCGCGGACGGCGGGGCCGCGGCTTCAGCCGCTTCGTCCTCGACCTCGGGCGCCGGCGGGGCGGGCACTTTCGGGGCGGGCTTGGCCGGCAGCGGCGTCCGCGTTCCTGCCGGCTTTATCTTGGCGGCGCCGGCAATGCGCGCCGCGATCACGGCCTTGGCTTCCTCGCGCGCGGTCGGCAGCGGCAGCGGACGCGCGCCGGCGGTCGACTTCGGCAGATCGACGGGGCGGACCGGCTGCGCGCGCGGCGGCGCCGGCGTTCGCGGTGTCGCGGCTTTCGGCTTGTCGGGCGCGGGCGGCTTGATGATGACCGCCTTGGCGACCTCGCGCTCGATGGTTTCGGCGATCGCCGCCTTCGCGGCCGCCGGCGCCTCTGCCACCACCATGGGCGGCGCAGCCGTCGTCTGCGGTGCGGCCTTCGGCAAGGTCGAGGGCGGCGGGCGGCTCAGGAACCAGGCGCTGAGCAGGCTCTCCTCGCGGTCGGTAAGCGCGATTCCCGCATTGCCGATGAGGTAGTGCGCCTGTTCGCGGAATACTTCGGCCAGCCGCTCGGGCGTGTCACCGGTCGAGAAGACGTGCCCCTTCAGCGCCAGTCCCTTGACGATGAAGACGACCTGGCGGCGGTTGACGTTGCGGCCGCCGGCGACCATGCGCTCGGCGACGTTCTTGGCGGTGGACTGGAAGTGATAGCCGTTGGCGGAAATTTCGTCGGTCAGGTGGCGAAACAGTTCGGCGTAGGTCTTGGGCGAGAACAGCGGAATGTTGGTGGCGGAGTGGACGCGCCGCGCGAACGCCTCGATGTCGGCGCGCTCGCTGGAGGCCGACGTCGGCGCGGGTGCCGGCGCCGGTTTCGGCTCCGGCGCTGCCGGCTTCGGCTCGGTGTTGAGGAAGCGGGCGAACTCCGCCGGTTCGAGCACGAGATCGGCGGCGGCCTTGTCGGCATCCGGCGTCGCATCGTCGGCGTAGATCGCCGACGCGCGGCCGGCGCTCTTCAGGCGCGAGAGCAGGGGCTTCAGGTCGGCGCCGGCGCTGAGGATGATGAACTCCTCGAAGCCGTCGCCGCGCGCCAGCAGCTCGACCGTGTCCATGGCGATGTGCAGGTCGGCGGCGTTACGGGCGCCGCTTTCGGCGGCCTCGACGATCTCGAAGCCGGCGGCGGCCAGTGCGTCGCGCGGCTTGCCGCGGACGCTCGGGCCGATATAGCAGCGCTTGACCGCGATGCGCCGGCGGTTGCCGTCGTCGCCGAGCAGGCGGCCGGTTTCCAGCGCCGTCAGCCACGCAGCAGCCCGCTCGGCCAGACGGGCCTCGCCGATCGAGCCCGCCAGGCTCCGCTGCACGCTGTCATAGTCGACGAGCAGTACGCTCTTGGTCGGTTCGGCCATCGTCCTCCGCGGGCGGCAAAAACGCGCCCGGTACTTCTCTTTCAGGTGTCACCGCTCGGCGCAGATTAAGCCGTGGCGCCAGCCCGGGTCCACACGATTTGACGTTTATCCTTGCGCCAGAGTCGACCGCAAGCCCGCCTATTTAAAGGCATCCTTGCGGCGGCGGAGTTCCGCGAAACGTTCGGCATTTCCGGCGCGCAGGAACGGGTTGGTCCTTTTCTCCAGCGCAATGGTCGTCGGCAGCGTCATGCGCCCGTCCGACCGCAACGCTTTTACCTCGCCGGCGCGGCGGACGAGATCGGAATTGTCCGGTTCAATGGTGAGGGCAAAGCGGATGTTCGCCTCGGTGTATTCGTGGCCGCAATAGACGGTCGTGTCGTCCGGGAGGACGGCGAGCCTGAGCAGCGAGTCCCACATCATGTCCATCGTGCCTTCGATGACCCGGCCGCAGCCGACGGCGAACAGCGTATCGGCAACGAATGCCGTTCGCGCCTTCGGCACGAGGTACGAGACGTGGCCGAGGGTGTGGCCGGGCGTCTCGAGGACGTCGATCTCGTAGTCCCCGAGAAGCAGCCTGTCGCCGCCCCGCACTGTGCGGTCGATGCCGGGTATCCTGTCGGCTTCCATCGCCGGGCCGGTGATGGTCGCGCCGAAGGCGCGTTTCAGCCCGATGTTGCCCTCGACGTGATCGAGGTGGTGGTGGGTCGTGAAGATGTAGTCGAGGTTCCAGCCGCGCGCCTTGAGGCGCTCGGCGATCGCCGTTTCCTCCGGCGCGTCGATCGAGGCCGTCATGCCGGTGTCGGGATCGTGGACGAGCACGCCGTAATTGTCGGTCCGGCAGATGAATTGCTCGATGATCAACGGCATGCGTCCGCCCCTCCTGCGCCGCCTTGACCTAGCATCGCGGGTCGCGTTCGGCCACCGGGGTGTTGTACTCTGGCGCGAGCATGTACCTCGACGTCGTCGATCTCCGCGACTTTTACGGCGAGCGCCTCGGCATCGTGGCGCGGCGGCTGATCGGCGCGCGGCTGAAGGAGCGCTGGCCCTCGGTGGCCGGGGAAAGTCTCGTCGGCATCGGCTATGCGACGCCGTACCTGCGGGCGCTCGGCGACGGCGCCGTGCGGGTGCTGGCGCTCATGCCGGCGACGCAGGGCGTGGTCAACTGGCCGCGCGAAGGCCCGAACGCGGTGGCACTGGTCTGCGACGACGAGCTGCCGCTGCCCAATGCGTCGATCGACCGGGTCCTGGTCATCCATAGCCTTGAGGTCGCCACCAACGAGCGCGACCAGCTGCGCGAGATCTGGCGCGTGCTCGCGCCCGGCGGGCGGGTGATACTGGTCGTGCCCAATCGCCGCGGCTTCTGGGCGCACACCGAGGCGACGCCCTTCGGCTACGGCCGGCCGTTCGGCCGCACCCAGCTCACCGCGCTCCTCCGCGACGCCCTGTTTTCGCCGGTCGGCTGGACCGAGGCGCTGGCGGTGCCACCGATCCGGCGGCGCGGTTGGCTGCGGACGGGGGCGGCGTGGGAACGGGTCGGCCGCGTCCTGTGGCCGGCGTTCGCCGGCGTGCTAATCGTCGAGGCGACGAAGCAGCTCTATCAGGGCGTTCCGGCGCGCGAACCCGCGCGCGGCCGCCTGAAGCCGGCCCTGCGGCCGGCGCTCATTCCACCGGGGATATGAATTCATGGAGTCAGCAGGGGAGATCGCGGCGCGGGTGCTGGCGGCGCACGATGCGGGAGCCACGATCGAGCGGATCGTCGATACCAACCCGGGCTTTGACGTTCGGGCGGCCTACGAGGTCGCCGCCGCCGTCGTCGCTGCCCGCCGCGTCCGCGGCGAACGGCCGGTCGGGTGGAAGATCGGCTACACCAACCGTGCCGTACAGCAGCAGTACGGCGTGCTGCACCCGATCTGGGGGCGCATGTACGACACCACCGTCACGACGGTTTCGGCCGGAAACGTGCCGCGCGCCTCGCTCAAGCATCTGGCCGAGCCGCGCATCGAGCCGGAGATCGTTCTGCATTTCGCGCGATCGCCGGAGCCGTCGATGGACGTTGCCGCGATGGCGGCGTGCGTCGATGCGGTCGGCCACGGCTTCGAAATCGTCACGTCGATCTTCCGCGACTGGCGCGGCAGCGCCGCCGATTCGGTCGCCGGCGGCTCGCTCCACGGCCGCTATTTTCACGGGCGCTGGCTGCCCACCGACAAGAGCCGCGACTGGGTGAAGGCGCTCGCCGAGGTCGAGGTCGTTCTCCTCCGCAACGGCGCCGAAGTCGATCGCGGGCGCGGAGCCAACGCGCTCGACGGGCCGGTCCAGGCGCTCAGCCATTTCGTGCGCGCGATGAACGAGACCAGCGGCGAGCGCGTGCAGCCCGGCGAAATCGTCACGACCGGGACACTGACCAAGGCGTTCCGCATCGCGCCGGGGGAAACCTGGACGACGCGGATTGCAGGGCTTCCGCTCGACGGAATGGCGCTTCGCTTCCGCTAGCGGCGGAGCTGGAACACGGCCTGCTGCGCGAACAGGTTCCAGAACCAGAGCGCGCGGATCGGCAGGCTGACCTCGCCGTCGTGGCGCAGCACCAGCGACTTCTCGACGGTCGCGCCGATGTCGTCACACAGTCCGACGAAATCGCGGATCGTGCAGAAGTGGATGTTGGGCGTGTCGTACCAGGAATACGGCAGGTCCTTCGTCACCGGCATGCGGCCGCGAAAGCCGAGAGCCGCGCGCACCCGCCAATTGCCGAAATTGGGAAACGAGACGATCGCCTTGCGGCCGATGCGCAGCATTTGCTCGACCACCTCGCGCGGGCGGTAGGTCGCCTGCAGCGTCTGCGACAGGATGACGAAATCGAAGGCGTCGTCGGGGTAGTCGATGAGGTCGGAATCGGCGTCGCCCTGGACGACCGAGAGGCCGCGGGCGACGCACTCGTTGACGCCCTTCTGGCTGATCTCGATGCCCCGCCCGTCGACGTTACGGGTCGCTTCGAGGAGCTTGAGCAGCTGGCCGTCGCCGCAGCCGATGTCGAGGACGCGGCTTCCCGGCGTGACCAAGGCGGAGATCGCGACAAGGTCGACGCGGTTGGTGGCAGGCGCCACGCTGATGGTGTGGGCGTTCACCGGAGCCCCCGTGCTTCGCCGGCCGACGAGAGGAAGCCGCGGATGGTGGCGAACATCTCGGGCTCGTCCAGCAGGAAGGCGTCGTGGCCGCGGTCGGTCTCGATCTCGACGAACGAGACGCTGGCGCCGGCGGCGTTCAGCGCGCGGACGACGGCCTTGTTCTCGCTGGTCGGGAACAGCCAGTCGGAGGTGAACGAGACGACGCAGAAGCGCGTCTTCGTGCCGAGGAAGGCATTGGCCAGGCGGCCGCCGTGTTGGGCGGCGAGGTCGAAGTAGTCCATCGCGCGCGTCATGTAGAGATACGAGTTGGCATCGAAGCGCTCGACGAACGCGACGCCCTGATGGCGCAGGTACGATTCGATCTGGAAATCGGCGTCGAACCCGAAAGTCGGCGTATCGCGATCCTGGAGGTTGCGGCCGAACTTGCGGTGCAGCGCCTCGTCCGAAAGGTAGGTGATGTGCGCGGCCATGCGCGCCACTGCCAGCCCCTTGCGCGGGCTGACGCCGTATTCGAAGTAGCGGCCGGCGCGCCATTCCGGGTCGGCCATCACGGCCTGCCGGCCGACCTCGTGGAAGGCGATGTTCTGCGAGGAATGGCGGGCGCCGGTGGCGATCGGCACGGCCGAGAACACGCGCTCGGGATAGGCCGCCGCCCACTGCAGCACCTGCATGCCGCCGAGCGAGCCGCCGGCGACGCAGAAGAGCTGGTCGATGCCGAGATGGTCGACGAGCATCGCCTGGGCGCGCACCATGTCGCGCACCGTGATCACCGGCAGTTCCAGCCCATAGACGCGGTCGGTCACCGGGTTGGTCGACGCCGGCCCGGTGGTGCCCATGCAGCCGCCGACCACATTGGAGCAGATGACGAAATAACGGTCGGTGTCGATCGGCTTACCGGAACCGACCATGTCGCTCCACCAGCCGGGCTTGCCGGTGACCGGGTTGATCGAGGCGACGTGCTGGTCGCCGGTCAGCGCGTGGCAGACTAGGATGGCGTTGCTGCGGTCGGCGTTGAGCTCGCCGTAGGTCTGGTAGGCGATCTGCAATTCGGGCAGCTGCACGCCGGAATCCAGCCGCAGCGGCTTGTCCGGCCCGAAGCGCACGACGAGGCTTGACGGGTTGTCCGCCTCGCTCACGGCCGAGCGCCCGCGGGCCGCGGCGCGCGGCTTGGCCGCGCTGCCCGGGGACTCCGGTCGGGATGAATCGTTGGCCGCCATGTGTGAACAAGGCCACTGGGTTCGGGAGAGGTGGCCGTCTTGCTATGAGCCGACCGGCTAAGTGTCAACGTTTTCTTTGATTTCCGGCCTTTGCCCGCTTATTAATCGCGGCCCCGCGATCGTCCAACCTAGACACCAGCGAGATGCCCGATACTGGCGAAAGCGATCCGCGCGCCCTCGCCAAGCTGCGCGAAAAGATCGACACGATCGATGCGGAGATGCACCGCCTCCTGATGGAACGCGGCTCCGTCATCGACACGCTTATCCGCGTCAAGGGCACGTCCGTCGTCGGCGCGGCCTTCCGGCCGATGCGCGAGGCCGACATGATGCGGCGCCTCACCGCACGTCACTCCGGGGCCCTGCCGATCGCCACCGTCGAGCACCTGTGGCGCGAGATCATCACGACCTTCACGCACGTGCAGGCGCCTTTCGGGGTCGCCATCGATGTGTCGTCGGAACCGAACCGCATGCGCGACCAGGCGCGCTTCACCTTCGGCTTCTCGGTCGACATCATCGAGGTGGGCAGCGCGGCTGCGGCGGTGGAAGCGGTTGCCGGCGCGAACAACCTCGGGCTGATCGCGCGCACGGCGCGCGGGCCGTGGTGGCGCGGCCTCGTCGGCGCAGGGGCGCCGAAGCTGATGGCGCTGTTGCCGTTCCTCACGGCAACCTCAAGGCCGGCAGACCTGCCGGCCTTTGTCATTTCGCCGCCGCTTGCCGATGCCACGCCCTTCGACCTCCAGGCGGTAGCGCTGACCATTGATGGCCCGATGAAGACGATCGCCGACACCACGATCCTCGCCGTGAGCGGCGACGACGTGCTGGTCGCGGTCAACGGCCCGGCGGATCTGGCGTACCTCAACACCTGGCTCGAGGACGCCGGTGTGAAGGTGCGATCCCTTTCGGCGGTCGGCGGTTTCGCCCGCGGTGTGACTATCGACGGGCGGCCGACCGCGCTTTACGGCGGGGTGGAGCGATGAGCGAGGCGAAGTGGCCGGCGCCGCGGCCGGGCGTCCTGGAGATCGATCCCTACGTTCCGGGCAAGTCGAGCGCGACGGGTGGGGCGAAGCTGCACAAGCTGTCGTCGAACGAGACGCCGCTGGGGCCGAGCCCCGCGGCCGTGGCGGCCTTCCGTGACGCCGCCGGGAGCCTCGAGCGCTACCCGGACGGCTCCGCGAGCAAGCTCCGCGAGGCGATCGGCGCGGCGTTCGGCCTGAACCCCGCCCAGATCATCTGCGGCAACGGCTCCGACGATGTGCTCCACCTGATCGCCGAAGCCTACGTCGGCCCCGGCGACGAGGTGCTGTACTCGCAGCACGGCTTCCTGGTCTATCCGATCGTCACCAAGGGCGCGGGCGGCACGCCGATCGCGGTGCCGGAGAAGGACCTGACCGCCGATGTCGATGGATTCCTGGCCCGGGTAACGCCGAAGACGCGCGCTGTCTTCCTCGCCAACCCGAACAACCCGACTGGCACCTACCTGCCATTCGCCGAGATACGTCGGCTGCACCAGGCGCTGCCGGCGAACGTGCTCCTCGTCCTCGATGCCGCCTACGCCGAGTACGTGAAGCGGAACGACTACGAGAGCGGCGTCGAGCTCGCCGGCACCGCCGGCAACGTCATCATGACGCGCACGTTCTCCAAGATCTTCGGCCTTGCGGGCCTCCGCATCGGCTGGGGCTACGGCCCGGCGCACGTCATCGA
>JBEHXS010000037.1:0-17589 GCA_048498575.1 Pseudomonadota bacterium
GGCACGATCGGCCCGAACGATTCCTCGCGGTTCACCGCCATGGCCGGCGTGACGCCGTCCAGGATCGTCGGGCGATAGTACAGGTGCGAGGCAAAGCCCTCGGCGCGGCCGCCGCCGGTGACGACTTTCGCGCCGCGCTCGAGTGCATCGGCGATGTGGCGATCCATCTTGGCGGCGACCGCCTCGTTGTTGAGCGGCCCCATGGTCGTCTCCGCATCGAAGGTGTCGCCGAGGCGCACCTTGGCGGTGATCGCCATGACCTTCTCGACCAACGCATCCTTGACCTTCTCATGGACCAGCACGCGTTCGGTGGCCGAGCACGCCTGGCCGGCGTTGAGATACGCGCTGAAGGTGATGCCTTCCGCAGCGACATCGAGATTGGCATCGGCGAGCACGATCACCGGTCCGTTGCCGCCGAGCTCGAGCAAGAGCGGCTTGCCGGCGGCGCGTTCCGCAATTTTGCGGCCGGTCGCCGGACTGCCGGTGAAGCCGACGCCCTTGGTGGCCGGGTGCGAAACGATGGCGTCGCCGACCACCGCGCCGAGGCCGGTGACCATGTTGAAGGCGCCGGGCGGGAGATCGGCTTCGACGAGCGCGCGAGCATACGCGACCGCGCAGGCCGAGGTGGTCGGCGCCGGGACCCAGACGATGGGGTTGCCGGCGGCGAGCGCCGCCGAGATATATTCGGACGGGATGTTGTAGGGGAAGTTCCACGGCGTCACGACGGCGTAGGTGCCGCGTGCCTGCCAGAAGCTGAGCATGCGCTTGGCGCGATCGCCGGACGGCAGGGTCTCGCCGTGCAGGCGCAGGATGTCCTCGGCCGCCTCGCGGAAGAACAGCGTGCAGGCGCCGGCCTCCCACTTCGCCTCGCTGTAGTACGGCTTGCCCTGGTCGAGCGCGATGACGCGCGCCAGCTCGTCGGCATGGCGGGTGAGCGCCTCGACGACGCGTTTGCACATGGCGGAGCGCTCGGCCGGCGTCATCCAGCGCAGCGTCTCCTCGGCGGCAACCGCCGCCGCAATCGCGCGGTCGGCATCAGCCTTCGTTCCCAGCGGCACGGTGCCGATGGCCGCGCCCGTCGCCGGGCTTTCCAATGTCAGGCGCTGGCCGCCGACGCCGTCGGTCCATTGGGCGCCGATGTACATCTTGAGGTCGCCGAGCGGCGCGGTGAGCTGGGAAACGGGTGCATTCATGTGGAAGGGCCTCCCGAAGCGCTGACGGGCTCGAGGCGCCGTCCGCTGGCTGGATCGAAAAGATGGACCTCGCCGAGATCGGCGAAGATCGCGATGCGGTCGCCGATGGCGATGCCCGACGCCGGCGCGACCTCGACCGTGGCGCTGGTCGAAGGCAGCCGGCAGAAAGCGAAGCTCTCCGGGCCGTGATGCTCGATCGCCGCCACGTCGCCGTGGCCGATGGCCGTGCCGCCGGCCATTCCGGACGCCACGCCGGTCAATGCCTGGGGACGGAGGCCAAGCGCCGCCGGACCCTCGCGGTAGGAACGCGGCAGCAGCAACGGCGCCGGGAAATCGGGCGAAACGAACACCGAGCGATCGCCGTCGCGGCGGATCGCGCCCTCGAAGATGTTGATCTCCGGCAGGCCGATGAAGCGCGCGACGAACAGGCTCGCCGGCTGACGGTAGAGATCGAGCGGGCGCCCGGCCTGCTCGATCTTGCCGCCGTTCATGACGACGATGCGGTCGCCCATGGTCATCGCCTCGACCTGGTCGTGGGTGACGTACACCGTCGTCACCTTCAGCTCGGTATGCAGGCGGGCGAGCTCGGCGCGCATGTCGACGCGGAGCTTGGCGTCGAGATTCGACAGCGGCTCGTCCATGAGGAAAACGGCGGGCTGGCGCACGATGGCGCGGCCGAGCGCGACACGCTGGCGCTGGCCGCCGGAGAGCTGCGCAGGGCGGCGCCTGAGCAGGCCCTCGATCTTCAGCATCTGCGCGACCGAGGCGACGCTCTTCGCGATATCGGCGGCTGCCATGCGACGGCGTTTCAGCCCGTACGCCAGGTTGTCGTACACCGACATGTGCGGATAGAGCGCGTAGCTCTGGAACACCATGGCGACGTTGCGATCGGCGGGATGAACGCCGTTCACGACCTGATCGCCGATGCGGATGGTGCCGCCGGTCAGCTGTTCGAGGCCGGCGATCATGCGGAGCGTCGTCGACTTGCCGCAGCCCGACGGCCCGACCAGTACGACAAACTCGCCGTCCGCGACTTCGAGGTTCACGTCGGAGACGACGTGCTCGTGATCGAAGGCCTTGGTGAGATTGACGAGCGAAAGTGAAGCCAACGGACTGTCCTTACTTTACGGCGCCGGCGGCGAGGCCGGAGACAAGGCGGCGCTGCACCAGCAGGAAGCCGAGGAAAACCGGCACGATCGAAATGATCGACGCGGCCATCAGGAATTGCCACAGCGTCTGCGTGCGGCCGACGAAAGTGTAGATGCCGGTGGTGAGCGGCCGCAGATCCTGATCGGTGATGAAGGTGACGGCGAACAGGAACTCGTTCCAGGCGATGACGAACGCGAAGGTCATCGCCGTGATGATGCCGGGCATGGCGATCGGCACGAAGTGATCGACCAGCATGCGCCAGCGGCCGGTGTTGTCGAGGATCGCGGCCTCCTCGATCTCGCGCGGGATGGTCGAGAAGTAGGCGGTGAGCATCCAGATCGTGAACGGCAGCGCCGTCGTCGCGTTGACGAAAATCACCGACCAGTAGGTATTGAGCAGGCCGAAGCTGAACATCATGCGGAAGGTCGCGAGCAGCAGCACGACGGGCGAGAACATCTGCGTCGCGACGACCGCGTAGAGGAAGGACTGGCGGCCGGGAAACCGGAAGCGCGCGAGCGCGAAGCCGGCGGGAATGGCGACGGCCCCGTTCAGCAGCATCGAGCCGCCGGCGATGATGACGCTGTTCTTGAGGTAGGTCGCCAGCGGGACTTCGGACCACACCTCGATGAAGTTGCCGAACTGCGGGATCGACGGAAACCAGACCGGCGGATAGAGCGCGAGATCGGGCTGCGACTTCAGCGCCGTCGAGATCATCTCGGCAAACGGGAAGAGAATGACGACGAGAACGATCCACAGCAGGGCGAGGCCCGCCAGGCGCATCAGGCGCGAACCGGCGTCGTAGGGCGCGTCGTTCATCGCAGCACGTTCCGCCACATGAGGCGCGTGTGGACGATCGCGAACGCCAGCAGAATGAGGAAGATGACGATGGCGACGGCGGCGGCGGAGCCGACGTTGTAGAGCCGGAAGCCGAGCTTGTAGAGGTACGTGACGAGCGTGTCGGTGGCGCCGGCCGGGCCGCCTTCGGTCATCGTCCAGATGATCGGGAACGAGTTGAAGACGAACACCACGTTGAGCAGGATCGACACCGCGAGCACCGGGCGGAGCAGCGGCAGCGTGAAGTCGCGGAAGACGACCCAGCCGCGGGCGCCATCGAGGGCGGCGGCCTCGTAAAGATCGCGCTCGATCGACTGCAGGCCGGCGAGCAGCATCAGCGTCGTCGGCGGGATAGACGCCCAGATCGCGATCCACACCATGAGCGGGAACGCTAGGTTGGGCTTGGCCAGCCATTCGAGGCGCTGGTCGGTGATGTGCAGCGCCGAGACGAGATGTCCGAGCGCACCGAAATCGGGCTGCGCCATCCAGCGCCAGAGCAGCCCGACGATGACGAGGCCGGTCGCCCACGGCAGCAGCAGCAGCCCGCGCGCCAGCGCGCGGCCGCGGAAGCGGCGGTTCAGCATCACCGCGAGGAAGAGCGAGAGCACGGTGGTGACGATGACGACGGCCGCGGTCCACACCACGGTGCGCCAGAGCGCCGCCGTGAAATTCGGATCGGTGGCGAGGCCGAGATAATTCGCCAGGCCGCGAAACGCCTTGAACCGGCCGAACTGGTCGACGCGGAACAGCGACATCGCGAAGGTATTGAGGATCGGATAGAGGATGAAAGTCGCGGCAAGGATGGTCGAGGGCGCGAGAAACAGAATCGCGGCCGCGCCGTCGCTGAGCCGCCGGCGCTCTGCGCGCGCCGGCGGTCGTGTTGCGATGCTGACGGCGGCCTGCGTCATCAGCCTTCTGCGCTATCCGCTACTGCGCCAGCGCGTCGAACGCGCTTGCGGCGTCGTCCAGCGCTTTCTTGGGATCGGTGCCGGTCAGGGCCTGCTGCACGGCCGTCTTCACCAGCTCCTGCATCTGGCTGTAGTGCGGGTTGAGCGGATCGAAGCGGGCGGTCGGCATCATCGAGATGAACGCCGTCTGCACCTTGTCGTTGGCGAATTCGGCAACGCTCGCCTGCGACTTGAGCAGCGGGATCAGACCTTCGTTGACGTCAAGCGTGGTGCGCGCCTTAGTCGAGTAGATCTGGTCGATGAACGCCTTGACCAGCGCCGGGTTGGCCTTCTTGCTGATCACCAGCGTGTCGGTAACGCCCCACAGGATCGAGGGCAGGCTCGCATCCAGCGTCGGCGTCGGCGCCACCGAGAAGTCGATGTCCTTGGCGTTGGTCTGGATGTTGGTGGCGAAGTAATTGCCGTCGATCAGCATGCCGAGACGACCGGCGAGGAAGATCGGCTCGAGATCCTCGATCGCCGAGCCCGTCGGGTCTGGCGTCGCGCCCGACTTGGCGAGATCGACGAGGAAGCTCAGCGCCTTGACGCCGGCATCGCTGTTGAAGGCGGCTTTGCCGTCGGCATCGAAGAAGTCGCCACCGGCATTCCACAGGAAGAAGCCGAAGTAGCGGAACGCCTGCACGCCCTTGGCATCGTAGGCGAAGCCGAACTGGCCGGTCTTCGCCTTGATCTGCAGGGCGTCGGCCTTGAGCTCGTCGAAGGTCTTCGGCGGCTTGGTCGGATCGAGGCCGGCGTCGGTGAACAGCTTGTTGTTGACGAACATGCCACGGCCACCGGCGGCGATCGGCAGGCCGTAGGTCTTGCCTTTATAGGCGGCGCCCTTTTCGAGCAGCGCCGGCACGATGTCGTTGCGCACCGCGTCGGAGACGTAGTCCGGCGTCACTTCCTGGAGCGCGTCGGCTTCCACCCATTCCGGCAGCCAGATCGTCGCCGTGTTGACGAGATCGGGCAGGTTGCCGGCGGCGATGCGCTGAGCGGTCGTGTCGTGCATCTGCTGCCAGCCGACGACCTCAAGGTTCACGGTCACTCCCGGGTGCGCCGCCTCGAACTGTTTCACCTGATCCTGCCAGAACGGTGCAGTTTTCGGGCTGTACTCGGCCGCCATGAAGCTGAGCGTGCCCTTGAGGTCGTCCGCTGCCGCGGGCAGCGATGCGCCAAGCGGCAGGCTTAGCGCGATGCCGGCGAGCAGCAGCCCTTTCAGGGCCCCCCGCCGCGCATGATCGATGCGTTCAATCACTTGTCCCTCTCCTCTGGTTTTGCGGCGCTGTCACCACGCCGTGTACCCACCGTCGACTACGAGGTTGTGCCCCGTGACATAGGCAGAAGCATCGGAGGCCAGGTAGACGACGGCACCCTTCATGTCGTCGGCAGTCGCCAGCCGTTGCATGGGAACCCGTTCGACGAACGGGACAGGATCGCGGCGGGGCGGTTTGGTTTCGACCCCACCGGGACTGATGCAGTTCACCCGGATGTTGCGGGTGGCGTAGGCAGTCGCCAGAAAGCGGCTGTAGCCGACGACGCCCGCCTTGACGAAGAAGTAGTTCGGGCGGAAGCCGGCCAGGCCCTTCTCGGGATAGAGCCGCTCCTCGGCCGCGACCGAGCCGAGGATCGAGGCGACGGTGATGATGTTACCGCGGCCGGCCGCCAGCATGTCGTTGAGGAAGATCTGGGTGATGCGGAAGAAGCCGGTGGCATCGACGCGCATCGAGGCTTCCCAATCCGCCGTCGAGTAAGTCTCGACATGGCCGGGCAGCATGCTGATCGCGTTGTTGACGAGAATGTCGGTGCGGCCGAGCTGAGCCTGCACCTGGTCGCGCAGTGCCACGATGCTGCTCTCGTCGGCGAGGTCGAGGGGGAGCGCCAGCGCGCGGCCACCGTTTGCCTCGATCGAGCCGACGACTGCGGCCGCCTTCCCGGCGTTCCGCGCCGCGACGACCACCGTCGCGCCGGCCTCGGCCAGCCCGGCACACAAACTTGAGCCGATGTTGCCGGCGCCGCCCGTTACCACGGCGACCCGTCCATCCAGCCTGAAGGTGTCCAGCACTGACGGCAACGCGAGCGACCCTTCGACAAAAAAATCCGTAATGTGGAATTGATCGTGACGTGCAGTGGCCGGTCGTGTCAAGCGTGAGCACAGCGCGAGCACGCCGCTTTTTTCCGCACCATCGCCCACGACACCAGCAAATGTGCCACGTTGTGGCGCGGCGCCGCATGCCCGCCTCTGTCTTTGACAGCCGGCCGCGCGTTCTGCTATCTCGCTTCGAGCTAGCAGGATTTTCCGGCATGCGGAATAAAAGCGAAGGCGATGCGGTCGCCGTACTTGAGAAGGCAGTCGACCTCCTCGACTGTCTCGCCGATGGCGTGCCGCGCACGGTCGCCGCGCTCTGCGCCGAGACCGGGGTCAGCAAGGCCGCCGCCTATCGCATCCTCCACACCCTCCAGCGCCGCGGCCTCGTGGTGACCTACGAGCGCGTCCGCCGCTACACCATCGGCCACGCGCTCCTCGCCTACTCGGGTGTGGCGCGGCAATCGGACCAGCTCGTGGCGACGGCGCGGCCGGTGATGACCGAGCTCTGGCAGCACTGCGGCGAGACGATAAACCTCGGCATCCAGAGCCGCGGACAGGTGCTCTATCTCGAGATCATGGAGAGCCGCCGCGGCCTGCGGGCGACTGGCCAGGTCGGCTCGCTCGACGCCCTCCATTCGACGGCGCTCGGCAAGGCGATGCTGTCGCAACTGCCGGAAGAGGACCTCGGCCGAGCGGTCCGGCAGGCGGTGCTGAAGCGGCGGACGCAATACACCGTGACGGACCGGAAGGCGCTGCTCCGCGCCATCCGCGACGTGCGCACTTCCGGCTACGCCATCGACGACCAGGAAAACGAGGTCGGGATGCGGTGCGTCGCCGCGCCGATCATCAACGCGGACGGATGGCCGCTCGGCGCGCTCAGCATCTCCGGCCCGACTTCGCGCATGACGCCGGAAACGGTCGCGGCGCTCGGCACCCAGCTCAAGCAAAGCTGCGAGCTGATCGCGTTACGACTGGCGGAGGGCAAGGCCGACGCCGGCTGACCCATCACGGGTCCACCCATCACGCGACGGCTTTTCGGTTTCGAAGAAGCCGCTCTATTTGGCATAAGGTACGCGTAGTCCCCTCCTCCGGCGGCACAGGCTGATGAAGAAGATCGGTTTCCTTTCGTTCGGGCACTGGACGCCCTCGCCCCATTCGCAGACGCGCAGCGCTTCCGACGCGCTGCTGCAGTCGATCGAGCTTGCGGTAGCGGCCGAGGAACTCGGCGCCGACGGCGCCTATTTCCGGGTGCATCACTTTGCCCGGCAGCTCGGCTCGCCCTTCCCCCTGCTCGCCGCCACCGGCGCGCGCACGAAGCGCATCGAGATCGGAACGGCGGTCATCGACATGCGCTACGAGAACCCGTTCTACATGGCTGAGGATGCCGGCGCCGCCGACCTCATCGCCGGCGGACGCTTGCAGCTCGGCATCAGCCGCGGGTCGCCCGAGCAGGTGGTCGACGGCTGGCGCTACTTCGGCTACGCGCCGCCGGAGAGCGGCACCGACGCCGACATGGCGCGGCAACATGCCGAAGTGTTCCTCGACGTGCTGCGTGGCGAGGGATTTGCGCAGCCCAATCCGCGCCCGATGTTTCCGAACCCGCCCGGCCTGCTCCGCCTCGAGCCCCATTCGAACGGATTGCGCGAGCGCATCTGGTGGGGCGCCGCCACCAACGGCACGGCCGAATGGGCCGCGAAGCTCGGCATGAACCTGCAAAGCTCGACGCTGAAGTTCGACGAGACGGGCGAGCCGTTTCACGTTCAGCAGGCCAAGCAGATCGAGGCCTACCACGCGGCGTGGAAGGCGGCCGGCCACACGCGCACGCCCCGCGTCTCGGTCAGCCGCAGCATCTTCGCGCTGGTCGACGACCGCGACCACGCCTACTTCGGCGAGCGAAACCAGGACCAGGACCAGATCGGCTTCATCGACGCCGGGACGCGGGCAATTTTCGGACGGAGCTACGCGGCCGAACCCGACGTGCTGATCGAGGAGCTGAAGGAAGACTCGGCGATCGCAGCGGCCGACACGCTGCTTCTCACCGTCCCGAACCAGCTCGGTGTCGACTACAACGCCCACGTCATCGAGGCGATCCTGAAGCACGTCGCGCCGGCGCTCGGCTGGCGCTGACGGCGGGCGCGCCCTGACGTGATGTGGCCCGGCGTCGCCTAGCCGGCGAAGGGCGGCAGTTCGAGGCCGACGTGGCCGAGCCCCTCGATCGCGAAAACCCCGCCGGCGACCGCTTCGTTCTTGCGCGGCTGCTTCAAGCGGGCGAGCCGCGCCGACGTCACATAGAGCACGTCGAGGTTCGGGCCGCCGAATTCCAGGCACGTCGGGATGTCGATGGGCATTTCGATATCGCGGATCAGCCGCCCGTCCGGCGCGTAGGCCTGCACCTTGCTGGCGAACGGTATCGTCAGCCAGTAGTTGCCTTCCGCGTCGACCGTTGAACCGTCGACCACCCAGCGCTGCGCGGTGAGATCGACGAACACGCGGCGATTGGAGACGGTTCCAGTCGCCGGATCGCAGTCGAAGGCGAAGACGTGGTTGGTGTGGCTGTCGGTGAAATACATAATGCGGCCATCCGGACTCCAGGCGAGCCCGTTGGCGGCGCCGATGTCCGCGAGGGCGCGGTGGATCGAGAGATCGGGATCGAGATGATAGAGCCCGGCGATCGGGCGCGGCGTCTGGCCCTCCGCCTCAAACATCGTGCCCGCCCAGAAGCGCCCGAAGCGATCCGTCTTGCCGTCGTTGAAGCGCGTCTCGGCAATGCCGGCCTCGGGGTCGCCGATCTTCTCGAAGCTGCCCCGCGCGGGATCGAAGAAGGCGAAGCCGTCGGCGAGCGCGACGACCAGGCCGCCCCTGGCGCGGAGCCCGATGCAGCCGACGTATTCCGGCGCGCTCCACGTTCGGTGTTCGCCGGTGACCGGCACGAAGCGCTGGATCTTCGACCCGTAAATATCGACCCACCAGAGCGCGCCGGCGCGCGGATCCCAGACGGTCGCCTCGCCGAGTTCGTCGTGCGTATCAACCGCCAGGCTGATCTTGTGCATGGTTCGCTTCGGTCTTGTTGCGGCGTGGCGCGAGCACCGCGAGGAGGCCCGACACGGCGTCGCTGCTGATCGACACGGTGACGATGATGATGACGCCATAGACGATGAGGAGCGCGCCGGACGACAGGTTGAGCGCCGGCAGCAGGCCGCTCAGCACGGTCAGCACCAGCGCGCCGGCAACCGTGCCGAGATAGTGGCCGCTGCCGCCAAGGATAGACGCGCCGCCGAGCGCCACGGCGGCAACCGAGGTGAACAGGTAGGAATCGCCCATGCCGAGGTAGGCCTGCCGCGAATAGCCGGTGAGCAGGATGCCGGCGAGCGCCGCGGTCACCCCCGAGATGACGTACGTGAGGATGGTCGTGCGCTGGACAGGCACGCCCGAATGCACGGAAACGGCAGCGTTCGTGCCGACCGCGTAGAGGTGTCGGCCGAACGCAGTCTTGGACAATAGGATGGTTGCGACCACCGTGAGCGCCGCCCAGATGAGCGCGATGACCGGGATCGGCCCGACACGGCCGACCGCGAGATACTGAACGAGCGCGGGCGTCGACGGCGGCGGCGAGCCCCCCGAAAGAACCAGCACCAGACCCTGGATGATGATGTTGCTGGCCAGCGTCATGATGATCGCCGGCACGCGCAGAATGGCGATGCCGACGCCGTTGACGAGGCCGACGAGCGCGCCGGCACCGAGGACCAGAGGCACGGCCCAGATCAGCGCGCCGTCCTGACCGCGGCAGCAGAACGTGATGATGATCGCGGCGGCGTTGAGGACCCAGGGAATCGACAGGTCGATGCCGGCGCCGAAGATGACGAAGCTTTGGCCGAGCGCGGCGATGCCGACAAAGGCAGCCAGGATGACGGTCGAACGCAGGCTCGATTCCGACAGGAAGCCCGGCGAGAACAGCGAGGTGACGGCGACGAGGATGACAAGCGCGAGGTACGCCAGAAAGATCGAGCGATTGGCGACAAAGAAGGTTTTCATCGCGCCCTCGCTTGGGCCGAGGCGTTGGCGAGCGAGCTGGTGAGCACGGCGATAAGCAGCACGAGCCCGGCCACGACCGGCTGCCAGTAGCTGGAGACGTGGAAGGAAAACACGAGGTTGCCGATGAGCGTCAGGATGAAGGCGCCGATGACGGTGCCGATCAGCGTGCCCTTGCCGCCGAACAGGCTGACGCCGCCAACCACCGCCGCCGCCACGGACGGCAGCACGTAGTCCTTGCCGATGGTGGGCGAGCCTGCGCCGACCTGGGTTGTAAGATAGAGGGCGGCGAGCGCGGCGAAGAGGCCGGACAGGCCATACGACATGACGTTGACGCGCAGCACCGAGACGCCGGACAGGAAGGCGGACTTCTCGCTCGAGCCGGTGGCGCGAATCTCGAAGCCGGTGGGCGTGCGCGCGAACCAGTACCAGAAGGCGAGGAGGACGATCAGCAGCCAGACCGGTGCCGAGAGGCCGAGCCACTGCATGTAGCCGATGTCGATCCACCACCCGGGAAACGAGCCGCCGTCGGTCGGCAGCAGCAGTAGCGCGCAGCCGTTGAGCACCGACCAGGTCGCCAGTGTGACCAGGAACGGCTGCAGCTTGAGGACGGAGATGAGCAGGCCGTTGAGGGCGCCGACGACGAAGCCGAGCAGCACAATGCCCACGGACCAGAGGACGATCGACTGCGGGTCGTGGCCGAACTGGGTCGCGGCAATGGCGGTGCCTAGGCTGATCATGCCGCCGATCGACAGATCGATGCCGCCGCGCAACAGCACGATCGTCTGGCCGGTGGCGGCGAGGATGAGCGTCATCGCCGCCGCGGTGTCGGTGTTCAGCTCGTCGAAGGTAAACACCCCTGTCTGCAGCCAGCCGTAAAGCCCGACGATGACCGCCAGCATGATGCAGGCGACGAGGAAGGTGGCGTGATCCTCGACCCACTCGAGCGGCGTGCCGCCCTGGCGCGGACCGCTCGACGACGGCGGCAGGCCGGCTGCCTCGCGCGCGCTCACGCGGCACTCTCCAGCACGGCGGCGCGCAACATGTTGCTTTCGGTGATCTCGTCGCCGCGCAGCTCGGCGGCGACCCGGCCCTGGCGCAGCACCATCACGCGGTTTGCCATGTGGACGAGTTCGGAGAGATCGCTGGAGTAAAACAGGATGGCGTAGCGGCGCGACGCGAGGTCTCGCATGAGCTGGAAGATTTCGCCCTTGGTGCCGACGTCGACTCCGCGCGTCGGGTCGTAAAGCAGCAGGATGCGCGCCTCGGAAAGCAGCATCTTGCCGAGCAGCACCTTCTGCTGGTTGCCGCCGGAGAGACTGCCCGCCGGCTGCTCCGGCGACTCGGCCTTGATGCGCAGTGAGCCGATCATTTCCTTGACCAGCGCATCCTCGGCGTTCCGCCTGAGGATGCCGTTGCGGGCAAAGCGGCGGATCGAGGAGAGCGTCAGATTCTCGCGGACGCTCTTGGCAAGCAGCAAGCCCTCGGCGCGGCGGTCTTCGGGCACGAGCGCGATGCCGCGCTCGCCGGTCAACAAACGGCGCGGGCTTTCCATGCGCGAGGGCTCGCCCCAGATGAGATTATTGCCGCTGCTCCGCCGCACGCCGAACAGCGACTTGAACAGCTCGCTCTGGCCGTGGCCCTGAAGGCCGCCGACGCCCAGGATCTCGCCTTCGACGAGATCGAAATCGACGCCGTTCAGGCGCGTGCCGCTCTTCAGGTTGCGCACCGTCAGCGCAACCTTGCCGGTGCTGGTATCGACCTTGGCCGGATAGAGCTGGGTCAGCGGCCGGCCAATCATCTTGGTCACGATCTCGTCGTCGCTGACCTCGCCCTTGCCGTGGGCAGCGACCGTCATGCCGTTGCGGAAGATGGTGATGCGGTCGGCAATCTGGCGGACCTCGCCCATGCGGTGCGAAATGAAGATCACGAGCTTGCCTTCGGCGGCGAGCTGGCGGGTAAGCGACAGCAGCCACTCGGCCTCGCGCGCGGGCAGCGCCGAGGTTGCCTCATCGAGGATCAGCACGCGCGGCGATTTGGCGAGGCCCTTGGCGATCTCGACAATCTGCCGTTCGGCGAGATTGAGGCGGTGCGACCAGGCACCGGGATTGAGCGCCGGAAAGCGATAGCGCTCGAACAGCTCGAGCGTGCGTTTGCGAAGCGCGGCGGCATCCACGGTGCGCAGGGGCGTGAGACGCGCGTTGCGAAACCAGACGTTCTGCTCGACGGTGAGATCGGGAACGAGCGACAGTTCCTGGAAGACCGCGGCAATGCCGGCGTCGCGGGCGGCATCGGGATTGGCAGGGCGATAGGGCTCGCCGCCGACGTGAATGTCGCCGCCATCATACTGCAGCGTACCGGACAGAATCTGGATCAGCGTGCTCTTGCCGGCGCCATTCTCGCCGACCAGCGCGTGCACTTCGCCGGCGCTTGCCGAAAAATCCGCTTCGTTCAGCGCGACTACGCCACCGAAGCGCTTGGTCACGCGCCGGACTTCGACGAGGTCCATCCCATCCCTCAAAAGCTCGGGTCCCGACCTCTCGGCCGGGACCCGGAAGTCCACCAGCCGGAAGCCTACTTCTTGGCGCCGGAAGCTTCGTCGGCCGTGATGTCCAGCCAATCAGGACTGACCGGCAGATACAAGCCGGGCGGCTGTTCGGGGAACGCCGTCTCGCCGAGCGTGATCTTCTTGATTTCCTGGTTGGGATAGAGCTTCGACGGCACCGGATCGGTCGACAGGTAAGCCGTCGGCATCTGCAGGTCACGCGACGCCGGCTTCGGGCCGCCGTCGAGAATCCCCACAGCGAGCTTCAGCACCTCCGACGAAATGTACGCCGGGCTCGACGCCAGGAAGCACTTCGCGTCAGGTGTCTGGATGCAGGCCAGCGCCGAGACATTGTACGAGAACCCGCCGACCGGCACCTGCGGACGGCCAGCATCCTTCAGCGCCTGGATGACGCCGGAGCCGTAGCCCTGCGTCAGCACGCCGTCGACCTGCGGGTTGGCGGCGAGCAACGCGGCAACGCCCGCCTGCTCCGGTCCAAGCGAATACTGACCGTCGAAGTAGCCGGCGATCTTGATGTCGGGATACTGCTTCAGCACCTTCTCGAAGTTGCTCTGGATCTGCTGCGAGATTGGCGCACCGGCGAGGCCGCGATCGACCAGGACGTTGCCCTTGCCGCCCATCTTGTTGGCCACCCACTCCGCCATCATCGACGGGATCTGGTCCCAGTCGCCGAGGAAGGTGTAGGCGCAGGGTTCCGTCACCGGCTGGTCGAAGCTGATGACCAGGATGCCGGCGTCGCACGCGCGCTTGACCGTCGGGTTCAGAGCCGAGTCCGAGGCCGCGTCGAGCAGGATCGCATCCGGCTTTTGACGGATGATGTTGTTCAGCGAGGTGATCTGCGCCTGGACCGAATTGTCGGAATTTTCGATGTGCAGTTCGACCTTGCCGGCGAAGTACGGCTTGGTAACGGAAACACTAGCCGTCCGCTCCATCTGCTGGCGCCAGTCGTTGCCGACGAAATTGTTCGACAGGTAAATGACATAAGGCTTCTTGTCGGCCGCAATGGACGGTGCCGTTGCAACGCCGAGGGCGGCCGCACCAAGGCAGGCCGCGAGCAGCAATTTTCTCATCATCGTTGGTTTTCCTCCCACAGGACTAAGGCGAACCGCCTTCCCGCGCCTGTGATACCGTTACCATATGGCTGTGTCAACGCGCCGCGCGCACGATTCTACTGAACCGTCGCCGCGGCGGTGCCGAGGCGTTTCTCCCAGCCCTCAGCGAAGATGTTGAGGTAGGCATGCGGATCGAACGGGTGGCGCGCGATCACCTCGAGATTGAGGTCGATGCCGAGGCCGGGCGCCTGCGGCAGCGACAGGTGCCCGTTGGCCGGATCGATCTCCGGCTGCCAGGTCACGAGCTTGCGCGTCCACGGATCGTTGAAGGCGTCGAAGTGTTCCTGGATCAGGAAATTCGGAACCGCAGCGGCGAGTTGCAAACAGACCGCGGTGGCGACTGGACCGCCGCTCTGATGCGGCGCGATGTAGCTGCCGTGACCGTGAGCGATCGCCGCCACCTGCAGCGACGGACCGATGCCGCCGAGCGACATCGGCTCCGGCTGGAAGATGTTCACGCCACCGCCGACGGCGAGCGTGTAGAACTGGCCGACCGTGTCGTACATCTCGCCGGTGGCGATGGGGATCGGCGAGCGGCGCGCAACTTCATGCACCGTCTCCTGCCGCTCGCGCGTCGTCGGCTCCTCCCACCAGAAGATGCCGAGATCGGCGAAGCGCTCCGCCGCCTTTATCGCCGCGATCTCGGTGAAGCGCGCGTGGACGTCGATCAGAATGCGCGTGTCCGCAGGCAGCTCGTCACGCAGCTTGCGGACGATGGCGTAGGAGAGCTCGAGTTCGTCGGCCGAGATGAAGCCTTGGGCCGTGCCGAACGGGTCGAGCTTGAACGCCTTGAAGCCGCGCCCGAGAACGCCGCGCGCCGCCTCCAGGAACGCCTCGGGCGTGCGCTCGGTGCGATACCAGCCATTAGCGTAGCCGAGCACGCTGTCGCGCACCTGGCCGCCGAGCAGCGCGTGAACCGGAACGCCGAGGCTCTTGCCCAGAATGTCCCAGCAGGCGACCTCGATCGCCGCGATGATCGTGCGGTGGATGTGACCGCCATCGAGTGAAACGCTATCCAGCAACTTCTTCCAAAGATGCGCGATGCGGCGCGGATCCTCGCCGATTGCGAGATGCTTCAGCTCATTCACCCCGGCCGCGGTGGTCGCGATGAAGCCATTCAGCGTGCCCTCGCCGATGCCATGAATGCCGGCATCGGTGTGCACCTTCACGAACAACCAGTTCTTCCACCCGGCGCCGACCATGAAGGTCTCGATTTCGGTGATGCGCATTGCGTCCCTCCGCTCCGCTCCGTCAGTCCCTGTCCAGCCCGCCCGACATGTTCATCCGTTCGGCGGTCATGTAGGCGGGCGCATCGAGGCAGAGCCAGACGGCCGCCTCGGCGGTCTCACCAAGCTCCGGCCGCCGGCCGAGCGGAATGCGCCGCGTGCGCTCGGCACGGAACGCGTCGAGGTCCGTCCGCCCACTGAGGCGCGCCAGCTCGACCTCGGTCGATTGCTGGATGACGGTGTCCATCATCCCCGGATTAAAGCTGTTCACCGTGATGCCGAACGGCCCGAGGCTCACCGCAACCGAGCGCGTCAGCGAGTCGATCGCCGCCTTGCTCGCCGAGTAAGCCACATACTCGGGGATCGCCATGCGCGCGCTCGGCGACGTCATGTTGACGATGCGTCCCTTCCCCTGCGGTTTCATGATCGCGGCGGCGGCGCGACATGCCATCGCCACCGCGATCACGTTCACCGCGAAGGTGCGCTGCCACACATCTTCGCGGCTTTCCCAGAATAGTTCGATCTTCGAGTAGGCGGCGTTGTTGACGAGCACGTCGAGCCCGCCCAGTGCCGTGGCGATCCCGGTCACGGCCGCTTCCGCGGCGCCCGGCGTCGAGAGGTCGGTCGGGACTTCCTCGCAGCGGGCGCCAGCACGCCGCGAGAGCGCCGCCGTCTCGGCGAGCGCATCGGCCTCGATGTCGATAAGGCCGAGGGCGCAGCCGCGCGCGGCGAGCCGGAGCACGATCTCACGGCCAAGGCCACGGCCCGCGCCCGACACGATCACCTTGGAACTGCTGCTCGCGTTTTCCTGCACCGCGACCTCCCGGTCTCCGTCATTCTCGCCGTTCGTTTGATACCGGTATCACAATACCCGCGCCAGATGGCTGGCGAGCGGACGCAGCGCCTCGCGAAGATCGACGGCGGGATTGGCCGCCAGCTCGGCCGTCAGGGTCGCACCCTGCGCTATCAACCGCCGTGCGGCGCCGATCTCCCGTGCCACGCTCGCCTGCGGACCGAAGGCGGCTGCGCCGAGCAACCGCCCATCGGGATCGAGGTGGAACGTAGCGCGGCCTCCCTCGATCGGGCGCTCGACGGCGCGCGCGCCCAAGCCCGGAACGCCGGCGACCTGGAGAACGCGGTCGAACTGATCCGACCAGAACCAGGGCGTGGCGCTGAATGGCGACGTCTCACCGAGGATGCGGCGGGCGACATAGCGCCCCTGATCGTCGCCGTTCTGCTGGCTCTCCAGGCGCAGGCGCACGCCGAACAGCGGGTGGAGGAAGCTCGCGACATCGCCCGCGGCGAAGACATGCGGATCGCTGGTCGCGAGATGCGCGTCGGTGACAATGCCATTATCGATCGCGAGGCCTGCGCTTTCGGCGAGCTCCGTGCGCGGGAGCACACCGCCAGCCATGAGCGCGACGTCGAAGGATTGAGTTCCGTTGTCGCCGAATGTCGCGGTGATCTTCTCGCCATCCGCGTGCACGCCCTGAAGGTTGACGCCGAAGCGCAGGTGCACACCGCGCGCCCGGTGGAGCGCCGCGACTTCAGCCGCAACCACGTCCGGCACGGCGCGGCCGAGGGCACGCGGCGCCATCTCCACGACGGTGACCTCCAGACCCGCCGTCGCCGCGCCGGCCGCCACCTCGAGCCCGATCAGTCCGGCGCCGACGACGAGCAGTCGAGACCCCGGCGCGAGGCGCGGCCGCAACCGCTCGGCGTCCTGGGCGGTGCGAAGATAGAAGATGCGATCGGATGTCGCGCCAATGCCGGCGACCTCGCGCGGTCGCGCCCCGGTCGCGAGCACGAGGTGCTCGTAGCCAAGCCGCCTGCCGTTGGCGAGCACGACCTGACGCGCGGCGCGGTCGATGGCGGCGACCCGCGCGGCGATCATTTCGATGCCGGAGCTTGGAGCGTCGGTTGGCCAGAGATATCGCGGGCGGCCGTTGGCCCCGAACAGCATTGCCTTGGAAACGGCCGGGCGCTCGTAGGGTGGAATCCCTTCCGCGCCGATTACCGTGATCGTGCCGTCCCAACCGCCCTTGCGCAGCGTCTCTGCCGCCCGTGCGCCGGCGTGACCGGACCCAACGATGATGACGGGACGATCCACGAGGCGCGCGGCTTCAGGGCCTGCGCTTGCGCATCGCCGCGTGCGCCTCGTCGGAACCGTCGTGGAAGCTGCCGAACCACTTGTCCATCGGCACGAGGCCCTCGCCGAAGTTCACCGTGTGATAGCGATGGTGCAGGTAGTGCATGTAGTTGTGCGCCGGCAGCGTCGCGTCGCCCGTCACCACGAACTCGTCGAAGCCGGCGTGGCTCTGAGCCGGGCCGAGCGAGCCCTGGATCAGGCTGAACAGCACATGCACCGGATGCGACGGCACGATGCAGTGGATCAGCACGCTGGAGAAATAGATGACGTGCTCGACCGGATGCATCGCCATGCC
>JBEHXS010000038.1:0-16635 GCA_048498575.1 Pseudomonadota bacterium
GGAGGCCGATTTGGATTCGTTCGCAAGTGCGTGGCGCCATGTGCTAAGTCACGTCGCGCCCGGAGAGATTCAGGCGGCCTGAGGGCCAGGCAATGTCCGCGTGGGCCAGTTCCCCGATGGACATTGCGTTATGAGTACAAAGCCTCGCCCGCGGTCCTTGAAACCGCAGTGGATGGAGTGGGAAATGCCTGCCGTTCGCGAGACGGTCGATCAGGTTCGCCGGATCGACGTCGATCAATACAAATATGGATTCGTCACCGACATCGCCTCGGACAAGGCCCCGAAGGGCCTGTCGGAGGACATCGTCCGGTACATCTCCGCCCAGAAGGGCGAGCCGGAGTGGATGCTGGAGTGGCGCCTTGGCGCCTACCGCCGCTGGCTGACCATGACCGAGCCGACCTGGGCGCGCGTCAAGTACCCCAAGATCGACTTCCAGAGCATCTACTACTACTCCGCGCCGAAGAGCACGAAGGGGCCGAAGAGCCTCGACGAGGTCGATCCGGCGCTGCTCGATATGTATGACAAGCTCGGCATCCCGCTCCGCGAGCGCGAGGTGCTGGCCGGCGTGCAGGGTGCCAGGGTCGCCGTCGACGCGGTTTTCGACTCGGTTTCCGTCGTCACCACCTTCCGCGAGGAGCTGAAGAAGGCCGGCGTCCTGTTCTGCTCGATCTCGGAAGCGATCCGCGAATATCCGGAGATCGTGAAGAAGTACCTCGGCTCGGTCGTCCCGACGACGGACAACTTCTACGCCACGCTGAACTCGGCGGTCTTCTCCGACGGCTCGTTCGTTTACGTGCCGGAAGGTGTGCGCTGCCCGATGGAGCTGTCGACCTACTTCCGCATCAATGAGCGCAACACCGGCCAGTTCGAGCGCACGCTGATCATCGCCGAGAAGGGCGCCTACGTCTCGTATCTCGAAGGCTGCACCGCGCCGATGCGCGACGAGAACCAGCTCCACGCGGCGGTGGTCGAGCTGGTTGCCCTGGATGATGCCGAGATCAAGTACTCGACCGTCCAGAACTGGTACCCCGGCGATGCCGAGGGCAAGGGCGGCGTCTTCAATTTCGTCACCAAGCGCGGCGACTGCCGCGGCGACCGCTCAAAGATTTCGTGGACGCAGGTCGAGACCGGCTCGGCCATCACCTGGAAGTACCCGAGCGTGATCCTGCGCGGCGACGACAGCACGGGCGAGTTCTACTCGATCGCCGTCTCGAACGGCCACCAGCAGATCGACTCCGGCACCAAGATGACCCATCTCGGCAAGCGCACGCGGAGCCGCATCATCTCCAAGGGCATCGCCGCCGGTTTCTCCAACAACACCTACCGCGGCCTCGTCACTAGCCACCGCAAGGCGACCGGCGCGCGCAACTACACCAACTGCGACTCGCTGCTGATCGGCGACAAGTGCGGCGCCCACACGATCCCCTATATCGAGGCGAAGAATTCCTCGGTCACCTTCGAGCACGAGGCGACCACCTCGAAGATCTCCGACGACCAGCTGTTCTACGCCAAGAGCCGCGGCCTCGATGACGAAGCGGCAGTGGCGCTCATCGTCAACGGCTTCGTCAAGGACGTGATCCAGCAGCTGCCGATGGAATTCGCCGTGGAGGCGCAGAAGCTGATCTCGATCAGCCTCGAGGGGAGCGTCGGGTGAGCACGCAGATCTGGTTCGCCGCGACCTCCAAGAGGGGCGTCGGCAATCCGCGCATGTCGCCGGTCAGCCGCGAGGGCTGGCTTGTGCTGACGACGTTCATCACCTGCATGGTCGTCGGTGGCCTGTCGCTGCTCGGCTTCGGCCTCGCCGATCAGTTCGTCGTCGGCATCGGCCTGTTCGTGGTGCTGGCAATCGCCGGCGCCTCGTTCCTGTGGTGGGCCGCGTACGCTCATGGCGATGCGACCCGCACGGTCGCGGAGTACCGCGCCATGCGGCAGTCCGGGCAGGGGAGCGCGACGTGAGCGACGATCTGAAGCCGATCATCAACCTCGCCGACGTGCCGCTGCGCGATACGGGCAACGGCAAGGAGTTCCGCGCCAAGGCCGGCAGCTTCGGTCGCATGATCGGCTCGAGCGGCCTCGGCGTCATGCTGCACGTCGTGGAACCGGGACAGAAGGCGTTTCCCTTCCACAGCCACCACACCATCCACGAGCTGTTCCTGATCCTTGAGGGCACCGGCACCTATCGTTTCGGCAGGGAGCGCTACGCGGTGAAGGCCGGCGACGTGCTCGCCGCGCCGACGGGCGGTGCCGAACACGCCCACCAGCTCATCAACACCGGCACCACCACGTTGAAATATCTCGGTATTTCCGCCGCAGCCGGCCAGACTGAGGTCGTCGAATACCCGGACTCCGGAAAGTTCGCAGTAACCTCACGCTACGACTGGGCCACCGGCAAGGGTGGCGTTCGCTATGTCGGTCGCCAGGAGAATTCCCTCGACTACTGGGAAGGCGAAAAGTGATGGGCGTTCTGGTCGAAGGCTACGATCTGGCGCGCAAGCGCCACGATGACGAAGTCGCCGAGGTCCACCGGAAGGACGATCTCGTCGATACCGAGTTGCACGAACTGGCGGCGACGCTGGAGCAGGATCGCCAGTTCATGGCCGACAATGGCTTGGTCTGCGATATCGGCCACCGCGTTTTGCGTGTAGCGCATCTGCGCTCGCCGGCGCTGACCGTGCACTTCAATGCCGAAAACCAGGAATTCACGATGACCGTCATGCACGACGGCACCATGCGGACGACGAAGACTGTCGAGGAGTGCGCACGCAGCATCGGCGAAGCGCTCTTCAAGGTCGTCGCTCCCAGGGGCGAACTTGAGGCTAGGTAAATGGCTTTGCTGGAAATACGCGATCTGCATGTCTCGATCGGCGAGCGCGAGATCCTGAAGGGCATCGACCTCACCGTGAACGAGGGCGAGGTCCACGCCATCATGGGGCCGAACGGCGGCGGTAAGTCGACGCTCGCCTATGTGCTCGCCGGCAAGGACGACTACACGGTCATCGCCGGCTCGATCCTGTTCAAGGGTCAGGACCTCCTCGCGATGGACATCGCCGAGCGCGCCGCCTCCGGCGTCTTCCTCGCGTTCCAGTACCCGATCGAGATTCCGGGCGTCGCCACCATGACGTTCCTGAAGGCGGCGCTGAATGCCCAGCGCAAGCATCGCGGCGATGGCGAAATCTCGACGCCCGATTTCATGCGCAAGGTGCGCGAGGTGTCGAAGCGCCTCAACGTCACCGACGAGATGCTGCGCCGGCCGCTCAACGTCGGCTTCTCGGGTGGCGAGAAAAAGCGCAACGAGATCATGCAGATGGCATTGCTGGAGCCGTCGCTCTGCGTGCTCGATGAGACCGACTCCGGCCTCGATATCGACGCCCTCCGCGTCGTTGCCGAGGGCGTCAACACGCTGAAGTCGGCGGAGCGCGGCATCGTCGTCATCACCCACTACCAGCGACTGCTGAACTACATCGTGCCGGACGTGGTCCATGTTCTCTCCGCCGGCCGGATCGTGAAGACCGGCGGCAAGGAGTTGGCGCTCGAGCTTGAGGCGAAGGGCTACGCCGAGTTCACCGGCAAGGCCGCCTGAGGAAATCTAAGTGACCGCCGAGCCGCGCACCATTCGTACCGAGGCCGAGCAGGCGCTTGCCCAGCAGTTCGAGGATATCCTCGCGGAGCTGCCGGGCGGCGAGCGCGTGCGCGCCATTCGCGCGGCGGCCTTCGACAGGTTCCGCCGCACTGGGCTGCCGCATCGCCGCGTCGAGGAATACAAGTACACCGACCTTCGCGCGCTGATGAAGCGTGCCGCGCCGCCGGCCCGCCGGCCGACCGAGACGGCCGCGGCGAAGGCGCTCCGCGAATTGCCGGACCCGCTGGGCGCTCTGCCGCGCTACCGCCTGGTGCTGGTCGACGGTCATTACTTCGATGCGCTGTCGGATCGCGCCGGACTCGAGGCCGCCGGGGCTCGCGTCGTCGCCTCGCGTCTCGCGCTGGAGGCCGACGGCGATGAGGCGGCGGCGTTGCTCGCCACTCCCGAACTCGCCGCATCGGACACCGCGCTCGCCCTCAACGTCATGTTTGTCGGCAACGGCGTCGAGGTTTCGCTGCACGATGGTGCCACGCTCGATAAGCCATTGGAGATACTGCATCTCTCCACAGGCACCGAGCCCGCTACGTCAACCGTGCGCAACCGCGTGCGCATCGGCGCCGATGCCTCCGTACAGGTCATCGAGACCTACAGCGGCACGTCCGGCGTCGCCCATCAGCTCAACGCCGTCACCCGCATCGTTACGGGCCGCAACGCTACCGTCGCCTGGTCTCGGGTGCAGTCGGAAGGCGACGCGACCCAGCATCTTGGCTCCACGATCCTGTCGCTCGGTGAGGCGTCGCGCTTCGACCATCTCACGGTGACGGCCGGCGCTTCCGTTTCCCGCTCGCAGATGTTCGTCACCACCGGCGGCGCCGGCACCCGTCTCGGCATCTACGGGGTCGGCATGATCGGCGACCGCCAGCATGCCGACACCACGCTGCTCATCGACCACGCGCTGGGCGGTGCCTACACGCGCGTGCTGATGAAGAACGCCGTCGACGGCGAGGCGCATGGCGTCTTCCAGGGCAAGATCATCGTCGAGCCCGACGCACAGAAGACCGACGCCAAGATGATGGCGAAGGCGCTGTTGCTTTCGGAGACAAGCGAGTTCGACTCCAAGCCCGAGCTCGAGATTTTCGCCGACGACGTCCAGTGCGGCCACGGCTCGACGTCCGGCCGCATCGACGACACGCAGCTGTTCTACCTGATGGCCCGCGGCGTCCCGCGCGCCGAGGCCGAACGCCTGCTGATCGAGGCCTTCCTCGACGAGGCCATTGACGCCCTCGGCGACGAGCGCATCGGCACCGCGCTGAAGGCCGTCGTCACGGCGTGGCTCAACCGCCGCCCGGCACGGGCGTGACGCCATGAACGCGCCCGTCGCCACCGGATTCGACGTCGACGCCGTGCGCCGCGACTTCCCCATCTTGGCGCGGGAAGTCTACGGCAAGCCTTTGGTTTATCTCGACAATGGCGCCTCGGCTCAGAAGCCCCGCGCCGTCATCGAGGCGGTCAGCCACGCCTACGAGAACGAATACGCCAACGTCCATCGCGGCCTGCATTTTCTCTCCAATGCCGCCACCGAGGCCTACGAAAAGGCCCGCGAGACGGTCCAGCACTTTATCAATGCCGCGCACCTCTCGGAGATCGTCTTCACCCGCAATGCCACCGAGGCGATCAACCTCGTCGCCGACAGTTACGGACGCTTGGCGATCGGCGAGGGCGATGAGATCGTCGTCTCGATCATGGAGCATCACTCCAACATCGTGCCGTGGAATTTCCTGCGCGAGCGCAAGGGCGCCGTCATCAAGTGGGCGCCGATCGCCGATGACGGCACGTTCCTCCTCGACGAATTCGAGAAGCTGCTGACCCCGCGGACCAGGATGGTCGCGATCACGCACATGTCGAATGTGCTGGGCACCGTCGTGCCCGTGAAAGAAGTGACGCGCCTCGCCCACGAGCGCGGTATCGCCGTGCTCATCGACGGCGCCCAGGGTTCCGTTCACCTGCCGGTCGACGTGCAGGACATCGGCTGCGATTTCTACGTCATGACCGGCCACAAGCTGTACGGCCCGACCGGCATCGGCGTGCTCTACGGCCGGCGTGAGCGCCTCGCCGCCATGCCGCCCTACATGGGCGGCGGCGAGATGATCGCCGAGGTCACCACCGAGCGCGTCACTTATGCCGATCCGCCGCATCGCTTCGAGGCGGGCACGCCGCCGATCGTGCAGGCGATCGGGCTGGGCATCGCGCTCGATTACATGACCGGCATAGGCCGCGAGAAGATCGCGGCCCATGAGGCGAAGCTTGGCGCCTATGCCGAGGAGCGCCTGTCGCGCATCAACAGCCTCACCATTTACGGCACCGCTAAAGGCAAAGGCGCCATCGTCTCGTTCAATCTTGCCGGCGCCCACCCCCACGATGTCTCGACCATCATCGACCGGTCGGGCGTCGCGGTCAGGGCAGGGACCCATTGCGCCCAGCCGCTGCTCCAGCGCTATGGCGTGACCGCGACGGCGCGGGCCTCCTTCGCCATGTACAACACCCTGGCTGAGGTCGACGCGCTGGCCGAGGCACTGGACAAGGCGCGGAGCCTGCTGGCGTGAGGCGGGTGGCAAAAGCGGCGGTTTGCACCATCTTAGGGCCTGCGGGCGCATAGGTTTGGTTCGATGGAAGACGTGAACGAAACGGCAGCAGCGACATCGGCGACGGCCCCGGCTGGAGCGCCGGCTGAGCCCGTCGCGGCACCGGAAGGCGCCTCGGCGCGGCTGCATGCCGTTGGCACCGCGATCCCGCCGGAGGAGCTGGACCGCCTGACCGGCGATATCGTCGCTGCCCTGAAGACGGTCTACGACCCGGAAATCCCGGCCGATATCTACGAACTCGGCCTGATCTACCGCGTCGACATCGACGACAGCCGCAACATCGATATCGACATGACGCTGACCGCTCCCGGCTGCCCGGTCGCCGGCGAGATGCCCGGCTGGGTGGAAAACGCCGTCAGCCTCGTGCCTGGCGTGAACAACGTCACGGTCAACATGGTTTTCGACCCTCAGTGGTCGGCGGACCGGATGTCCGACGAGGCCCGGGTCGCGCTCGACTGGTACTGACCCAAGGCCTTGTTTCGATTGGGCGAAGGTCTATCTTTGCTTACAGGGCGCGCCGGCAATGGCCGGTTGCGCTGAAGGAACGAAGGCAATGGCTCGTCCGAAGCTTTCCGTCATTTCCGTCACCGAGCGCGCCGCGGATCGCGTGCGCGAGATCGTCGAGGGCAACGACCGGCCCCTGGTCGGCGTCCGCGTCGGCGTGAAGAACGCCGGTTGCGCCGGCATGGCCTATACGCTCGATCCGGTCGAGGTGCCGAACCCCGCCGATGACATCGTGAGCGATCACGGCGTCAACATCTTCGTCGATCCGAAGGCGGTGCTCTTCCTGCTCGGCGCGACGATGGATTTCGAGGCCACCAAGCTCCGCACCGGGTTCACCTTCAAGAATCCGAACGAGGTGTCGGCGTGCGGCTGCGGCGAGTCCGTGCTGCTCAAGCCGGCGAGCGAGCGCGCTGCCGAGGCGGTCGCGCACTAGCCTCCCCCGCACAGGGAAATCATCATGATCTACGGCGTCATCATCAGCGCCATGTGGCTCATCTGGGCTGCCTACTGGTTCGCCTCGTCGTGGGGCGTGAAGCCGGTGGCGCGGAGCGAAAGCTGGCAGTCGCGCCTTGCGTACAGTGTGCCGCTCTGGCTTGCGGTCGTTTTGCTGGTCGATCGCCATCTGCCGTGGCCGCTCACGGCCCCGCTGTTCCCCACCAACCGGCTGACCGTGGTCGTCGGCATCGTGCTGACAGCGCTTGGCCTCGGCTTTGCCATCTGGGCGCGCGTGGTGCTCGGCGGCAACTGGAGCGCGGAAGTCACCGTCAAGGAGCAGCATGAGCTGATTCAGGCCGGCCCGTATGCCCTGTCCCGGCATCCGATCTACACCGGGCTGTCGCTGGCCTTGCTGGCCGACCTTGTCGCCATCGGCGAGTGGCGCGCGCTCATCGCCGCGGTCGTCGCAATCGCCAGCTTCGTCTACAAGCTCGGCATCGAGGAGCGCGTGATGCGCGAAACCTTCGGCAGTGCGTATGATGCGTATGCGGGGCGGGTGAAGGCGCTCGTTCCCTTCATCGTGTGAGGGCAGTTGGCATGGCCGATGTCGATCACCTCGCCGAACTCTTCGCCCCGCTCGGCGGCGTCACCTTCAAGCGCATGTTCAGCGGCTACGGCATCATGAAGGACGGCATGATGTTCGCGCTGATTGCCGGCGATGCGCTTTACTTCAAGGCCGACGATGCCTCTGCCGCGCGCTTCCGCGCCGAAAACACCCGCCAATGGACGCCGCGGATGCGCGGCAAGACGATGGCGATGCCCTATTGGCAGGTGCCCGAGCGGCTGTTTGACGAGCCGGACGAATTCGCCGAGTGGGCGGGCGTTGCCTTCGAGGTGACGCGGCGGCTGAAGGCCGAGAAGAAGCCGGGCAGGGCGCGTAAGGCAGCCAGGCCGGCGCCCAAGGCGGCGAAGCGCGCCGTCCGCGCGAAACCCAAACCCACGCCCAAAACAAAAGCGGCGCCGAAGCGCCGCTGATTTAACCCGTGGAGTTACCGCTTATTCCGTCTCGCTCGGAATCTTCACCGGGCGACGGAGGAAATCCGGCATGTGGTCGCCGAGCCCGATCACCGGCGGCCCGTCGTCGCGATCATGGTCGCGATGGCGATCGCGTCCGCCGCGGCTTTCCTCGCGACGCGGCCGGTGCTCATCGCGCCGCGGTGCGGCGTGGTCGTGTGCCGGACGGCCGTGCGAATGCGGTTCCGCCGGGCGATGCTCGTGCCGGTGCGGGGCCCGCTCGGGCGCCCTGGCCGGTGCTTCTGCCGGCGCGGCAGCCGCAACCGGCGGCGCAACGGCGGCCATCTCCTCGGTGCGGGGAGCGCTCGCGTGTTCCTCGCGATGCCGCTGGCCGCGATGTTCGTGGCGGTCACGACCGCGACCCCGGCCGCCACGCCGCTCGCCGTCCTCAGGGCCGTCGCGCTCGGCGCGGCCCTTGCTGAACGAACGGGCGCGCTCGTCGTCGGCGGAGATTTCCATCGGCGGAATCGCGTGGCCGATCATCTTCTCGATGCCGGCGACGTACTTGCGGTCGAGCGAGCTCGCGATGGTGATCGCGGTGCCCTTGAGGCCGGCGCGGCCGGTGCGGCCGATGCGGTGGATGTAGTCTTCCGAGTGGGTCGGCACGTCGAAATTGAAGACGTGGCTGACCGCCGGGATGTCGAGCCCGCGCGCCGCGACGTCGGAGGCGACGAGCAGCGTCAGCTTGCCCTGGCGGAATCCGTCGAGCGTCGCCGTCCGCGAGCGCTGGTCCATGTCGCCATGCAGCGCGCCGGCGTTGAAGCCGTGCTTGGTCAGCGAGCGCTCGAGCGTGGCGACGTCGCGCTTGCGGTTGCAGAAGATGATCGCGTTCTTGAAGTCGGTCGCGCCGCGGATGAGGGCGCGCAGCACCGCGCGCTTGTCCACCGGCTCGCGCCCGGATTCCACGATGTACTGGCTGATGGTCGTGGCCGCGGTCGCCGGCTTCGACGCTTCGATCCGGATCGGATCGCGCAGGAACTGGTCGGCAAGGCGTTTGATTTCCGGCGGCATGGTCGCCGAGAAGAACAGCGTCTGCCGCGTCGGCGGCAAGAGCTTGCAGATGCGCTCGATGTCCGGGATGAAGCCCATGTCGAGCATGCGATCGGCTTCGTCGATCACCAGGATCTCGACGCCGTTCATCAGGATCTTGCCGCGCTCGTAAAGGTCGAGCAGGCGGCCCGGCGTCGCGATCAGGATGTCGACGCCGCGGTCGAGCTTCTTGATCTGGTCTTCGAAGGAGACGCCGCCGATGATGAGGGCGACCGTGAGCTTGTGGTTGCGGCCGTAGCGGGCGAAGTTTTCCTCGACCTGCGCTGCGAGTTCGCGCGTCGGCTCGAGGATCAGCGTGCGCGGCATGCGCGCCCGCGCGCGGCCCTTCTCGAGCAGCGTCAGCATCGGCAGAACGAACGATGCCGTCTTGCCCGTGCCGGTTTGCGCGATGCCGACCACGTCGCGCCGCGTCAGCACGTGCGGGATCGCCTGCTCCTGAATCGGCGTAGGCGTCGTGTACCCACTGGCCTCCACAGCCGCGAGCACCTTCTCGCTCAGTCCAAGATCCTGAAAACTCATTCCGGGGTTTTGACCAATCTGGCGCGCCCCGAAGTTCCGTCAGAAGGAGGGGAGGGGCGCTGCCCGCCGGCAGACACGGTATGCGTGCCGATGACCCGCGAAACATAGGGACTCGCGGTGTCAAGTCAATGACTGTTAGCCCTCGCGGTAAACAGGGCAGGGCTGCGAAAGCGCAGGCGAGTCAAGCGTTCCGGCCTAATTCGGCGCCACGCCGAACTTGTAGCGGGTCGGCGAATTCACCACGAGCTGGTAGCTCGGATTGTTGTCGCTGTTGGGGTCGAGCGTCTGGATGTAGACGGTAAGGCCGTCCGAATCGGAATCCGACGTGAAGTCTTGGATGTCGACGTTGAGCGCCGCGAATTCCTTGATCTCGATCGTGTCGGTCACGGCCGCCCCGCCGCTGTCGTCATAGGCTACCCACTGGACGAACAGCCGCGCCGTGATCGGATCGCCGCCCGAGCGCGAGACGATGATGCGGTAAATGCCGCTCTTGCCGCCCTGGTCCCAGGTCCCGCCGACACGCACGTCCTCGACCGAGCCGGGCAGCGTCTTCAGCCCGTCGAGCACCGCATCGGCGAAAGCCGGCCGCATAGCGACGACTGCCAGTGCCAACGCCACCGCTGCGATGATCGGCCGGAACGACATGAGCGGAGCCTATCCCTCGGCCGCGCGGTGGGGAAGCCGGAGTGTCCACCTCGCCCCATGCGAGAGGGTGGGTGCAGCGTTCAGATGTCCAGATCATGCGCGAATTCCGCGCGTTCCTGGATGAACTTGAAGCGCAGCTCCGGCTTGTTGCCCATCAGGGCGTCGACCGCCACCGGTGTCTCGGTGCCCTCGGCGATTGCCACGCGCAGCAGCGTGCGCTTCGTCCGGTCCATCGTCGTTTCCTTGAGCTGCCCCGGCATCATCTCGCCGAGGCCCTTGAAGCGCCCGACCTCGATCTTGCCGTTGCCCTTGAACGCCGATTTCATCAGCTTCTCGCGGTCGGCATCGTCGCGCGCGTAGACGGTCTTGTCGCCCTGCGTCAGCCGGTAGAGCGGCGGCACCGCGAGGTAGAGGTGCCCGTCGCGGATGAGCTGGGGCATCTCCTGATAGAAGAACGTGATCAGCAGCGACGCGATGTGGGCGCCGTCGACGTCGGCGTCCGTCATGATGATCACCCGCCCGTAGCGCAGGTCGTCCGAGCGGTAGCGGTCGCGCGTGGAGACGCCGAGCGCCTGCAGCAGGTCGGCGAGCTGCTGGTTCTGGGTCAGCTTCTCGCGCCCGGCGCTGGCGACGTTCAGGATCTTGCCGCGTAGCGGCAGGATCGCCTGCGTGGAGCGGTCGCGCGCCTGCTTGGCTGAGCCGCCCGCCGAGTCGCCCTCGACGATGAAGATTTCCGTGTCTGCCTTGCTGCCGGACGAGCAGTCGGCGAGCTTGCCGGGCAGGCGGAGCTTGCGCGCCGCATTCTGCCGGCCGATCTCCTTTTCCTGCCGTCGCCGCAGCCGCTCCTCGGCGCGCTCGATCACCCAGTCGAGCAGCCGCGAGGCATCCGTCGGCGAAGCCGCCAGCCAATGGTCGAACGGGTCGCGGATGGCGTTCTCGACCAGCCGTGTCGCTTCCGCCGTGGACAGCCGGTCCTTGGTCTGGCCGACGAATTCCGGCTCGCGCACGAACACGGAGAGCATCGCCGCCGCCGAGGTCATGACGTCGTCGGCAGTGACGGCGCCGGCGCGCTTGTTGCCGGAGAGATCGGCGTACGCTTTGAGCCCCCGCGTCAGCGCGTTGCGCAGCCCGGTTTCGTGCGTGCCGCCGTCGCCGGTCGGGATGGTGTTGACGTACGAGCGGACGAAGCCGTCGCCCGGATACCAGGCGATCGCCCATTCGACCGCGCCATGCCCGGACGCCTTGTCCGTCCGTCCGGCAAAGATCGGGACGATCGTCCGTTCGCTGCCGAGCTCGGCGGACAGGTACTCGGACAGCCCGCCGGGAAAGTGGAACGTCGCCTTTTCCGGAACGTCGGTGCCCTGGACGACCTCGGGCGCCGCCAGCCAGCGGATTTCGACGCCGCCGAACAGGTACGCCTTGGCGCGGGTCATCGCGAACAGCCGGGCCGGGCTGAAGGTCGCGGTCTTGAATATCTGCGGGTCCGGCTTGAAGCGCACCTTGGTGCCGCGCCGGTTATGGACTTCGCCGAGGTCCTTCAGCTTCTCCTGCGGCACGCCGCGCGAATAGCGCTGGCGATAGAGGTGGCGGCCGCGCGCCACCTCTACCTCGAGGTGCTCCGACAGCGCGTTGACCACGGACACGCCGACGCCGTGCAGGCCGCCCGACGTGTCGTAGACCTTGGAGTCGAACTTCCCGCCGGAGTGGAGCATCGTCATGATGACCTCCACCGCCGACTTCGTTTTGAACTTGGGATGCGCGTCGACCGGCATGCCGCGCCCGTTGTCGGTCACGGAGAGGAACCCGCCGGGCTCCATCTCGACCTCGATCCAGTTGGCGTGGCCGGCAACCGCCTCGTCCATCGCGTTGTCGATGACCTCGGCGAAGAGGTGGTGCAGCCCCTTTTCGTCGGTCCCGCCGATGTACATGCCGGGCCGGCGACGGACCGGTTCCAGCCCCTCGAGCACCTCGATATCGGCGGCCGAGTAGCTGTCGTCGCCGACCGCCTTCTTCATCGGTGCCGCGCGTTCCCGCTTGGCCGCCTCGGCTACGACCTTGAGTTTGCTGATGTTCTTCTCCACCGCCTCGAACAGATCGCCTCCCGCGCGGCCCGTCTTCTTCGGCGCGCGGCTGGTGGCGGGAGCGGCAGGTCGGCGGCCCGGCTTCTTGGTCTTGGATTTGCGGTCAGGCATCTCGGCGGGAACGTTGGTGGTCTCGAATCGCGCCCGAAGGGGCGCTCGGCCGCTGAGGTAGCGCGCCGCCGCCCGTTTGCCTACCCGCCACTGCCGCGGTAAGCCGCGGCGCGCCGGTCTTGCCCGATTTCCGCGCCGCGCCACATTAGCCCATGCACCTTGTCCACGCTCCCGAAAGCTCCGAAATGCCGGTTTCCCAGACGCTGCCAATTGATTTGCACTATTGGCCCACGCCCAACGGCCAGAAGATTTCCATCCTGCTCGAGGAGCTCTCTGTCCCGTATGCGGTCCATTTCGTCGACATCGGCAAGGGCGAGCAGTTCAAGCCCGAGTTCCTCGCGATCTCGCCCAACAACCGCATTCCCGCGATCGTCGATCCCGAAGGCCCGGACGGCAAGCCGATTTCGATCTTCGAGTCCGCGGCCATCATGATGTATCTCGGCGACAAGTTCGGCCGCTTCTACGGCCGCAACGGCCGCGAGCGTGTTGCCGTCAACGAATGGCTGATGTGGCAGATGGGCGGCGTCGGCCCAATGTTCGGCCAGTACGGCCACTTCAACAACTACGCCCCCGAGAAGATTCCCTACGCGATCACCCGCTACGCCAACGAGGTTCATCGCCTCTATCGCGTGCTGAACGGTCGGCTCGAGGGTCGTGAATACGTCGCCGACGATTACTCCATCGCCGACATGGCCCTGTTCGGTTGGACCCGCAACTGGGCCGGGCGCGGCGTTGAGGCTGAGAAAGAATTCCCCAACGTCGTCGCCTGGTCCGAGCGGATTGCCGCCCGCCCGGCGGTGCAGCGCGGGATGGCCGTCAGGAAGCCCGACTACACACCTGGCGTCCGCACCGAGGAAGAGCGCAAAATCCTGTTTGGCCAGCGCTAGGTCTGCGCATAGGTCGAGGGCCCGCGCACGTTCTCGTCGATGTGAAGTTTCTGGTGGATCGACGGCATGGCGCGCTCTGCGCAGTCGGTGCGCGGGCAGGTGCGGCATGAGACACCGATCGGTGTCACGATCTGCGGATCGGCGAGGTTGAGGCCGTCTGCATAGACCAGCTCATGGGCATGGCTGACCTCGCAGCCAAGTCCGATCGCGTGCTGGCCGATCCGCCGCGGCAGGCCGCTGGTCACGACCGGGCGCATCTGCTCGCTCGTCTGCGCCACGCAGAAATAGGTGCGCCCGTCCGGCATCCGCGATAGCTGCACGCGCAGCATGCCCGGCGTGGCGAAGGCGTCATAGACGTTCCAGCGCGGGCACGCGGCGCCGAAGCGCGCGATATGAATTCCCGAAGCCGAAAACCGCTTCGAGATGTTGCCCGCGATGTCGACGCGGATGAAGTGAAACGCCACGCCTTCCGCGCCTGGGCGGCGCAGCGTGGTCAGCCGGTGACACACCTGCTCGAAGGACACGCCGAAGCGGTTCTTCAGGATCTCGATGTTGTATCGCGTGCTCACGGCGGCGTCGCGGAACAGGCGGTAAGGCATCAGCACCGCCCCGGCGAAGTAGTTCGCCAGCGCCGTGCGCATCAGCACACGCCCCTCGTTCGAGGAAAACGCTCCCTGCTCGACGATTCTGTCGAGCAGGTCGTGGTGCGCGAGGTAGGCGATCTGGTGCGCGATCTGGAACAGCCGGCTGGGCAGCGGCAGCATCTCGGAAATGTCGAGTCGCCGCGTGAGCTGGTCGTACCGGCGCGAGAGATCGCCCATCTGGTTCGACGGCCGGACCTCGACGTCGATCGCGAAGCGCTGGCGGAGCAGGGCGGTGAGCCCTTCGCCAAGCGTATGAATGGCAAGGCCGTTGTCCGCCCACAGCTTCTCGGCGGCGTCCTCGATTTCGGGGAAGAAGTTGAGGTGCCGCTGGATGAACTCCGTGACCTCCTCCGACGGGATGGTCGCCGGCGGCGCCTCGGCGGCGTCCTGGCCCTCGGCGGCCTGTGACTCGGCGGGGAGCTGCCGGCGGTAGGCGTCGTAGAGATCGACCAGCGCGCGGCCGACCGCGGGCAGGGTGCTGACCAGCTCCTGGACATCGCTCGCCCGCAACTGCGCGCTTTCGAACATCGGGTCGGAGAGCGCCTCCATCAATTCCAGCGAAAGCCGCTGGTCGGTGTCGGCGGCGAAGTCGGCGAGATCGACCTGGAATTTTTCGACGAGTCGCAGCAGCACGCGCACCGTCACCGGCCGCTGGTTGGTCTCGAGCAGCGTGAGATAGCTCGCACTGATGCCGAGCTCGCGCGCCATCTGCGCCTGGCTCAGCCGGCGTTCCTGTCGAAGGCGGCGCAGTTTCCCGCCGATCCGCATGGCCTTCATGGGTCAATCCTTGGCATTACAAACATTACAACATGACAGGCGCAGTCTGTAAGTTAGTTCACACAATTCAAGATTTCATAGCGATTTCAAATATTTATTGACCCGCCACTGTTGTCAATCCATCTCTGCGCCACTGTCAACGGAGTGACGCAGATGTCGAAAGCAGCGACCCCACCGGCCATCCGCCGCGACTACAGCGCGAGCGACGTCGACAAGCTCGCCGGCTCGGTCAAGGTCGAGCACACCCTGGCCCGCCTTGGCTCGGAGCGGCTGCGCAAGCTCCTCGCCGAGCGGCCGCTGGTCCGTGCCCTCGGCGCGCTCACCGGCAACCAGGCGGTGCAGCAGGTGAAGGCCGGGCTCGAGGCGATCTACCTTTCGGGTTGGCAGGTCGCCGCCGACGCCAACAATGCCGGCGAGATGTACCCCGACCAGTCGCTGTACCCGGCGAGCTCGGTCCCGGATGTCGTCCGACGCATCAACAAGGCTCTGCGCCGCGCCGACCAGATCGCCCGTCTCGATGGCGACACTTCGACCTATTGGTTCGCACCGATCGTGGCCGATGCCGAGGCCGGCTTCGGTGGTCCGCTCAACGCCTTCGAGTTGATGAAGGCGATGATCGAGGCCGGCGCCGCCGCCGTCCATTTCGAGGACCAGCTGGCGTCGGAGAAGAAATGCGGTCACCTCGGGGGCAAGGTGCTGGTGCCGACCCAGTCGTTCATCCGCACCTTGAACGCGGCGCGCTTGGCCGCCGATGTTTCCGGCGTCGACAGCCTGATCATCGCGCGCACCGACGCCCATTCGGCGACTCTCATCACCAGCGACATCGACGAGCGCGACGAGGCCTGGATTTCTGGCGAGCGTACCGACGAGGGCTTCTTCCGCCTGAAGCAGGGCAGCAAGCACTCCGTTCCCCATGCCATTGCCCGCGGCGTCTCGTACGCGCCATACGCCGACCTCGTGTGGTGGGAGACCTCGACGCCCGATCTCGGCGAGGCGCGTGAGTTCGCCGAGGAGGTGCATCGCCATCACCCGGGCAAGCCGCTCGCCTATAACTGTTCGCCGTCGTTCAACTGGCGCGCCAAGCTCGACGAGCGGACCATCGGCCGCTTCCAGGAGGAACTGGCGGCGATGGGTTACCGCTTCCAGTTCGTGACGCTGGCCGGCTTCCACGCCCTCAACCTGTCGATGTTCGATCTGGCCGAGGACTACGGCCGCCGCGGCATGGCCGCCTACGCGGAGCTGCAAGACCGTGAGTTCGCGGCCGTGCCCCGCGGCTTCACCGCCGTCCGCCACCAGCACGAAGTTGGCACCTCGTATTTCGACGCCGTCGCGATGGCGATTTCGGCCGGCCGCTCGGCCACCGCCGCGATGGCCGGCTCGACCGAGGCAGCCCAGTTCGGCGACCGCCGCAAGGCCGACGCCGCCTGACCCCCGAGGAGGAAAGAAATATGACGCAGGAATATTGGGTCGTCGGCGGCAACTATCGCGACGCCACGTTCAGGGACATCGAGGAGGGGCGGGGCGAGGTTTACGGCCCGTTCCCGTCGTACACCGATGCCCTGGAATCCTGGAAGGCACGCAATGCCCACACCCGGCCGGAAGCTACCCGGCGCTATTCGGTCGTGGTGACGGCGGCGCCCGTCTGGCGCTAGCCGCCCTGGGCGGCCACTCCACGGGGCTCGCGCT
>JBEHXS010000039.1:0-16342 GCA_048498575.1 Pseudomonadota bacterium
ACGTGGTCGCACATCTTGGCGACGACGCCGAAGTCGTGCGTGACGAAAATCATCGTCAGATGTTCGCGGCGCTGCAGCGACTTCAACAAGTTCAGATATTGCTTCTGGACCGTGACATCGAGCGACGTCGTCGGTTCGTCGGCGATCAGAAAATGCGGCCGGCACGCCAGCGAGATCGCTCCGACGATGCGCTGCCGCATGCCGCCGCTGAACTGGTGCGGGTAGGCATCGATGCGCGATTCGGGAGCCGGGATGCGCACCATGCGCATGAGCGCGAGCACGCGTTCGCGCAGCCGCTTGCCGTTCAGCTTGTCGTGGATCTTTATGCCTTCGCCGATCTGATTGCCGATCTTGAAGACCGGATTGAGCGAGCTCAGCGGATCCTGAAGGATCATGGACAGATGGCGACCGCGATAGCCGCGCATCTCCCGCTCGCTGAGCTGGGTCAGATCGTGGCCGTCGAACTTCATGCTGCCGCCGACGATCTTGCCCGGCGAGGGGACCAGGCGAAGAAGCGACAGCGCGACGGTCGATTTGCCGCTGCCGGATTCTCCGACGATCCCGAGCGTCTCGCCCTCATTGATCGTGAAACTGACGTCGTCGACCGAGCGCACGACGCCGCGGCGCATGAAGAAGTACGTCTTGAGACCTTCGACCTCAATCAAAGCCATCTATAGCTGCCTCAATTTCGGATCGAGGCGGTCGCGCAGCCAGTCACCAAGCGTGTTGAAGGACAAAACCACGGCGGTGAGGGCAACGCCGGGGAACACGCTGATCCACCACGCGCTGGTTATGTAGGTACGTCCGTCGGAGACCATGTTGCCCCATGATGGAGTCGGCGGCGGGATGCCGGCGCCGAGGAAGCTCAGCGTCGCCTCGGTCAGGATGAGCTGGCTGACCTGCAGCGAGCACACGACAATGAAGGTGTTCAGCACGTTGGGCAGGATGTGGACCCACAGAATTCGTAGCGACGAACTGCCGGCGACCTGCGCCTGCAAGACGAATTCGCGTTGTCGCAGGGCGAGGACCTCGCTGCGGATGATCCGCGAAAAGCGCGACCAGGTGACGATGGAAAGGGCGACGACGATCGTCGTCAGTCCGGGTCCCAGCGTCATCACGAAGACGAGCGCGATGAGCAGGGTCGGAAGGGCCATGAAGCAATCCGACAGGCCCATCAGGAGCGTATCGATCTTGCCGCGATAGAAGCCCGACACCAGGCCGATGAGAAGGCCGATGCCGCCGCCGAGCAGGAGCCCGAATATGGCGACGATCAGACTGACGCGCGCGCCGAAGAAGATTCGGGTCAGCAGATCGCGGCCGAGGACATCGGTGCCGAGGAAATGTCCGTAGCGGCCGCCGAGCCAGCTCGGCGCGTCAAGGCGCTGCAGCAGTTCCATGTCGGTCGGATCGTTCGGGCTGATCAGCGGCGCAAAGATCGCGATGAATATCGTGCCGCCGAGGATCAGGATCGAAAGCCACGGCCAGGTGCGCAAATTCGACAGAAGGTTGCGCTCTTTCGTGCGGGGCAGAGGCTCGGTCGCGGTAACCGTTTCCATGCTCATGGCGCCACCGACCCAAACGTGTTCGCTTGTCGAGGAGAGGTCACCCTAAGTCCCCTCGATGACCCGGATGCGCGGGTCGATGTAGGCATAGACGACATCAACCGCGAGATTGATCGCGATAACGAGGAAACCGGTGATGAGCAGACATCCCTGGACCAGCGGATAGTCGCGCCCGACGATCCCGTCGTACATCAGCCGGCCGATGCCGGGCCAGGCGAAGACGGATTCGACCGCGACGCTGCCGCTGATCAGGAAGGCGATCTGGGTTCCGATGAACGTCACCACCGAAAGCAGTGCGTTGCGCAGCGAGTGTTTCCACACGATCGCGAACGGCGAAACACCTTTGATGCGGGCAAGCTTCACGTATTCGGTATCGAGAACCTCGATCATGCTTGATCGCACCAGCCGGGCGATACCGGCGAGCAGGAACAGCCCCCAGGTTATGCCCGGCAGAATGTAGGAGGTCGGGCCGCCCATGCGGGCGACGGGCACGACGCCGAGGTGAACGGCAAACACGATGATGAGCAGGATGCCGACCCAGAAGGACGGCGCCGACATGCCGATCACGGAAAGCAATCGCGACAGGCGATCGAGGAACGAGCCACGGAACACGGCGGCGATCATGCCAAGCGAGAAGCCGACGACTACCGAGACGACGATCGCGACGAGCGCCAGCGACAGCGTGTTGGGCAACCGTTCGAAATAGAGCTGCACCACCGGCGCCTGGTACTTGATGGACTGACCGAGGTCGCCTTTCAGCAGCGAGACCAGGAACTGCACGTATTGCACATACATCGGCTGGTCGAGGCCGAGGCTGTGAATCATGAGGTCGCGATCGGCAGGAGTGGCATCCGGCGGCAACAGCATGTCGACCGGATTGCCGATGAGGCGGGCAAGGATGAAGACGAGCGTCGCAAGAACGTACAACGTCACAATGCCGGCAAGCACTCTCTTTCCGAGGAACCAGATCATTCTTTGCTGCTTGCGGTCCGCAAATTGCGTTTCAACACGGTTGCACCCTAAGGGCGGGTGGGGTCGCAGACCACCCCACCCGTATTATTCGATGTGTTGACTGTCGAAGCCGATTAGCTCGGCTCCACTCCAGTGTATTTCCAGCGATTGAAGTAGTACGGCTCGGACTTGCCGACCTGCACATCCGGCGGGAACACCGGCTTCACGCGCGCGCTGTAGGCGTTGAGGCTCGTGCCGATGAGCAGCGGGATTGCCGTCCAGCTGTCCGTCGACATCTTGTACATGGCGTCGACATCCTGAACGAGCTTCGGAATGTCCGACTCGCTGATCGCCGCCGTGTAGAGCTTGTCGAAATCAGCTTGTTGGGGAGCACCCACAAGCAGATTGCCGGGACCGTTGCTGCTGGTCCACCAGTTCATGCCGACTGGCAGCGCCGGGTCACCGTAGTCACTCGCCTGGATGACCGCCTTGCCTACTGCCTGAAGGCTCTTGCTGGTGTGCCGGACCTGCCGCCACACGCCGTTGTCGACGGGGACGGTGGTGGCATTGATGCCGAGCTTCGCCCAGTAGCCCACGCAGAGCTGGACCAGATCGGGATCGTACGGTGCCGAGGTGTCCGGCAGCGACCAGATCTCGAAGGCCGCTCCGTTGTAGCCCGCTTCAGCGAGCAGCTTCTTGGCAGCGTCCGGATCGTAGCGGTAGGCGTTGGCCGCCCAGTCCCACCACTTCTTGCGGATGTCCTGGGGCAGGTAGGCGTGGTCCAGCGACGAGCGGGTCGGTGGCGGCAGCTTGGCCTGTCCGTGGAAGTAGCCGTCGATGATTTCCTGGCGGTTGATCGCCAGCGACAGAGCCTGGCGGAACTTGATGTTCGACAGGGGCGAACTCTTGGCCTCCGGCAAGTAGCTGCCGATGAAGCCGAGCCAGACCGCTGCGTACGTGTTCGGCTGAGTGGTGACGCCGTTCTGTCCGCTGACCTGCAGTGCCGTATCGAGCGAGAGCGGAGCCTCGTCGATTTCGTTGTTCTGCAGCATCTGGATGCGCGTCGTCTCTTCCGGCACGAGGTAAAACACCACGCGCTTGAAGTCAGGGACGAAGCCGCTCCAGTGCGGGTAGTCGACGGCTTCGTATTCGATGTAGTTGCCGGCGGCACGCTTGGACAGCTTATACGGCCCCGAACCGATCGGATTTGCCTTGAAGTAGTCCTCGCCGTTCTTCTCGATGTAGTCCATCGGGACGATGTACATGAAGGGATCGTCCCACGAGCTCATCAGCGGCAGGAACGGCTGCGGCTTGGGCGTGAACACCTGCACCGTGTAGTCGTCGATCAGCTCGACGTGCGGCTTGTCACCGATGACCCCGCGCCAGGCGCCGCCTTCCTCGCCTTCCGGATTGATCGAACGCTCGTAGCTGTACTTGACGTCCTTGCCGGTGAGCGCACTGCCATCGTGGAACGTCACGCCCTTACGGACATGAAAAATCCACGACAGCTTGTCGTCCGCCATCTCCCACTTCTCGATGAGGCCCGGCACCAAGCCCGTATCGTCACTGATAAAGGCCGTGTCGAACATCGGATTGAGCAGCGTGATCATCTTCCCGTCAGTGATGTTGGGATCGAAGATCTCGCTGCCGAAGTCATCGACCGACACGCGCAGCGTGCGGTCGGCTGCCGACGAACCGCCGGAGACGGTGTCGGTGGCAGCGGCAAACGCCTTGTTCCCGAGCAGGAAAGAAGGCGCCGCCGTTGAAGTAAGCAGACCTGCTCCCGCCAGTCCGCCGACGCGCAGCAGATGCCGACGCGTAATGTCCTTAGTCTTCATTTCAGTTCCTCCCTAGTTCGGCCGCGGCCCAAATTGCTTTGGGCACGCGTCCGAATTCTGCCGGAACGAGTGTCCCGGTGAGTTAGCTGACTACAACCTCGTCACCCTCCCTGGTGAACGTGGTTTCATGCTTCTGGTCCTTGGTCGCCCAAGCCAGATAGTTGATGACCTCGTCGCTGCGCTTGTCCGACGCCTTCAGCGGCTCGGGCTGGCCCTTCTGGTTGATCAGGCACGGCAGGAACGAGACCTTCGAGACGCCCTTCTTCGTGGCGTACACCTTGACGATGATCGTCTTGCGCCCGTCGACGGAGCCGCCGAAGGTCGGATAGTTCGGATCGCGTGCCGGCTGGTGCAGGGCGTCCCACATGCGGTCTTCAGGATAGAAGCCCTTGTCGAGACCGAAGTTGCCGAGGCAATGGAAGATCGGCTTGCCCTTGTACATCTCCACGGCCTTGAGGATGTGCGCGTGGTGGCCGAGGACGATGTCGGCGCCGTTGTCGATGGCCGCGCGACCGACTTCATATTCGTAGTCGGCGATCATGCTGGGGATACGGTGGACGCCCCAGTGCATCGACAGAACCAGCACATCGACCTGCGCCCTGGCGCGTTTCACGTCTTCGATGAGCGCGGCGAAGTCTTCTTCGTCCGGGATCGTGATGATCTTGGGCGAGGGGGTGCCCGCCTGCCAGTCGCTCGCGGTGTAGTAGGTGTCGACGAACAGGGGCGCACAACCCGGGCGGTCGAAGCCGGCGTCGTACGCGATCTCGGCCTTCGGCAGCACCGAGCTGTAGCCGATGATGCCGAGCTTGACGCCGTTCTTCTCGAAGATGGACGGCGCGCGCGCCTCGGCGCTGTTCATGCCGGCGCCGACGACCTTGATGTTGTTCTTCTTCAGAACGTTGAGGGTATCGATGAAGGCGTTGATGCCGCCGTCCATGTGGTGGTTGCCGGCGATCGACACGACGTTGAAGCCGCCCTCGAGCAGCTGATTGACGTTGTCGGGATGGCTGGCAGCGCCAACCCACGTCCGGTTCACGTTGTCGGAAAGGATGCGTTCAAACTGGCAGAAGGAAACATCCGCCGACTTGAAGATCGGCGCAGCAAGCGGGAAAATCGGATCGTGCACCGGATAGTCCGGGTCCGCACGGTGCGGGCCGACGTCGCCCGCAGCCGCAAATACCAGTTCGTTTCCATTGGCTGCCATGTTGTTATCCTTTGACCTTTCGTTTGGTGGTTAGAATTTCTCGGATCGGGCGCGTGGCGCCCGGGGTGTTCAGTGCTTGCGGACGAACTTCTGCACGGCGCGCGTCGGCCGGTCCTTCTCGGCGAGGGCGTGGCGGTTTTCGCCGACGTAGATGTCGCCGTGCGAGTCCACCGCGATCGAGTGCGGCGTGCTGAACAACCCCGTCTCTTTCTTCTTGGGATCGCTGCCCCAGCGCGCCAGAAGCTTCCCGTCGTTGGAGAAGACGCTGATGCGCGAGGGATGCTCGGCGATGTAGACGTTGCCCTGGTTATCGAGGGCCAGCGCGTTCGGGCGCTGCACGTCGGTCAGTTCGCGTACGAACGCGCCCTTGGCGTCGAAGATCTGGACGCGATTGTTTTCGCGATCGCCGACCCAGGAATAGTCCTGCTTGTCGATCCAGATGGAGTGCGGGAAGGCAAACTCGCCGTGCGCCTTGCCGCCCTTGCCCCACGACCCCTTGCGGGTGCCGTCCGGGGCGAGACGCAGGACGCGCTCGGTCTCGCCGTTGCCTTCGTAGATCTCGCCGTCGCTAACCAGCAGATCGCCGTTGGCCAACAGGCTGATGCCATTCGGCCGAACGAAATCGTCGAGCGAGAACAGCAGGTCGCCGTCGGGCGAGAACTTTAGCAGCTTGAAGGCGTAGTCGTCGGTGCAATAGACCGCACCGTCGGGACCGACCCAGATGCTGTGCGGACGGTTGAAGCGTCCTTCGCCGAATGCCTTGATGAACTTGCCGTCGCGATCGAACACCATGACGGGGTGCGGGCCACGGCAAAGGACGTAGACCTTGTCGTCCTTGTCGACGAACAAACCGGAAGCATCAAGGAAGTGCCAGTCGGCCGGACTCTTTGCCCAGTCCTGTACGAGCTCGTATGAAAATTTACCTTCGCCGTACGACATCGATTATGCGTCTCCAGATACGAGAAAAGCGGGGGTGAGAGAAACGGTCAGGCCTTGTAGCCCTCGTATCCCAGGATGTGCCGACCTTCGTGGTCCCTCTGCGCCGCTTCGACCGTCTGCTCCTCGATTTCCCAGAACTCGGTCATGCGCTGCGCCGCTTCGATCTCGACGCGCACTTCGCGCGCCCAGTCCGGATCCATCTTGGCGACGCCGGTCTTCTGCTGCCCGCGGAACAACGCGATGACGCCGGCCTGCGCGGCGATGATCGGGGCGAGGGGGTAGCTGATGACCTGGAAGCCGTACTTCTTGCGGATCTCTTCCGGCGTCCAGCTGTTGAAGTAGGCGCTGGTCTCGAGGATCAGATCGTTGTCCGGGTATTCCTGCCGGAACTTCTCCATCTCGTCGGGCGTACGGGTGTGCGGCAGCACCGCCTCGATGCCCAGCTCCTTGGCGGCGCGGGCGCGGCGGGCCGCTTCCTTCCACGAGCCGTTGTGAGCGTTGCCCGCGTCGGTGCGGGCCATGATCATGAAGTCCTTGTCCTTGCGCGCCTTCAGCGCGAATTCGAGGCGCAGCTTGTATTCGTCGAGCTCGCAGACGTGCTCGAGGCCGCGATGGTAGGAGGCGCGCTTCGGGAAGAGCTGGTCTTCGATGTGGATGGCGCCGACGCCGGCCGCTTCGAACAGCTCGACGGTGCGCATGACGTGGACAGGTTCACCGAAGCCGGTGTGGGCATCGGCGCGGATCGGCAGATCGACCGCCCTCGCCACCTGACCGGCGGTCTCGACCTGCTCGGTCAGCGTCAGCAGCGGCTCCGGCACGGCGAGCTGAGCGCCCGTCATCCAGCCGCCGACGGACAGCGACTTGAACCCCATTCGCTGGAAAATCCGCGCGGTCAAAGGATCCACGCATCCCGGCATCACGATCGTTTCGCCGGTAGCGAAAAGTTCGCGCATCCTCTTTCCGGCTGACTTCTGTTCCATTGTTTCTTCTTTCTCCTAGCGAACCTACGGGCTTCGACGAAAATGCGAGACGCCTGCCGGGGTGACCCCGCGCAAACGGTCGGTGCAACTGCGAGCTGTGAAAGTGTGACCCTGCTTCCTCCCTGTCCCCCTCGGTGATCGCGCTCCTCGAAGCGCGCCACCGTCGCATCGGCGTCGTTCATCGCTGCGCCGATTTTTTGCAACTTTGCACCCAGCTTTCGGATTGTCAATAATCTTATTGACCGTCGCGTCGCTTCGTTGATAGCGTGACTGCCAGAGGATGCCGAAGAGTGCATTGCGGCACCGAATTAGCTTAGTGGCTGAGGGAAATTTCGAATGCCTGCCGTTCGCTTTCACGGAGTGCTGGTGCCGGTGGTCACGCCATTCACCGCCGGCGGCAAGATCGACGTCGATCGGTTCGCGGCGCTTTGTCGCGATCTTCTGGCTGACGGGGCCGGCGGCCTCGCGATCTTCGGAACGACGAGCGAGGCAAACTCGATCGCGGCGGCGAGCCGCATGGCGGCGATGGAAGCGCTGGTGGCGAAAGGTGTGCCCGCCGCTGCGTTGATGCCGGGCGCGGGCGCGTGTTCAATTCAGGAAGCGGCGACCTTGATCGCGCACGCTGCCTCGGTCGGCTGCGGTGGCGCGCTGATGCTGCCGCCGTTCTATTACAAGGGCGTCTCGGACGAGGGCTTGTTCCGCTTCTTTGCCGCGGTGATCGAGCGCAGCGGCAGTCCGACGCCACTCTATCTCTATCACATCCCGCCGATAGCCCAGGTTGGCTTCAGTCTTGATCTGATCGGCCGGCTTATCAGCTCCTTCCCCGGCATTATTGTCGGACTTAAGGACAGCTCGGGCGATTTCGAGAATACCCGTGCGATCATCCAGCGTTTTCCGGGGTTCGATGTCTTTGCCGGCTCGGAGGTATTCTTGCTGGAGGCGTTGCGGCTGGGCGGTACCGGCTGTATTAGCGCGACCGCTAACGTAAACGTCGCAGGGATACGGGCGATCTATGATAGCCGGGACAATGCCGGCGCCGCGGCGCAATTGCAGGAGCGTGCTAGCCTCATCCGGCGAACGATTCAGAAATTTTCGCTGGTGCCGGCCGTGAAAGCCATCGTCGCACAGAAGTACGCGGACCCGGCCTGGAAGGCCGTGCTGCCGCCGCTCATGACGCTTGATGCCGCCAGCGAGCGTGACTTGTTTGCCGGCCTCCAGGCGATCGGCTTCGACGTGCAATCAGCTCTGGCGTCCGCGAACTAGCCATGGCCAACTCATCCCTGGGCATTGCCGCGCTGACGCAAGAGGTGGGTGCTGCGCTCCGCGAGGATCAGGATCCGCTCACTGCCGTCGTGAGGGCGCTCGAAGAGGACATCGTGTTTGGCCGCCGGCATCAGCGCGAGCGGCTGATCGAAGACGATCTGATGACGCGCTTCCAGGCGAAGCGCCACATCATCCGCAGCGCGTTGGCCGAACTCGAACGCATGGGGCTGGTGGAGCGCTTTCCGAATCGCGGATCGTCGGTTCGCGCGTTCGACCCCGAGACGGTGAACAACCTCTACGTCGTGCGCGAGCTGCTCGAGGCGAAGGCCGCCAAGCTCATCCCGCTGCCGCTGTCGTCCGACGCGCTCCGTGACGTCAAGGAGATCCAGCAGATACACGATGGTGCCGTGAAGGCGCGCGACCTGCCGCTGGCGTTCCGTTCGAATATCGAGTTCCACCGTCGGCTGTTCGCGCTATGCGGCAATCCGGTGCTTGCCGATGCGATCAACGATTTCGCCTATCGGACACACGGCATTCGGTTCTACTCGCTGAACAACCCCGTGTACCTCAAGCGCTCCAACGACGAGCACCACAAAATGATAAAGGCGCTGAAATCCGGCGACCGGGAGGAACTTGTCGAGCTTTGTCGCAAGCATCTGTTGCCTGCGAAAAACCTCTACCTGGAAACCGCTCTTCATCACGCGTCTCGCTGAGACGCAGCAACAGCAACTACACCGAAACGACGCGGCGCTCGCGTCGGTAGCGGAGGCGTTTTTTGTGAGCATGGGCCTGAAAAGGGGATTGACCGACTACGGCGACCCCGAGTTCTCGGCGTTCCTCCGCCGGGCCTTCATCATGGCGATGGGTTTCTCGGAAACGGCGCTGGGCAAGCCCATCGTCGGCATCACGAATACCTACAGCGACTTCAATCCATGCCACGGCAACGTCCCCAATCTGATCGAGGCGGTAAAGCGCGGTGTCATGCTGGCCGGCGGCTTGCCGATGGTGTTTCCCACCATCACGCTGCACGAGTCCTTCGCGTATCCAACCTCCATGCTGCTGCGCAATCTGATGGCCATGGACACGGAAGAGATGATCCGGTCGCTACCGGTTGACTCGGTCGTCGTCATCGGCGGCTGCGACAAGACGCTCCCGGCGCAGATCATGGCGATCGCCAGCGCCGATCGCCCGGCGATCGTCTTGCCCGTAGGACCGATGTTGACTGGCCGGCACAAGGGCGCGCGCATCGGCGCCTGCACCGATTGTCGGCGTTATTGGTCGCGGTTTCGCGCCGGCGAGATCGACCGCGACGAGATCGATCTGGTCAACGGCCGCCTCGTACCCACGATCGGAACCTGCTCGGTTATGGGCACCGCGAGCACGATGGCCGGGCTGACCGAGGTGCTGGGCCTGAGCCTGCCCGGAAGCGGTTCCATTCCCGCGGTGCACGCTGACCGCTTCCGCTGCGCGGAAGAGACCGGGGCGAGGGCCGTTGAGCTGATCTCCGAAGGGCTGACGCCGCGCGACGTTCTAACGCCCGGCGCCTTTCACAACGCCATGGTCGCCCTGCAGGCCATGGGCGGCTCCACCAATGCCCTCATTCATCTCGGCGCGACTGCCGGCCGGGTCGGCGAAAAGATCGACCGCGCCGCGTTCGACCAGCTCGGGCGCGACGTCCCGGTGATCGCCAATCTCAAGCCCAGCGGCGAGTACTACATGGAAGACTTCCATAGCGCCGGTGGTTTTCCCGCGCTATTGGCCGAGCTCCAGCCGTTCCTAGACACTGACGTGAAGACGGTGGCGCGCCTGCCGCTGGCTGAAACGGTGGCCTCGTCGAAGCGCGAGGAATCGCAGCGCGACCTGATTCGATCTGTCGACGACCTGGTGAGTAGCTCCGGCTCGATGGCGGTGCTCTACGGCAACCTCGCGCCGCGCGGCGCGATCATCAAGCAGTCCGCCGCCTCGCCGACGCTGATGCAGCACGAGGGCAGAGCCGTGGTTTTCGACGGGCCTGCGGACCTCGCGAATCGCCTCGACGATCCGGCGCTCGATGTCGAGGCGGATGACATTCTGGTGCTGCGCGACAGCGGTCCTCGCGGCGCGCCCGGCATGCCCGAGGCGGGCTACCTGCCAATCCCGGCGAAGCTGGCAAAGAAGGGCGTCAAGGACATGGTGCGCATGTCCGACGCGCGCATGAGCGGAACCGGCTTCGGCACGATCGTCTTGCACATCACGCCCGAGTCGGCCGTCGGCGGACCGCTGGCACTGGTCGAGACCGGCGATCGCATCCGCCTCGACGTGACCGCCCGGCGTCTGGAGTTGCTGGTCTCGGAAGATGTTCTCGCCGACCGCCGGGCTCGCTGGAAACCGCAGCCGGTACGCAGCATGGACCGGCGCGGCTACCCGTATCTCTTTCAGCACTCGGTCACGCAGGCCGACGAGGGTTGCGACTTTGACTTCCTCACGCGGGCCGGTGTTGCCGAAGCCGGCTAGCGAACGAACGCATGGTTGAAGCCAATGGAGCGATCGACGCCAACGGAATTGCCCGCTGCGAATGAGCGGCGGGTGGCGCTGCTTGAAATCTTCGGCGTGTTCTTCCAGCTCGGCCTGTTCAGTTTCGGCGGCGGCCTGTCGGGCTGGGTCTACCGCGAGGTCGTGACCCGCCGCAATTGGGTCGCTGAACCCGACTTCATGTCCGGCTTGGCGCTCAGCCAGATCATGCCGGGCACCAACATTGCGAATCTCTCCGTCTACGTCGGGCTGAGGCTGCGCGGCATCGCGGGCGTCGTGGTCGCCTTATCGGCGCTGCTGAGTGCGCCATTCGCGGCCATAATTCTATTGCTCCTGGTTTACGACCACGTTTCCGGATTGCCGCGCCTGGCGGCCGCGATGAGCGGCATCACGGCCGCCGCGATGGGCCTGCTTCTGGTGGTCAGCGCGCGCTCTGCCTGGCGCCTGCGCAGCGATTTTGTCGGCATCGCCGCGATGGTGCTTACGTTCGTCGCGGTGGGCGTGCTGCAGTGGCCGGTCCTCCCGGTCGTCGCCTGCATTGCGCCATTGTCGATCGGCGCCGCCTGGTTCGGGTCACGTCGCGATGCGCACTGATCAGCTCTGGCCGCTGACGGTTGTCTTCGTATCTTTTTCGCTGTCATCGATTGGCGGCGGCACGAGCCTGTTTGCACCCATGCATCATCAGGCGGTCGACATTCACCAGTGGATCACCAGCCAGGACTTCGTCGATCTGTTTGCAATTTCCCGTGCGGCGCCCGGCCCCGGTTCCATGCTGGCCACGCTCATCGGCTGGAAGATTGACGGACTGCTGGGCGCATTGGTCGCGACGCTCGCGCTGTTCGTGCCCTCGTCGATTCTCGTCTACTTCGTCGCCCGCGTGTGGAACCGCTACCGCGGCAGAAAATGGCACTCCGCCCTCGAACACGGCCTCGCGCCGATTGCGACCGGCCTCATCAGCGCCGGTACGCTCGCTATCGCCCGCGTGGGCGGCGAGGGAGTGCTGAGCTGGGTTGTCGCGGTCGGCTCCGCCCTCATTCTGGCGCGCTTTGCCGTGCACCCACTCTTTCTGCTCGCGGCGGGTGCTGCCATTTTCGCGGTGATGGGTTGACCGACATGGGCACTCCTCACCTTCCGTCCCCGCCGTCGGACCATCTGAGCCCCGACGAAGAACTGTGCGACGGCGCGATCCAGTGCATTCGCTACTTCAAGAAGGGGCGGGCCGACCGGCCCGTCATCGTCTTCGTCCCTGGCGGCGGGCACCTCGGGCGAATCGGCTATGGCCATCCCGGCAGCGATCCGGAAGAGTTTCTTGGCGCGTGGCTGGGAAAGCTCGGCTACGGATTTCTGGCCGTGTCGCCGCCCTCCGACTATCCGGCATTCACCAGGTTCAGCCCGGAAGTCTCGATGATGGAATGGGCCGAGACGATTGTGCGCGTGATGCGCGAGGCGCTCGACAATGCGGGCTTGCCGCGGCGTTGTGTCCTCTGCGCGTGGAGCATGGGCGGCAAGATCGCCGGCGCGTTCACGCGCGCGGCCCGCGAGCACGGCCTCGTCGTGGAAGCGTTCATCTCGCTTTCTTCGAAGCCTCCGCTGCTTGGCCTCTCGCGCCCGATCACCTCGGCCGAGCACCTGAACGACAAGAAGCTCTGGGATTACGCCGACCTCGCAATCGACCACTGGGAGGCCGATGTCGCCGGTCTTCGCGATGCCAAGGGCGATCCGCTCATCAGCCTGCCGATCTACAAGCGTTACTATCTCGGCAATCACGGCGTTCAGCTTCGTGGCAATTCGGACCGCCTTATCAACGGCCAACTGGCGCAGTCCGTCGAAGCGGCCGTCGACGACCTGCGGACGTTCGCCTACACCGACTTTCCGCTCTGCTGCGTTATCGCTCCGACCAGCCCATCTGACGTCGAACATGCATTGACCGACCCGTCTGGCTGGGCGCTCTACACCGTCCAATCGGTGTTCCGTCGCGACCTGCGAAACGTCGAATTCGAATCGCTGCCCGATGAGTCCTGGCAGCGTCTGCGGCAGTTGGTTCACAATCTGCCGACGCGGCTGACGCGCTTTGCCGCCGGCGGCCATTTCTTCTTCGTGGGCAGGACCGGCGCGGCCGGTACCGCCACTCTCATCCATGAACTCCTGGCAGAAGTGGACGCATTCCACGAAGGTTTGCGTCGGCTTCATCTCGGCGATCCGCGCGACGTGGTGATCGAATGAAAGACGCTGTCGAAGCCCGCTTTCGGGCAGACGAGTTGAGTGCCTTCGCGCGCGATCTTTTTCGGGCGGCGGGGATGGAGATGGAAGCTGCCATCACCGTGTCGGAGCTGTTGGTCGAGGCAGATCTGATGGGGCACAACACCCACGGACTGCAGCTCGCGTCGAGTTACCTCGATGAGATCAAGAGCGGCGGCATGATGGCGCGCGGCGAACCGCACGTCGTTTCAGACCGCGCCGCGTCGGTGGTGTGGGATGGGCGGCGTCTTTCGGGCGTGTGGCTGACCGCGCATGCCCTCGAGCTCGCCAGCGCCCGCGCCCGCGAATATGGCACGGCGGCCGTCGCCGTTCGCAACTCCCACCATATCGGCTGTCTCGCCGCCTATCTGGAACGGATAACGAGACGCGGACAGATGGTGATGATCGCGTGCTCGGACCCGTCGCTCGCAACGGTGGCCCCCGCGGGTGGGATCGACGCGGTTTTCACGCCCGATCCCTTGGCGGTCGGCATTCCGACCGGTGGCGTCCCCATTCTCATCGATATGAGCGCGTCGATCACGACCAACGCCATGGCCGACCGCCTCCACCGCGAAGGCCGCCGCTTTCCCGGCGCGTGGGCGCAGGACGCCGCGGGTGTCGCGACCGACGACCCGGGCGTCATGCGCGCAACGCCGAAGGGAAGCCTGCTGCCCACGGGTGGCAAGGATCACGGTCACAAGGGTTACGGCTTGGCGCTGACAGTCGAGGCGCTCAGCCAGGGTCTCTCGGGCGGCGGGCGCTCCGGCGGAGCGATGGGGTGGGGCGCCTCGACGTTCTTGCAGGTCTACGAACCCGAATTCTTTGCTGGGATCGGAGCCTTTCGCAGAGAAACCGACACCATCGTCGCCCTCTGTCATGGCTCGCGCAGCGTCGACTCCGCGTCGTCCGTGCGGCTGCCCGGCGAGCGCGCCCTGAAACACAAGGAAGCCTCGCTGCGCGACGGGGTGACGCTCTATCCCGGCATCATGGCGAAGCTCAGCGTCTGGGCATCGGCACTGGGTGTTCGCGAGCCTGCAGCGATCAGCTGACGGTAGGGCGCGAACGGGGAGAATTCGACGACGCGGCAGCTCTCCCGACCTCGACGTCGGCGTGACGCAATACGGTGAGGTACCGGTGACAAGAGAGAACGGAACATGAAGTACGTGCGCCTTGGCCGCTCGGGTCTGGAAGTATCCCGCCTCGCATTCGGCTGCATGTCGATGGGCCTCCCGACCGAGCGGCGGCCGTGGACGCTCACCGAAGAAGCCGCCCGTCCGCTCTTTCACTTCGCCTGGGAGAGCGGAATCACCTTTTTTGACACCGCAAACTCCTACTCGGCCGGCACCAGCGAAGAGATCACCGGCAAGCTCATCAAGGAGCTGGCGCCGCGCGACCAGATCGTGCTCGCCACCAAAGTCTTCAACCGCATGCGGCCGGGCCCCAACGGCGCCGGCCTCAATCGCAAGACGATCTTCGCCCAGCTCGACGAGAGCCTGAAACGTCTTGGAACCGACTACATCGACCTCTACCAGATCCACCGCTGGGATGAGTTCACGCCGATCGAGGAAACGCTCGACGCGCTCAACGACACGATCAAGTCGGGGAAGGTCCGCTACATCGGCGCGTCAACGATGGCGGCCTGGCAATTCACCAAGGCCCTCTACGTCGCCGACCTGCACGGGTGGGCCCGTTTCATCTCCATGCAAAATCAGATCAACCTCACCTACCGCGAGGAGGAGCGCGAGATGCTGCCCCTCTGCCGCGCCGAGGGCATCGGCGTCGTCCCGTACTCGCCGCTCGCCTCAGGCAAGCTGGCGCGGCCGTGGGGCGAGAAAACCGAGCGCGTGCGAACCGACGTCAACGCCCGGCGAATGTATGACTCGAACGCCGGCAATCAGCAGGCAGTCATCGAGTCGGTAGGGCGCGTCGCCGAAGCGCGTGGACTGTCGCGGGCCCCGGTCGCCCTGGCGTGGGTCCTCCAGAAGGACGTCGTCACGGCTCCGATCATAGGTGTGACCAAGAAGTCGCATATCGACGATGCTCTCTCGGCGCTGGAGGTGACGCTGTCGCAAGACGAGGTGCGTGAGCTCGAAAGCGCGTACCAACCCCGGCCGATCGAGCAGCAGAGCCAAATCCGGATGCGCGCCGACCTTTCACCGAGCTTCGTCCTGGCCTAGCCGGCAAGCCGGGGTGTCTGGAGCCAGGAAGCGTCGAGCGCCATCCGTCGGCCTGTCGCGCATAGCGAACCCGTTGCAGTTTGAATCCCGCCATTGGCAATGCTGGCAGGGCTCCTTCGAAGGCTGGAAAATGGTGGGCGCGACAGGGATTGAACCTGTGACCCCTCCCGTGTGAAGGGAGTGCTCTCCCGCTGAGCTACGCGCCCGGGTGCCGCCCGATCCGGCGGCGGCGCCAATTAAGGTAGGGGTGAATCGCAAGTCAAGGCGCGTCGCTAAGCCCGAACGTCTGGACGGCCGCGTAAAGATCGGAAAACCGGTCGATGGCGCGGTCCGGGTTGAGCGAGGCCACCGGTACCGTGCTGTAGCCGAAGGTGACTGCGACGACCGGTATTCCCGCAGCGCGCGCCGTGTCGATGTCGGTGGCGGAGTCGCCGACCATGACGGCGCGGGCCGGGTCGCCTCCCGCCAGGCGGACGGTCTCGGTGAGGTGCCTCGGGTCCGGCTTGCGGAAGCCGAACGTATCCTGGCCGGTGACGGCGGCGAACCTCTGTTCGAGGCCGAGCAGCCCGAGCAATTTTTTCGCCGGCGCCTCGTACTTGTTCGTGCATACCGCGAGCCGCCAGCCGGCGTCGGCAAACCGGCCGAGCATCGCCTCCGTCCCGGGGTAGGCACGGCTCGC
>JBEHXS010000040.1:0-15652 GCA_048498575.1 Pseudomonadota bacterium
CGACTCGATCATCAGCGGGATCGTCGCGATGACGGCCGCTAGCGGGAAGGCCTTCCTGCGCCGTTCAGCCATGCCCCAATCCCCTCTCGCCCGGGCTCTGCCCGGATGGGTACTAACCGGTGGTACGGAGACTGCGGCGCATCGGCCGAAGGGAAACGGGGAACTTTGCCTCCGTCCGCCCCCGCCACCGCCGGCACCGACCGCCGCCTACCGTCGGCTGGCGACCACCCACTGTCGGCCAGCGCATTCTGCGAAAGAAGGCGCTGCCCCTTGCGGGACAGCGCCTCCGATTTCAGAACGCTTAGTCGGCGTTCTTCAGGATGTTGACGTAGTCAGCCTGAGCCTGTTCGACCGTGTAGCTCGGGTCGTTGAAGAACTTCGTGAACAGATCATTCTGCTGGTTCGTCGTGTCGTTCGACAGCCAACGCTGCGAGGACGTCACGATGTCATCGGGATGATTGTTCAGAACGTCCAACGCCTTCTTCATGCACGGATCGGCGCCCGACAGGTCCACGTCGCCACGGATCGGGGTCGAGCCCTTGGCGTTGTTGAAGGCCAGCTGCACCGCCGGAGAGACGATGAGGTTAGCCAGACGCTTCTGGGCCGCTTCCTTGTCGGCATCCTGGAGCTTCGGGAAGACGAACACGTCGCCATCCGTCGTGATCGTCGGATGAGCCTCGTCAAGGCCGATCATGCACCCGTAATCCTTGGTGCCGACCTCGCCCTTGGCGGCGTACTCGCCGCGCTCCCAGTCGCCCATGATCTGCAGGGCGGCCTGGCCGGAGTCGACCAGCTTCCAGGTGTCGTTCCAGTTACGGTTGGCGTAACCGTTGTCGGTGTACTGGCTGAGCTGCTTGAAGGCCGCGAACACCGCCTTCATCTTGTCGCCGCCGGCCAGTGCCAGGTCCTTGTCCTTCAGGATCTTGTCGCGATCCGCATGACCCATCATTTCGGTCTGGATCACGCCGAAGGCGCCGGCGATCTGCCAGCCACCGCCGTCGCCGCCGACGGCGAACGGAATGACACCCGCCGCCTTCAGCTTCGGAACGTCAGCCAGGTACTCCTGGAAGTCCTTGGGTTCAGGCAGGCCAGCCTTGGCGAACGCCGCCTTGGAGTACCAGCCCCACGCCCACGAGTGAATGTTGACCGGGGCGCACCACCAATGGCCGTCGACGATACAGCCGGCCGAGATATCGGCGGGCCGGAAGGTCTTTGCCCAGTTGCCGGCAGTGGCGAGGTCGGTGAGGTCGAGGAGCAGGTTGTTCTTGATCAGCTCTTCGTACTCGCGGCCCGGGTTGAACTGCGAGGCGCCGGGCGGATCGCCACCCTGAATGCGCTGCATGTCGGTCGAACGGGCGACATCGCCACCGGCGAGCGCGTCATCCTTCCACACATCTCCGGCGCCGTCGTTATTGAACGCGTCGCGGAGCGTGTGCACCGCGGCGGTTTCGCCCGGCGACGTCCACCAGTGAATGACCTCCAGCTCGGCCGCCGAAGCGAACGTTGGGGCCAGCATCACGGCTGCCAGGGCGGTTGCCCCCAGCAGCACGGTTGATTTCTTCATTCCGATTCCTCCCATTTTTCACGCGCATCGAAAGCGCAAGGCAGTCACAAGTTTCATTTCAGCCGCCGGGGCGCCTGGCGTTTCCACGCCAATGCTCCGTCAAGCTCGTTCAACCAGAGGCCGAAAAGGCGCCCTCCAACGGCAGCCAATCGACATGCCTCAAGCGGGGCATGTAAACGATTACATCTGCCGATAGGATTGGCGTCTCGTGCGACACTCCCTCCCATCCCGCGGCGCCTTCTTGGGCGCTTCTCTTGTTTATCGCCTACTGGCGGGTGACACCGTGGCGCATCCACCCAGAAGTTCGGGCGAGGACACCGACTCGCCAAAGCCTCTGTAAACGATTACAACAAGCTTATTCGAACGCCGTCATGAGTCAACGCAAAATTGTCGCAGCCGCGGGGGCGGCGTCCGGCATGAACAAAAAGACCCTGCCGGACGGCGGAAAACGCGCCCGGCGCTCCGTCACCATCCGCGATGTTGCACGCCGTGCGGGTGTGTCGACCGCCACGGTCAGCCGCGCGCTCGCCAATCCCGATCAGGTCGCGGAAGCGACGCGCACCCATGTCTTCGACGCCATTGCCGAGATCGGCTTCACGCCGAACGCCGCCGCGCGCAGCCTGCGCGCCCGCTCCACCAAGATGGTGCTCGCCCTCCTGCACGGCATCGGCGACTCCTTCTACACGGTGATCCTGAACTCGATCGAGCGGACGCTGGCGGCCGCCGGCTACGGCATGATCATGGGCGACAACCGCGCCGTATCCGGTCGCGAGCAGCACTACGATCGTCTCGTTCGTTCCGGCCAGGTCGATGGCGTGCTCCTGTTTTCGAGCCGCCTGTCGGCCGAATGCATGGCCGAGATCGAAGGCGAGGTTCCGGTGCTCCTCGTCTGCAATGCCATGCCTGATCTTCCGGGCCTGCCGATCGTCGAGGTCGCGAACCGCGCCGCTGCCGTCGAAATGACCAACTACCTGATCGGCCTCGGCCACCGCCATCTCGCGCACATCAGCGGTCCGCCCGGCAACGTCGAGGCGCTCGAGCGGCGCCGCGGCGTCGAACAGGCCGTCGCCAAGGCCGGTCTCCCGCCCGAAAATCTGCACGTCTGGGACGGCGCCTTCTCCTTCGAGGCAGGCGCCGCCGCCGCCCGGCAGTTCCTCGCCCTTTCCCGCCGTCCGACGGCGGTCTTCGCCACCAGCGATCAGGTCGCCATCGGCTTCATCAAGGCGGTGCGCGACGCCGGCCTGTCGGTGCCGGGCGATGTCTCGGTCGCCGGCTTCGACGATATCGAATACGCCAACCTCTTCTCGCCGGCGCTGACCACGATGCGCCAGCCGCGCGCCGACATCGGCCGCGGCGCCGCGGAGAACCTGGTTCAGCTGATGGGCGGCTCACCGCTGAGCGCGGCGCGCACACGGCTGCCCTGCACGCTTGTCGTGCGCGACAGCGTCCGCGCCATTGCTCCGGAATCGAAATCCAAATCCGCCGCGGCGAAAGCAGCCGCTCCGCTCTAGCCCACGCGGTGCTGGCCGCTCGCTCTATTCCGAGTCGCCGTAGTCACCATAGTCGCAGCACCAGCCTTCGCAGGGCTCCGGATGATCGAACAGATCGTCGGCGCGCACCGTCGCGCCGTCCGGCACGTCGACTTCCTCGTGATCGCCCGGCAGCATCCCGCCGTAGAGCGGGAACGGCACCACACCGGCAATGCGGATGAACTGGTCGTCCGGTGTCATCGGGCCGGTCACCTGCTTGTCGGGCGCGATGTAGAGCGCCTCGCCGGGCTTCAGCACGTAGGTCTGGTCGCCGACCTTGATGATCACCGCGCCGTCCGACTTGCCTTCCTGCGCAACGACGTAGAGCCCGCCGTTGGCGCCGACGTAGCCGTCGACGATGGTGCCGCGGACGCCGATCGTCGCGACCGCCGTGTCGATCTGATAGTGCGTCGGCGATTGAATGCCGGTGATGAAGCGGAAGGCGCCCTTGGTCGCCGAGAACACCGCCGTGCCGCCGCCGGTGCTCGGGTTATAGACGAACTTGTCGAGCGTCACTTGCGCCTGCGGACCGACGGAAAGCGTCGTCTGGTCGAGGAAGAGGAGCTGCGCCGTCGCCTTGGCGCCCGTCTTGATGACCTCGTCCTGGAAAATCTGGCTGCCTGCCGCGAGCGTCTCGGCGGCGCTGCCCTGCAGCCCCTGCACCTGGTTCTGAACCGCGGCCGTCACGCCGATCTTCGCCGCAAAGGCTGGCACGGAAATGCCCGCCACCGCGACGGCCATCGACACCGTTGCCGCCAACCTTAGGAATCGGCCCGCCATGGCAATCTCCAGGGTCCGCACACTTGCCAGATTCGGAAGACTACGCCGCATGAAGCGCCGCTGCCAGCAAGCCACGTTGAGGGGTTGTTAGTTTGGTCACCCCTGTTGCCATATCGCCATAGCCAAGGCCGGGATCGCTGGCTAGGGTCGCGGTCACAGGCAAACCGGGGCGGGCATGCGGCGCTCTTTCGCTCTTCTTCTGGCAACTGCAATGCTGGGTGGCGCAGCCATCCCGGCCGTTGCCGATGAGATGAGCTCGGTTTACGCGAAAATCCTCGCCAATCCGGCCGATGCGGCTGCCAATTTGCAGTATGCGCAGCTTGCCGAAGCGCAGGGCGACTACAAGCGCGCGCTCGCAACCTATGAGCGCATGCTGCTCAACGATCCGACGAATCAGCAGGCGATCGCGGGGCTGCAGCGCATCCGCGCGCTGGTCGAGCCGGCGAAGACCCAGAAGACCTTCGAGGCCGGCGTTACCTCGGTCTCCAATCCGCTTCTCGATCCGGTTGGCACGCCTGATGTTTACGCCTACGGCAGCTTCGGCGTCCGCGACGAGCGCGTCGCCGGCGGCCAGCGCTGGCGCACGAATTTCAATCTCTACGGCGAAGGCTACGCCAACACCGCATCGATGGATTACGCCAGCGTCAGCGCCGACATCGGCCCGCTCTGGAGCGTGCCGAAGACGGAGACCACCTTCCGTCCGGCCATCGGCGTCGGCACCGCTTATTTCGACGGTCACGTCTACTATGGCGACATAAACGCGACCGGCCTGTTCGAGGGCTACCTCAACGGCGCCTATCAGTGGCTGCGCTTCCGCGCCGGCTACCGCAGCTACGACCCGTCGTTCACCTCCGGCGCCGGCGGCTATGCCGACGTCAGCGGCAAGTTCGCCATCGCCGATCTCCTCGGCGAGAACGATTCGCTCTCGGTCGCGCCCTGGTTCCGCTGGAGCGGCATCAACGGCACGCCGGACAACGGCGCCACGGATTTCGCCACCGGCCTCTACATCGAGGGCGGCGCGACGTTCGAATACGCCGCTGCGCTCAGCGATTGGCTGAGCGCCGCCGTCAACGTCAAGCTGAGCGACCGCAAGTACAACGACCTCGGCTCGGGCAGCCGCGAGGACCATCTCGTGGCGCCCGGCGCTGCGCTCACGTTTACCAACGTGCTCGGTCCGCAGACCGATCTCCGGCTGGCCTACCAATACCAGTGGAACAACTCGACCGACGTCAATCACACCTGGCAGAACCAGGTGGCGACCGTCTCGGTCGTCGTCCGTCGCTAGCCGGCTAGAACGCCGTCTTCCACAGCACGAACGCGATCCCGAGATAGGTGACGTGGTGCGCCAGCTGGTCGGCGCCGATCCCCCACCAGAATTCGCGATTGGCCGACTGCCAGCCGGTATGGGCCATGATCTGCTGCTTGGCCCAGTCGACGTGATAGTGGATCAGGAACTCGCCGACGATGATGCCGATGCCGACGCCGAGGGTCGGTGTGATCAGCAGGAACGCCGGCAGCGTGAACAGCACATGGATGCCCGAGTGCAGGATGCCGCCCGGGTGGCCGTAAGTGCCCTTGTTGACGAGCTGGTAGTGCGTCTGCAGCGGGTAATCGCAGACGAAATGCTTGATCTCGAGATAGAGAAGTACGGCAAATACCGCCGCGGTTGGGTCTGTCACGTCTTGCTCCGTCCCACGACTGTATGCCCCGTCAATTCCCTAGCATTGGCTGCATCGCGCGCCGTGTGACGCCGTTCACAGCCAATTGCCCCAGCCTAATATGGTTACTTTGAAGTTGCCGTAAACGTCCCGTCCCAGTCGTCGGGCGGCGGCGTCTGCCGCCATTCTGCGATCCGTCCGCGATAGACGTGGTAGAGGGCGCTGAGGCCGCCGATGCCGAATGCCTCGCATTGCGCGATCGCGGCTTCCGCTTCGTCCCACTTCCGCGAACGGTAGGCGGCAAGCATGGCGCCGTGCACGGCGGTGAGCCCGCCGTAGTGGCGCTCGTCGATCTTGAGCGCGTCGGCCGCGGTATAGATGCGCGTCGCCTCTGCCCGCCCCTTCACGCGCATCATGTCGAGTTCGATCGTCTTGAGGCCGCTGCTGCGCTTCACCGTCGGCTCGCCCACCACGATCGGCACGCCGTAGACCTTGGACAGGCCCTCGAAGCGCGACGCCACGTTGACGTCATCGCCGATCGCCGAATAGTCGAAGCGTTGCGACGACCCGAGGTTGCCGACGCAGCAGTCGCCCGAGTTGATGCCGATACCGATGGCGACGCGCGCATGCGGGCGCCCCGCCGCCTCTGCTTCCTTCTGCCATTCCGCGTTCAGCGCCTCCATGCGCTGGATCATCGCGAGACCCGACTTCAGCGCGTGGCCGGCGTGATCGGCGTCGTCGAGCGGCGCGTTCCAGAACGCCATGATCGCGTCGCCCATGTACTTGTCGATGGTGCCGCGGTTCTCGAGGATGATTTCGGAGAGCGGCGTCAGCAGGTTGTTGATGAACGTGGTCAGCTCGTGCGCCGTCATCCTCTCCGAAATCGAGGTGAAGTTGCGCACGTCGCAGAACAGCAGGGTGAGCTCGCGCACCTCGCCGCCGAGTTCGAGCTTCTGCGGGTGGGCGATGATCTCGTTGACCACCGCCGGCGCGACGTAATAGCCGAAGGCGCGGCGCACCTCGCCGCGCTGCTGCTCGGTGCGGCGATAGACGTAGATGGTCGCCGTCGTCACCAGGATGAACAGCACGACCGCCGGGAACGACGGGTCGAGCAACAGGTGGAACTGGCTGTAGGCGATCCATCCGCCGATCGGCAGGAGCGCCACCACGACGATGCCGGCGACCGCCGAGACGATCGCGTTCAGCCGCGGCAGCACCACGGCGAGCCCGATGCCGAGCACGATCATGATCGTGGTTTCGAGCGCCGTCGAATAATCGAGGCGCACCAGCGAGCGCTGGTTGAGAATGTGCTCGATCGCCTGCGCATGCACCTCGAAGCCCGGCACGATCGGATCGACCGGCGTCGCCCGCAGGTCGAGCAGGCCGGTCGCGCTCGTCCCGACGATGACGATGTTGCCGTTGATCTGGCTGGCGTCGTCGGTGCCGTTCAGCACCTTCCACGCCGGGATGTAGGTGTCGCCGCGCGCGTGCCGGAACTGCAGCCAGATCGAGCCGTCGTTGTCGGTCGGGATTTCAAGCGCCCCGATCTTGATGTGGTTGAGGCCAGAGCTCGCGCCGAGCGCGCTCTCGCCGCTGGCGTTCGAGCTTTTCAGGATGTAGCTGCCGGCGTTCTGCAGCACCCGCAGGATCTCCGAGACCAGCGACGGCACGTACTGGTCGCCGACCCGGAAGACGAGCTGCACGCGGCGGATGACCTGGTCGCGGTCGGGCTGCCAGTTGATCGCCCCGATTCCGGGCGCCGCGTCGGAAAGAATCTTCAGGTCGTTGGTGGCGCCGGGATAGGAATAGATGAACTGCTTCGGGTCATCGCCCGCGATGGCAAAGCCGGCCTTGACCGCTGGCGGATCGGTACGCTGCGACAGCGCCATGCCGAGCACCGTCGGCGTCTGCGCGATGACGTTGGCGAACACCTGGTCGTGGTTGGGCAGGCCGGCGAGCGCCGGCGCGAGCACCGCGGCTTCCGCCGGCGTCAGCTGCTTCACCGCCTGGTCGGGCGAAGTGCGGTCTTCCTCCGGGAAGACGACGTCGAAGGCGACCACGGCGGCGCCCTGCTGCACCAGCTTGGTGAGCAGGTCGGCGATCGTCGTCCGCGGCCACGGCCACTGGCCGATCTTGGTCAGCGATTCCTCGTTGATGTCGACGATCCTGACCGGCGTATTCGGGTCGTAGGGCGCCGGCCCGAGCTGCTGGTAGGAATCGAACGCGATGAAGCGCAACGCCTGGACGAAGAACGGGTCGACTGCACGCAGCAGCGCCGCGCCGCCGAGGATGATGACGACGATCGCGACATAGAGAGTGCTGGTGCGATTGAACCTGAACATGCCCGCTCGAGACGGAAGGCGATCTCCCGTTACCTCTACCTAACATGACCGCCGGGGCCGTCTCCATGCCGCCGTAAAGCATGTCGCCAACGGCATCGCAGAAGCGGCGCCGACCCGCCTTGTCATTCGCTCCCCATCGGGTAAATGTCCCCCGCCGCGCGGCCAACAGCGCGCACTTTTTCCGGGGGAAGCGAACGTGAGCAAGGTCTTCATCATCGCCCAGGGTGGCGGGCCGACGGCGGTCATCAACCAGACTGTCGCGGGGGCCGCTCTCGAAGCCCGCCGCCGCTATCCCGGCGCGCGCGTGCTCGGTGCCCGCCACGGCGTCCGCGGGCTCCGCGACGGCCACTTCTTCGACCTCTCCGCCCTCTCGGAAACCGATCTCCGCCGTTTTGCCAATACGCCGAATGCCGGCCTCGGCTCGACCCGCGACAAGCCCGACGCCGCGTACTGCGCCCGCATCATGGAGCAGCTCGACGCCGCCAAGGCGGATGCCTTCATCTATATCGGCGGCAACGATACCGCCGGCACGCTGCAGATTCTGGACAAGGCCGGCGGCGATCACATGGCCTTCGTCCACGCGCCGAAGACCATCGACAACGACCTCGTCGAGAACGACCACACGCCGGGCTTCATGTCGGCGGCGCTGTTCGTCGCCAATGCCTTCACCTCGGTCGATCTCGATTTCAGCGCGCTTCCCGGCATCTACGTCGGCGTCGTCATGGGCCGCCACGCCGGCTTCCTGACCGCCGCCGCGGCGGCCTGGAAACGCGGCCCCGCCAACGGCCCGCATCTCGTTTACACGCCGGAGCAGACCTTCTCCGTCGAGAAATTCGTCGACGAGGTGCGCACCATGCGCGACGCGCACGGCCGCTGCATCGTCGCCATGTCGGAGGGTGTCGCCACCGACGACGGCCGCCCGCTGATCGAAAGCCTGCTCGGCGATGCCCTCGAGCGCGATCCGCACGGCAACGCCCAGCTTTCCACCGGCGATCTCGGTGTCGCCATCCAGACCGAGCTCGGCGCCGCTTTCCCGAAGGCCCGCGCCCGCGTCGATACCTTCGGCTACCTGCCGCGCGCCTTCTCCGCCACGATCAGCGAGATCGACCGGCGCGAAGCGTTCGAGGCCGGCGCCTACGCCATCGGCGCCGCCGAGCATGGCAGTTGTTCGGTCACCATCGGCAGCGAGCACGGCGTCGGTGCTATCCGTTCGGTGCCACTTGCTGCTGTCGCCGGCAAGACGCGCCTGATGCCCGCCGACTTCATGGATGCGACCGGGCACAACCTTGCCCCGGCCGGCCGCGCCTACTTCGACCGCCTGCTGCCGCCGCGACCCGACATCTTCTCGCTGCTCGACAGCTGATCGTCACTACCTCCGCGAGAAAGCGATTGCGGTTGTCCCTGCCTCGGCCATAGGCTGAACCCAACGGGCCGCGTCCGGCGTTGTTGCCGGCGACGACCTGACCGGAACCAGGGGACAATACCGATGATGCTCAAAGCCTTGGCGAAGGGCGGCTTTGCCGCATTCGCGCTTTCCGCTGCCGCGCTGCTTGCCGCGGCGCCGGCGTTCGCTGAAGTCGTGCTCCACCGGGGCAATGGCAGCGAGCCGCAGACGCTCGATCAGGCGCACACCTCGATCGACGTCGAGGCCAACATTCTCTACGACCTCTATGAAGGCCTGACGATTTACGACGAATCCGGCACCGTCATCCCCGGCGACGCCGAGAGCTGGACCGTCTCCGACGACGGCCTCACCTACACCTTCAAGATTCGCGACAATGCCAAGTGGTCGGACGGCAGCCCGGTCACCGCCGACGACTACGTCTATTCCTTCCAGCGCGTCGAAGACCCGAAGGAAGCCGCCGGCTACGCCAACATCCTCTACCCGATCAAGAATGCCGAGGCGATCAACACCGCCAAGCCCGAGGCTCCGGTCGACGTCTCGACGCTGGGCGTCAAGGCGCTCGATGCCAAGACCCTGCAGATCACGCTGGAGCGGCCGACGCCGTACTTCATCACCCTGATGGCGCACCAGACCGCGCTGCCGGTGAACAAGGCTGCGGTGCTGAAGTTCGGTCCCGATTTCGTCAAGCCCGGCAACATGGTCTCCAACGGCGCCTTCACCCTTACCGAGGACGTCGCCAACGACCACATCACGGTCTCCAAGAACCCGCAGTTCTGGGACGCCGCCAACGTCAAGCTCGACAAGGTCATCTTCTACCCGACCGACGACCAGGCTGCGGCTGTGCGCCGTTTCCAGGCCGGCGAGCTCGACCTCAACTATTACTTCCCGACCGACCAGCTGAAGCAGCTGCAGCAGTCGCTCGGCGCCGATCAGGTCCACATCGCCCCGGCGCTGTCGACCTACTACTACGCCTTCGACGAGCGCCAGCCGCCGTTTGACGACGTCCGCGTCCGCCTCGCCATGTCGATGGACATCGACCGCGATTTCCTCGCCCAGTCGGTCTTCTCCGGCGCCCAGCTGCCGCTCTATTCCTTCGTGCCGCCCGGCATTCCCGGCTACACGCCGGCGGCTGCCGATTTCAGCACGATGTCGCAGCTCGATCGCGAGGATAAGGCGAAGGAGCTGCTGAAGGAGGCTGGCTACGGCCCCGGCGGCAAGCCGCTCAACATCGAGATCCGTTACAACACCAACGACAACCACAAGAAGGTCGCGACCGCGATTGCCGACATGTGGAAGGACCTTGGCGCGACCGTGACGATCGTCAATCTCGACACCAAGTCGCACTACGCCTACCTCCAGGAAGGCGGCAAGTTCAACGCCGCCCGCGCCGGCTGGTCGGCCGACTATCCCGATCCGGAAAACTTCCTCTACCAGTACATTTCGACCAACAAGACCTTCAACTACGGCGCCTACAACAATCCCAAGTACGACGAACTGATGCAACAGTCGTACGCCGAGCGTGACCCCGCCAAGCGCCTGCAGATCCTGCACGACGCCGAAGCGCTGCTGATGAGCGAGCAGGGCGTCGCGCCGCTGATGGTCTATGCCGATCCGTGGCTGGTCTCGCGCAAGGTCCACGGCTGGCAGGACAACGCCGCCAACGAGCACCCGAGCCGCTTCCTGTCGCTCGACCAGTAGCCGTTCCTGACCGGGTGCCGCGGCCTTTGCCGCGGCACCGCCTGCCTCGTCGCAAAGGGCGCCAATGCTGCGCTTCGTGCTCCGCAGACTGCTGAGCGCCATCCCGACGATCTTCATCGTCGTCACGATTTCGTTCTTCCTGATCCGCTTCGCCCCCGGCGGCCCGTTCAATCTCGAGCGCCCGCTGCCGCCACAGATCATGGCGAACCTGATGCGCGCCTATCAGCTCGATCAGCCGCTGTGGACGCAATACGTCCACTACCTGTGGAACGTGCTCCATCTCGATTTCGGGCCGAGCTACATCTACCGCGACTTCACCGTCACCCAGCTCATCTTCCAGAGCCTGCCCTATTCGCTGGAGATCGGCTCGTTCGCCATGCTGATCGCCGTCGGCGGCGGCATCGCCGTCGGCACCTTCGCCGCGCTTCGCCAGAACGGCGCCGTCGACTACCTGCTGATGAGCGTTGCCACCGTCGGCCTGACCGTGCCCAATTTCGTCATCGGCCCGGTCCTCTCGCTGATCTTTGCCGTCGGCCTGCGCTGGGCCTCCGCCGGTGGCTGGGGCGGCGGCGGCTTCCGCGACATCACCCTGCCGGTGATTGCGCTCGCCCTCCCCGAGCTTGCGATCTTCGCCCGCCTGACGCGCGGCGCCATGATCGAGGCCCTGCACGCCGATCACGTCCGCACCGCCCGCGCCTACGGGCTGCCGGCCCGCGTCGTGGTCGTCGTCCACGCGCTCCGCGCCGCCCTCCTTCCCGTCGTCACCTACCTCGCCCCGGCCGCCGCGGCCGTCCTCACCGGTTCGGTCGTCATCGAGACGATCTTCTCCATTCCCGGCGTCGGCCGCTACTTCGTCACCGGCGCCCTCAACCGCGATTACACGCTGGTCATGGGCACCGTCGTGCTCATCGCCGTCTTCATCATCGTCTTCAACCTCGTGGTCGATCTGCTCTACGCCGTGCTCGACCCCCGGGTTCGCTATGACTGACGCCGCCGCGGTTCTCGCCGCGCCGCCACGCGGCCGCAGCCTGACGCGCCTTGCCGTCGCGCGGCTCATCCGCAACCGCGCCGCCATGGCGAGCGCGATCTTCCTGCTGGCGGTCTCGGCGCTCTACGTCTTCGGCCCCTACGCCTATCCGCATGCCTACGACGAGGTGTTCGAGTCCTACGTCCGCACGCCGGCGAGCCTCGACGCCTACCCGCGCGACGACACGCTCCGCCAGGTCATGGCAGGCGTCGCCGAGCACGCTCACGTGGCACTCGCCGATTTCTCCGTCAGCGGCAGCACCTTCACCGCCACCTTCACTTCGCCTGGCGTCATCGATCCGCGCGTCACCCGCTACGTCGACCGCCCGGACGAGTTCGACGACAGCCGCGTCACCGATACGCGCGACGGCGGCAAGACGGTGGCCGTCGCCGGCACCGTCCACCGCACCTATTTCCCGATGGGCACCGATGGCAACGGCCGCGATCTCTTCGCCCGCATAATGATCGGTGGGCGCATTTCGCTCACCGTCGGCATCCTCGCCACCTTCGTCAGCCTCGTCATCGGCGTCGTCTACGGCGCCATTTCCGGCTTCGCCGGCGGCCGCATCGACAACGTCCTCATGCGCCTGGTCGAGATCCTCTATTCGCTGCCGTTCGTCTTCCTGGTCATCGTTCTCGTCGTCTTCTTCGGCCGCAACTTCGTCCTCATCTTCGTTGCCATCGGCGCCATCGAGTGGCTCGACATGGCCCGCATCGTGCGTGGCCAGACCCTGTCCCTGAAACGGCGCGAGTTCGTCGCCGCCGCCGAAGCCATGGGCCTTACCGACTGGCAGATCATCCGCCGCCACATCATCCCCAACACCGTCGGCCCGGTCATCGTCTTCGTCACCATCCTCGTGCCGCGCGTCATCCTGCTCGAAAGTTTCCTCTCCTTCCTCGGCCTCGGCGTGCAGGAGCCGCTGACCTCGCTGGGCGCGCTCATCGCCGAGGGCGCCGCCAACATCGAGGCGGCGCCATGGCTGCTCATCTTCCCCTCGGTCTTCTTCGTCGCCACGCTCTTCGCCCTCAATTTCCTGGGCGACGGCCTCCGCGACGCCTTCGATCCCCGTGACCGGTAGGGAGCGCCCGCTGCTGATGGCCGGGGAGAACGCGCCGATCCTGGAAGTCCGCGCCCTCGACGTCCGCTTCGCCACGCCCGACGGCGAGGTCCATGCCGTGCAGGGCATCGACTTCGACGTCAGCGCCGGCGAGACCGTCGCCATCGTCGGCGAGTCCGGCTCCGGCAAGAGCCAGGCGGTGATGGCGCTGATGGGGCTGACCGCCGTCAACGGCCGCGTCTCGGGCTCCGCCCGCTACCGCGGCCTCGAGCTCGTCGGCCTCGACCAGCGCCGCCTCAATCGCGTCCGCGGCGTCAAGATCTCGATGATCTTCCAGGAGCCGATGACCTCGCTCGATCCGCTCTATTCCATCGGCTACCAGATCGCCGAGCCGCTCCGTCAGCACGGCGGCCTGGACAAGGCCGCCGCCCGCGCCCGCGCCATCGAGCTGCTTACGCTGGTCGGCATTGCCGATCCCGAGCACCGCATCGGCGCCTATCCCCACGAGCTTTCCGGCGGCCAGCGCCAGCGCGTCATGATTGCCATGGCGCTCGCCAACGATCCCGACATCCTGATCGCCGACGAGCCGACCACCGCGCTCGACGTCACCATCCAGGCCCAGATTCTGTCGCTGCTCGCCGAGCTGAAGCGCCGCCTCGGCATGGCGATCGTCTTCATCACCCACGACCTCGGCATCGTCCGCCGCTTTGCCGACCGCCTTTACGTCATGCGCGGTGGCGAGATCGTGGAAAGCGGCGCCGTGGCGGAGATCGTCGCCCGGCCGCGGCATCCCTACACGCAGATGCTCCTTGCCGCCGAACCCGAGGGCCGCAAGGCGCCACCGCCCGACGGCGCCCCCATCCTGCTCGATGCCCGCGACCTCGCCGTCACCTTCGCCATGGGTGGCGGATTCCTGTCCGGCCCGCCGCATATCATCCGCGCCGTCGACGGCGTGTCGCTCCGCCTGCATCAGTCGCAGACCATCGGCGTCGTCGGCGAATCGGGCTCGGGCAAATCGACCCTCGGCCGCCTGCTGCTCCGCCTGATCGACGGCAGCGGTTCCATCCGCTTCGAGCATCGCGATCTCGTCGCACTTTCGCGCGGTGAGCTCCGCCCGCTCCGTCGCGAGTTGCAGATCGTCTTCCAGGATCCCTTCGGCTCGCTGTCGCCGCGCCTGACCGTCGGCGAGATCGTGACCGAGGGCCTTCTGGTCCACGAACCGTCGCTATCGTCCGCCGATCGCGCCCGGCGCGCCGGCGAGGCATTGACCGAGGTCGGCCTCGATCCGGCGACGCGCAACCGCTACCCGCACGAATTTTCCGGCGGCCAGCGCCAGCGCATCGCCATCGCCCGCGCCATCGTGCTGAAACCCAAGGTCGTCGTCCTCGACGAGCCGACCTCGGCGCTCGACCGCTCGGTGCAGAAGCAGATCGTCGAGCTGCTCCGCCGCCTGCAGGCCGACCATGGCCTGTCGTATCTCTTCATCAGCCACGACCTCGCGGTCGTGCGCGCCATGGCCGACTACATTCTCGTCATGCGCGCCGGTAAGGTGGTCGAGGAGGGCGAAGCCGAGACGATCTTCACCGCGCCCCGCCACGAATACACGCAAGCGCTCCTCGCCGCGGCCTTCGATCTCACCGCCATCGGCGAGGCCGCCGCTCCCTAAAGCGTCTTCGCCATCGCCGCGATGGCCGGGCTGCTGACCGGGCCGCGGATGCAGGCCGCGCCAAGGTCGGCCTGCCCGCAGTAGCGCATCATCGCCCGCAACGTGTCGGTCGTAAGCAGGCCGTTCCGCGTGCCCTTGTAGAGACCGTGCTCGGCGAGCAGCGTCTGCGCGATGTAGACGTAGGTGCCCGGGTTGACCTGGTAGATGCGCGTCGCCGCCGTCGCCCGCGCCTCGCCCTCGAAGCCCATGTATTGCGCCATGACGGACTTCCGTGCCGCCGCCGACGTCGCGCGGGCCGCATTCAGCGCCAGTTCCTCCAGCGCCTTGATGTCGGGCGTCAGCTGCGCCTCCACCGACTTCAGCAGTACGGAGGCGCGGGTCAGGTTGCGGCTGATGCCCTTGGTGGTGCCTGCCGAATAAAGCGCGACCAGCCGCCGCGCCGCGGCGACGTCGCCGGTCTCGGCCGCGGCATTGAGGATCTTCACCGCGGCGCCCGGCTGGCGGCCGACGCCCGTGCCCCAGATGTACGCATTGGCGAGGGTCACCGCCGCGTTGGGCACATTCTCGGCGATCGCCGACTTGAGCAGGCTGACGCCCTTGGCGGGCGAGCTGGCTTCGCCCAGCCTGCCGTTGAGGTGGGCGGTGGCGAGCTTGAGCACCGCGCCGGCGTTCCCCGCCTCCGTCGCCTTCTGGTAGGCGTCGATCGCCTTCGCCGGGCTGCTCAGCGGCGTCGGCACGAGATAAAAGTCGCCGAGCGCGGATAGCCCGTTGCGCGGGTCGGCATCGACCGCCTGTTCGAGCAGCGCCTCGGCCCTTTGCGGATCGGTTTTCACGCCGGGCGTGCGCGTGACCAGCATCGCCGCCAGCTTGCGCATGGCGCTGGGGTTGCCGGCGTCTGCCGCCGCCTGGTAGGCCGCCTGCGCGCC
>JBEHXS010000041.1:0-15545 GCA_048498575.1 Pseudomonadota bacterium
ATCCCGATCGCTTCTTCAACGTCGGCATGGCCGAGCAGAATCTCATCTCCGTCGCCGCCGGACTGGCGCGCACGGGCAAGGTGCCCTTCGCCACGACCTACGGCGTCTTCGCCACTCGCCGCGCCTACGACTTCGTCGCCATCGCCGTCGCGCACTCGCGCGTCAACGTGAAGATCGTCGCCGGACTGCCCGGCCTGACTACCGGCTACGGCGGCACGCACCAGGCGATCGAGGACTTGGCGCTGATGCGCATGGTGCCCAATCTCACGGTCATCGATCCGTGCGACGCCACCGAGATCGTGCAGGCGACCAACGCCATCGCCGCCTACGACGGCCCCGTGTACATGCGGCTGTTGCGCGGCGCCGTGCCGGTGGTGCTGGACGAGGGCGTGCCGTTCGTCATCGGCAAGGCGCGGCTGCTGCGGAGCGGCGCCGATATCGGCATCGTCTCGACCGGATTCATGACCGAGCGGGCGCTGGACGCCGCCGCCGCGCTCGATGCCAAGGGCATTCGCGTCGGCGTGCTGCATGTGCCGACGATCAAGCCGTTCGACGCCGAGGCGGTCTGCGCCTTCGCCGCTTCGGTCGGACAGGTCGTCTCGGCGGAGAACCACGTCGTCGTCGGCGGCCTGGGCAGTCTCGTCGCCGAGGCCCTGTTTACCGCGCGCATCGATCGCAAGCTGACGCGCATCGGCCTGCCCGATCAGTTCATCGAATGCGGTTCGGTGCCGACACTCCAGGCGCGCTACGGCATCACCACCGAGGCGGTGGTGAACACGCTGAGAGGCCTCAGCTAGCGCCCCTCGGCCGGCAGGTCAGGCGCTTTGCCGGTTCACGATCTCATAGCCGAGGCTGGTGATCGCCGGCAGGTCGGTCTTGCCACTGAGGCGCTGGAGAAGCTGGCGCACGGCCAGCCGCCCCATGTCATAGCGGTTGACCTTCACCGTGGTCAGCGTCGGATAGAGCTGCTCGGCAAGCTCGATATCGCCATAGCCCGCGAGCGCGATGCGGTCGGGAATGCGCCAGTTGCGCCGGTGGCATTCCTGCACCGCGCCGATCGCCAGCGTATCCGAGGAAAAGAAAATGGCATCGGTCGACGGATCGCGCTTGGTCAGCACGTCGAGCGCCTCGGCGCCGCCGCGCGCCGTCAGCGGCACTTCCACCTCGAGGTCTGGCAGCCGGCCGCCGCCGATTTCCGCCAGCGCCGCGTGATAGCCGGCGCGCCGCTGGCGCAGGCGGTCGTTGGCGTGGATGGGCGTCGACACGAAGCCGATGCGTTTGTAGCCGCGCGCCGCCAGATGCATCGTCATGGCGTAGGCGGTATCGAAGTTGGAGATGCCGACGACCATGTCGATCGGCTTGTGCCCCTTGATCTCCGATATCTCGACGACCGGGATGCCGTTGGTGATGAGCAGCTGCCGGGCGGTCTCGCTCTGCACGAAGCTCTGGAGGATCATGCCCGCCGGCCGCCAGCCAAGCATCGTGCGCACTGCGCGCTCTTCGTCTTCGGCCGTGAACTCGCCCTGCACCAGCATCATCGAGTAGCCGTACTGGTGGCACTCGTCGGACATGCCCTGCACCTGCTCGGCAATGCCCGAGTTGATGAGTGGAGGGACGACCGACCCTACGATGCGCCCCGGTCCGCGCATGCTCGAAGCGAGCCGGTTCGGGATGAAGCCCGACTCCTCGATCGCCGCCAGCACCTTCGCCCGCGTCGCCTCGGCCACCATCTCCGGGTTGGTGAGCACGCGCGACACCGTCATCGGCGCCACACCGACGCGCTTGGCGATCTCGCGCACGCCAAGCCGGCGACCGGGCGGGTTGGGCTCGCGTTTGGTCATGGGCTGGAGGACGCCTCGCTATCGACGGAACGCGGCCTTGAGTCCGCTTCTCATGGTTTCCGTACCATCTAACGCCGCCGCGGCCTAGTATCGAGACGACCGCTCATGGATCCTTTCCGCATCCGCGATTTCGTTCCGGACTTCGCCGCCCGCGAGGCCGACTATCGTGCCGCGAGCGACGCTACGCGCCGCGCTCTCCCTAGCCGCCTCGATCTCGCCTACGGTTCCGGAGAACGCGAGCGGCTCGACCTGTTTCTTCCGCCGATCCTCAAGGCTCCCGCGCCCGTGCATGTCTTCATCCACGGCGGCTACTGGCGGGCCGGTGTCAAGGAGGACCACGCGTTCGTCGCCGATGCGATCACTTCTGCGGGTGCAATTGCCGCGATCCTCGAATACGAACTCGTCCCGCGGGTTCGTATCGCCGATCAGGTTGGCGAAGTGCGCCGGGCGCTGGCGTGGCTTGTCGCCAATGCCGCGTCATTTGGCGGCGACGCGGAGCGCCTTTCGGCGAGCGGCCATTCGGCCGGCGCGATGCTGTGTTTCTTTCTGGCCGCGCACGGCAACCGCGAACCCGGCCCCATCAGCCCGCCGCTCCGCTGCGTCCTGCTGGCAAGCGGCATCTACGACCTGGCGCCGATCGCGGCCAGCTTCCTGCAGCCTGAGCTGACGCTGACGGCGGACGAAATTGGCGCCTGGTCGCCCCTATCGGCGACGCCCGCCGCGACGACGCGATTCATCCTGGCGGTCGGCGAGCGCGAGACGCCTCCGTTCCACGAGCAGCGTCGCCGCCTTGCGCAGAAGCTCGGCTCCGACGGCGTGACCGTCGAGAGCCACACCGTGCCCGGCCTCGACCACATGTCGATGGTCCGCGAAATGGGTCGGCCCGGAACCTCGGCCGCAGCGCTTTTGGCGCGAACGATCGCCCTCGATTAAGGCCGGGCTTCAGTTCGTGGCGTGCCGCCGGAGCCGCGCGCCTGATGAGGCAGACGATGGCCCGGCTAGCGCAGCGCGGCGAGCGCGTCGGCGAGCCCGTTGACGCTGAAGGTGAGTTGCACGCCACTGCTGCCGGCGTCGACCGGGAACAGGGTGACGACCGCTTTGCCGGCCTTGGAGAGCCTGTCGACGGCGTCCGGATCGAACCCCGCCACCGCGCGGCACCCCTCCGGCAGACATGTCGCAAACGGAATTCTCGCGGGCTTGTCCCATCCCGCATCGAGCACGATTCCCTGGCCGACGTTGATGGCGGAGGGAGTGTCCCATTCGCCGACCAGCCCACCGTCCGGCCCTTTCGAGATGCGCCAGCGGAAGATCGCGGCATTGGTCGCGGGATCGGTCAGTTGCTGGGAGATGCTGCAGCGAACATCGCCGGCGTTGGCCGGCTGCACGCAAACATAGGTCCAGTCGCCATACGCCGTGCGCTTGACGACCTTGCCCTGCAATTGCTCGGGGATGATGGTCTTGCCCGCCGCCGCGTGCCCGGTCGCAGCCGCCGGCAGTCTTCCGCCGACCACGGACGCGACCGTCAGCCCGACAAGCATCAGCACCAGGAGGACGATGACGCCGACAAGCAGCGGAACCAGGTTGGCCCGCCCAGCCCACGACGGATTACGACGCGCAGTAGTGGCGAAGTCCACCTCCTCGCCGTCACTCATCTCGTCGCTCGTCTCGTCCGCCGCCGGTTGCGCGGACGGCATGTCGCGGCCCCTGCCCTTGGCACCGCCTGGCATGTTGCTCACCTTGAGGTCCGCAGCGGATCCATGACTTCTGAACGACCGGGCGCACGCCAACCGGGAGGAAGATTCTCCCTCGCGCGCCGACGGATATCGTTCTAGGCAAATTGTTTCTTCCGTACAATTGTAGCGGTCGAGGCGGTTTGCCTTTGATGTCTCGCACGGTAGGATAGATTTCACTGCGAGCGGGGGTGCGGGTGCGCATAGTTCTGGGGTTCGCCATCATCGCGGGGACAGCGGCCCTGTCGGGTTGCTCGCAGGCGGCCGATCAATCTGCCGACGCAGCCTGCAGCCGGGCGCCGTGCGGCACCTTCGATATCGCCAATACCAAGGAGAGTTCGCCGATCTTCCTGGGCGGCTCGGCCGTGGCCTCGCCCTATCGCATCTGCGTCAAGGATGGCAGCGTCATTCTGCAGACTGTAGAGGCCGACGGAAGCGCCGTATCGATCGGCGCGGAGATTCGCGGCGGCAGCTGCGCCGACGTCTCGTTCGCCGACAAGGTCTACATCGTGGGCAACACGGGCGCCGGCCGCGCGACCGGCTTCTACTACCGAGTTCCCTGAATTCGCCGGCAGCTGTCGCCGCGCAAACGATCGATCGCGAGATTGACGTCAGTACCGCGACGCCATGGCAGGCCCGTCCAACCTGTGGCGGGCAACCAGCGCGGAGGATCAGCCTCTCGCGTCGGCGCCTTGCCTAGAACGGCACGCTCAGCTTGAGCGAGCCGCTGTGCTGAGCACTGTTGGCGGACAGGCGGCCATCATACTCCAGGCGCGTCGACCAGCCGGTTCCACCGAAGGCGTAAACGCCTGCCTTCAGGTCCGCATAGATCGAATCACCGCTGGTCGAGGTCGTGAAGGTGCCCGCGCCCAGCCCGGGGATACCGGCGGTCACATCGACGTTTTGGCCGCCGAGCAGGGTCAGGCCGGCGCTGATGTACGGCCGCAGCTGGATGTTGTCGCCGGCGGCGAACTGCCCGCCGAGTTCGACCGACAGCGTGCCGCGTCCGACGAACTGGTTGACCGCGTCGAAGGCGTAGTCGCCGACACCGCCGCCGCTTTCCGTGTAGGCGCCGGCGCCGATGTAGGTGGCCGCGGCCTCGAGCATCGGCTTCAGGTAGATGGAGCCCATGTCCTTCGTGTAGCTCGCGCGCCCGGTGACCCCGAGGAAGCCGATGCCGCGGTCGCCGGTGACGGTGCCGGGAACCGGGAACGCGACCTCGCGGGTCGAGTCGATCGTTCCGCCACCGCCGGTGACCGCGCCGGCGAACTGCATGGCGCCGAAGGTGCCCTTGGCGACCAGGCCGGCGCTGAAGATGTTGCGATCGAGAGTCAGGCCGGCGGGCGAAGTGCCGTTGCCGTTCTCGAACCCGACGCCGAAGCCCATCGCCCAGTTGGGATTGACCGCGAACTGCTGCCCGCCGGAAAGCGAGAATGCGCTGTCGTCGAAGGCGACCGCATCATCCGTCGCATTCTGGCTGACGCTGCGGAAACCGCCGGCCGTCCAGACGCAGGAGCCCTCCGCGACGAAGCGATTGGCGCCCTCCGCCTGGCGGCATGAGAACAGGTTGTCGGCGAACCCGCTCGCTCCGCCGTAGACCTCATGCAGGGAGGCGGCGGTGGTCGCAGGAACGCTCAGGAAGCTGTCGTAGGCGGCGGTGTCGCCGTAGTTGATCAGCCCGAGATAGTAGGCTTCCTGGTCAGGCGTGAGCCCACCCCCCACCGTCGACGTGAACAGGTTCTGCAGGAAGTCGCCGACAGGCTGCGAGTAGCTCGAAAGGCCGTTGTCGACGCCAAAGTCGATGGCGGCGTTGATCACCACCGTGGTCGGGGTGGTGGACACGTCCACCATCAGCGGCCCCTGGTCGACGCCGGCGATGCCGGCATTGGTCACCGTGCCGGTGGAGTGAATGATGGTCGCCGTCACCGGGCCGGCAGTGAGGCCGAGATTGGTGACATAGACGTGAACGTTGCCGCCGGCAGTGACGTTGCCGGTCACATCGAGGTAGTCGACGTTGCTGCTGTTGCCGTAGTCGAGGTCAGCCCAGAAGGTGCCAGTGCCGGTCTGCTTGAAGTTGCCATCCAGCACCGACGAGCCAATGACCATCGGGGCGGCCGGCGTAACCGAACCGGTGTTGTTGAAGTCGTTGCCGACACCAACCTGGGAGTACGTCTTGAAATAGGTCCAGCCGCCGGCAAGGTTGTCGAACCGGTTGGCGCCGCCGGCGAGGTAGAAATCGCCGTTGACGAGGCCGTAGTTCTCCACGACGTCGGCTGCGGTGGCGCCGCCGATCGTCTTGCCGCCGTGGGCGTTATTGATCTCGCCGTAGTTGGTGAGCGTGTTGGTGCCGGTGGCGCTGCCGAACTCGACGCCGAAGCTTGCCAGCGGGTCCGTGCCGCCGGTGATCACACTGCCGGCGCGGATGGTCACATCGGCGTGGCCGTTCGGCGCGTAGGCGAAGATCGCATCCGAGTCGCCGCCGGTGCCGTTGACGTGGACGTTGCCGGTTACGTCGAGCTTCACGTTGCCGTTGGTCGACTGCGCCTGGATCGCCCGCTCGTTGCTGCTCGTGGTGACGTCGCCGACTTGTGTGACATCGACCAGGCCGTAACCCAAAGCGAAGAGGCCGTGACGGGCGTCGGTGGCATCCACACTGTTGCCAGTCAGATTACCGTTGGAATGGATGGTGACCGCGCCGCTGTTGGACTGGGCGAGAAGGGCGTCGCTGTTGGTGGATGTTGCGTTGCCCGTGTAGTCGATCGTGACATCGGAATCGGCCAAGCCGAACACCGAGATGAACTTGGAGTTCACGTCACCCTGGGCATTGATGATCGCCTTGCTGCCCGACCCCTCAGCCTGCGACTGTATACCATTCGAGAGGTCCGATGTGACCGCGCCAACGCTGGTGATTGACGCGGTGGCATTCCCCCCAAAGGCCATGCTCTGGATCGCGGTCTCGTAGGCGTGAACATCGCCGGTAACGTTGACGGTCGAGTTCCCGCCTGTGCCCCACGCGTCGCTGTTGATACCGAACGAATCGCTGGAGGTCACGTTGCCGACCTGGGTGATCGACGCCGAGCCGCTGCCGGTGTTTTCGTTGTTGGCCAGCGCCTTCAGGCCTTCGAGCCGAACGTCGACAGTACCGGTGGATGTGATAGTGGCCGAGCCCAGTTCGGAGATTGCCTCGATGCCGGTATGGTCGGTCGTCACATCGCCAGTCTGGGTGATGGTGGCCGAGCCGCTGCTTGCCTGGGCGATGATGCCGACATTCTTGGAGTTCACGTCGCCGGTCGACGTGATGAGGGCATAGCCGTTGGAAAGCGACTGGGCCTGAATGCCCTGATTGACGGTCGATGACACGTCGCCGGTCGAATGGACGGTCGCGTTGCCATCTTCGGTGAAGGCGACGAGCGCAGTGTCGTTGGCGGTTATCTTGCCGACGGAGTCAATCAGGACACTGCCCAACGCGGCTGAGCTGTTGATCACCACGATGCCGCGGCTGTTGTTGGAAGTGACATCGCCGCGCGAGGTGACCGAAGCGTCGCCAATCCCGGTCGTCTGGGCATAGACCGCGTCCCCGCTGGTCGCCGTCACGGTACCGGTGGAATCGATGGTTGCGCCCACGCCCACGGCATAAAGCGCAACGTCTGTCGACGTCACATTGCCGGTCGAAGTGATCGAGGCCAGCCCGGCGTCGCTCCAGGCAAAGATGCCACGGCCGGAGCCTGTGGTGGTGTCGACATCGCCGGTGCTGGTGACCTTCGCCGCGCCGTTGGCGTGGGCGAAGATTCCGAAGTCCCCGGCATTGATATCGCCGGTGGAGCTGATCGTGACCGTGCTGCCGGTGCCAAGCGCCTCGCCGTAGATGCCGCGGGTGGTGAGGGCCGTGATGGTGCCGCCGTCGAAGGTGATGTCGGCCGAGCGGTTGTTGCCGCGCGCGATGCCCTGGATGCCGAACAGACCGCTGGTGATATCACCGCCGGTGAAGTCGACGACAACGTTGCCGTCCGTGGTAACGGCGTTGACGCCGTAAGTGCCGCTCGATGTGACCGTGCCGTCATAGGTAATGGAGGCAGTGCCCGTGCCGGCAACGGCAAGCAACGACTCGAGCGCCGAATGGACGGTGCCGCTGGCATCGATGGTGGCGTTGCCGGTACCCGCGGCGATCGCCGCGATGCCGGTCGATTCGTTGGAGGTCACGTCACCAGTAAAGTCGACCTCGGCGCTGCCGCTGGTGTGGACATCGGCCGTAACCCCGTCCTCCTTGGCCTGCACGGTGCCGCTACCGTTGATTGTGGCGTTGCCGTTGCCCAGCGCGTCAGCGCGAATGCCGAATGCGCCGCTCGAGGTCACATTGCCCGTCTGCGTAACCGACGCATTGCCATTGCCGGCAACGAAAGCACTGACGCCCTGGGTCTTCGCCTGGACGTTGCCATGCAGGGTAATGGTGGCGTCGCCGTTGCTGCCAACCTGGGCGACCACGCCGGAGGCCTGACTGGAGGTTACGTCGCCGGTCTGGTTGACCGTCGCATTGCCGCTGTCGGCCACGTAAGCCGTGACCGCTTCAACCTGGGCCGTCACATCGCCGTTCGAGGTGACCGTCGCGTTGCCGTTGCCGCCGGCGTGCGCCTTGATGCCGGTCGAGGTATGCGAGATGACGTCGCCGGTCTGAGTCACCGACGCATTTCCGTTCCCGAATGTGAAGGCGGTGACGCCTTCGACCGACGCATCCACCTTGCCGGTCGACGTGATGGTTGCGTCGCCACCGCTGTTGGTGATGGCGACGATGCCGCGAGCCAGCGTGCTGGTGACGTCACCGACGGAAGTGACCGTCACGTTGGCCGGGCTGCTACTGCCGCTCGCGAACGCGAAGAGAGCGTCGTTGCCGGTCGTCACGGCGCCGGTGCTGTCGATCGAAGCACCGGTCTTGCCGTAGGCAAAAATGCCCTGATTGGCAGCCGAGATCGTCCCGACCGAAGTTACCGTCGCGGTGCCCGACTGACTCTGCACGTTGATGGCGTCGGCCATGCGGGAGCTCACGTCACCGTGGCTGGTCACGGAGCCATTGCCATCCGTGCGGACAAGAATGCCGCTGTTGCCGATGTACACGGTCCCGTTCCAGAAACGGTCCGCATGAACGTCGCCGGTCGAGTTGACGCTGGCGGTGCCGCCGGTGCCCATCGCCTCGGCATAAATGGCATCGCCCTGGGTGGCGTTGACGTCGCCCTTGCTGGTCACGGTGACGACGTTGTTGGCGCCCTCGGCAACGGCCTTGATGCCGAACAGCGCCCCGGTCGAGTCACCCGTCTGGTCGATAGTGATGTTGCCGTTCGTGGCGTCCGCTTCAATCGCGGTTCCGACCACTGACATGACGTCGCCGGAATGCGTGATCGATGCCGCACCGCTGGTCTGCGCATTTGCAAACAGCGCATATGTATTGGCGTTTATGGTTCCCGAGCCGGTGATCGTGGCATTGCCGGCGGTCGAGTCTACTTCGATGCCGTTGCCGCCGGTCTGGATGTTGCCGGTGACTGCCGCGGACGCAGCTCCATTGCCGGAATACGCCACCACTGCGTTGGTCAAGGTCGCGGTTACGTCGCCGTTCTGGACCACCGAGGCGGTCCCGTTTGAGGTTTGCGCCCGAACGCCCTGTCCGCCGGTAGCGGTAACGTCGCCGGTATGGTCGATCGTCGCGTTGCCGGTGGTGGTGTTGGCGATGATGCCGTTGACGTGGGCGGTGACATCGCCGGTGCCGGTTATCGACACGGCTCCGGCGGAGCCGTAGGCCGAGATGCCATTGCCCATGGTTGAGGACACGTCGCCGTATTGCGTGACGGTGACCGCCCCTCCACCTTGGGCATAAACGCCGTCGCCCTTGGCCGTGACCTTGCCGTCGGAATAGATCGAAGTGGTAGCGGTTCCCCCGTTGGAAATTGCGACGACGCCGCGGCCATTGGGCGCCTTGATGTCGCCGTGCGACGTGACGCTCGCCGGACCGCTGCTCGAAAAGGCGAAGATCGCGTCGTTGCCCGTACTGCCGGTGGTTACGTCGCCGTCGCTGGTGATTGAGGCGCCGGTGGCCCCGTATGCGAACAGCCCTTGGTTGGCAGCCGAAATATCTCCGGCTGAATTGATCGTCGCTGTTCCGACCGTGCTTTCGACGTCGATGCCAGTGTTGGTGTGAGACGTCACATCGCCGTCGCTGGTAGCGCTAGCGTTGCCGCCAGTGCTGCGGGCGTAGAGACTGCTATCCGCGGATTCGACATCACCCGTGGAGTCGATCGAGGCTACTCCGCCACTCGCTTCCGCCGAGATGCCGCGGCTCGAGGTGGAGTGAATGTTGCCGTCGCTGGTGATCGTCGTGCCCCCGACGCTCAGCCCGTAGATCGCCTGGTTTACCGCGGTGATGTCGGCGTTCGACGTGATCGAGACCGTTCCCGTGCCTGACGTCGTCGCTGCCACGCCACTGATGCCGCGGTTCTGGGCGTTCGTGATCCGGCCGTCGAAGCCGATCGTCACCGAACCCTTGGGCGCGTACCCGTTGATGGCGGCCTCGGTCGCGTTATCGATCAGCCCGGAGTCGGTGATGATGACATTGCCGTTGGTGGAGTTACCATTGATGCCGCGGAAGGCATTGTAGATGTTGCCCGAATGGTCGATGTCGACGGCGCCCGGAGCGACACCGAGGACGCCGTCGCCATAGCCGTTGATGGTGATGTTCGAGACGTTGCTGTTGATCTCGACGGTCGTGGCGCCGGAGAACAGGATGCCGTTGGTGTCAACGGGCGGCGTGATCGAGCCGCTGACCGACGGCACGTTCAGAATGGTGTCGCTGGCGGAGAAATCCACGCCCGATTGGATGCCCTGCGACTGGTTGCCGGTGCAGGTCGCGACGCCGCCCGATTGCGAGCACGCCGCCGGACCGGCAAACGCCGGCGACGCCCCGCCGCCGGCTACCGCCGCAAAGAACGCCGCCGCGAGGAATGCCAGCACTGCCAGGCTAGGGAGAAAGACGGGAATGACGCGGCGCCACGCGCTTGCAGACATACCCGAGAGATTCGATAGCCCCGACATCGCCGCGCCTGTCTCGATCGTGAGTGCCCAACCGACCGCGCCGCGGTCGTCGCAGAATTGCCTACGCACTGGCACACGCCTGCAGGTCGCAGCCTAAACGAGACTCAATCCCGGGCAAACCAGCCGCGGCCATTTCCCCAGCCAATCCAGCACTAATTTGCGCGCATGCGGCTTTTTGGGCTTGAGGTGTGTCCGACCAGCATCACCTGGCGGCCCCCGATCACCGGCGCCCGTGCCAAATTGCGACATCACAAATGCACGCGAATCGGCGGCGGCGGACGCCGATTGCAACCCTGCAGCGATCCCGGTTGCACCGTCGCCGACGTGACGTGGCCCGATAGACAACACCTACACCGGCAATCACGTAGTGGCTGACCAAAACAGCCGCGGGAGTGCTCCACACCCCTCCCTTGACCCACGCTGGCTTTTCTGTCGTTTTGAAACTCAGCGCGGACCCAGCAGCACAGCAGTGCAGATGTCTCACAGTGCCGACATACGCGATCGTTTCCGTCGTCGGCTTGGGTGGCGGCGGGCGATTGCCATCGTCTATCTGCTAAGCGCCGCCATCTACCTTGGCTGGCGCCTCACGGTCGTAAACGAGCACGCGCTTTTCCTGTCCGGCATCTACTATCTGTCGGACGTCATCGCGGTCCTGCTCGGCGGGCTGACGATCTTCGTTTCGTGGCACTACCGTCACCGCCAATCGCCGCCGGTGCCGGAAGGTATGCAGGTCGACGTCTTCATCACGACCTACCGCGAGCCGCTCGACATGGTGCGGCGTACGCTCGAAGCGGCCACCGCAATCCGCTATCCGCACGAGACGTGGCTGCTCGACGACGGCAATCGCCCGACGATGCGTGCGCTCGCGGCCGAACTCGGGTGCCACTATCTCAGCCGCCCCGACAATGCCGGCGCGAAGGCTGGCAACATCAACCACGCCCTGTCGCACACGAAGGCCGACTTCTTTGCGGTCTTCGACGCGGACCACATTCCGCTGACCCACGCGCTCGACGCGACGCTCGGATTCTTCACCGACGAGGGCGTGGCTCTGGTCCAGACGCCGCAGGACTACTACAACACGGACGCGCTCCAATACATGAACCCGCGCCGCGGCGGCGGGCTCTGGCACGACCAGTCCTTCTTCTACAATCTCAGCCAGCCGGGCCGCGACCACTACAATGCCGCCTCGTGCGCGGGCACCGGCGTCGTCTATCGCCGCAGCGCCATCGAAGCCATCGGCGGCATCCCCACCGAAACGGTCACCGAGGACATCCACACCTCGCTGCGGCTGCAGAAGGCGGGCTACACCATCCCCTACCTCAACGAGCCGATCGCCTACGGCATCGCGGCGGCGGATCTCGCCGACTACTACCGGACCCGCCTGCGCTACGGCCACGGCAACCTGCATGCGCTGCGGCACGAGCGCATACTCTGGTGCCGCGGGCTGACGCTCCGCCAGCGCGTGTCCTATCTGTTCCTCGGCCTGATCTACCTGGAAGGCTGGCAGCAGCTGATGGTCTTCACGGTGCCGGCGATGGCCCTGATGCTGGGCATCGCGCCCTTCAAGATCACCATCCTCAACGTCCTGATCGTGCTCCTTTATCCGCTGTGGAGCTACCTGCTCATGCAGGAGATCGGCTGCGGCTACTCGCGCTACTGGACCGCCGAGCTCTACAGCATGATGCGCTTCCCGATTCATCTGCTGGCAGCCGCCGGCCTGTTTCGGAACCGTATGGTCTGGCGGACGTCGCAGAAGAACGTCCGCGGCCGCCTGCAATGGAAGCTGCTGATCCCGCAGTTCGTGGTGATGGTGGTCAGCCTTGTCGCCGTGGCGATCGGCGTCTACCGGCTCAACGGCAACTTCACGCCGGGGCCGCTTGTCGCCGCCATCACGCAACGGCTACCGGATCGTCAGGCAATCGAGGACCAGTTTCGTCCGCTGGTCGCGCTGTTCCGTCCGCCGGCGACGGTAACGGCGACGGGTGAAGGCACGGCACCCGGCGGGTCCGCTCCGTCCGCATCGGGAGGCGCTGCGCCAGCGCCGGCGGCGACGACTGTTGCGCCGCGGGCGGCGCCGCCGCCGATCGACTGGCTGCAGCCTCTCGACAAGGGCTATACGGTGGACCTCGTCCTGATCGCCGGGTTCTGGGCGCTCGTCAACGCGCTCCGGGTCATGCTGGTTACCGTTAAAGTCGCGCGCAATGCGAGGCGCACCGGCTCTGACTATCTCTTCACGACCCTCGTGCCGGTACGCCTCGAAACGTCCGACGGCCCGGTCTATGTCGTTGCCAGGCAGATGTCGGCGGCCACCGCCGTGGTCAGCGGGCGCCTCGGCAGCCTCCGCGAAGAGGATCTCGCCGCGGGGATTGCGGCGACCGCCTATCTGCCGAGCGGCGCCGTGCCTCTGGTGCTCCGTCCGGACGACGACTGGATGCCGCGGCAACGGGCGAAGACCGCGACCTTGCATATCGAGTACCCCACGGAGGCGAGCCGGGCGCTTCTCGAAAAGGGGCTCTACACGACGAGCTGGCACCGCGAGTGCAACAACAACGACGCCGACTTCACGACACCGATCGGGGCGCTGGCAAAGCTGTTCGGACGCGGACACCGCCGGTCCGTCTGGAGCCCGGCCCTCCTGCTGCATGAAGACGGCGTGGGCGCCGACTTGGCGCTCGTCGGCGAGGCGGGCGAGCTCGTCGTGCCGGCGGTATCCGAGCCGCCGAACACCGTCGCCCGGGTTGTTGTGATCGACCGCGGCGGTTGGGAGACCCGCTACCTGCTCCTCAGCCGGCTGACGGCAATCAAGCCGCTGCTCACTTACTGGCCGCAGGAGCGCAGCATCTTCTGCTACCAGACCGAAACGTCGGCCGCCCCGGACAATGTCGCCATACTGCCCCGGCGGAAGGCGCAGGCGCCGCGGACAAAGGTTGCCGAGTCGGACGTGGCAGCGATCGGCGACGCCGGCGTCGCCTGACCGGCCGCCTTTCGGTCAGGCTGCTAGCAGCGCTTCGATCTGGGTCTTCGCCGAAGTGAGGGCCTCGGCGATGTTGCCGCTCACCAGCCCTTGCCTCGCCGTCGACTGAAGCACCTTCGTTATGGCCGGGTACTTGGGCGTGACCGGGCGCGCTATCGCGCCGACGAAGACCTGCTTCAATTGCGCCAGGAAGGGCTGAGCCTTGGCAAGAGCGGGATCGTCGAAAACGCTGGGCCGCGTCGGGGCGAGGCCATCGACCGTCGCAAAACGGAGCTGCGTTTGGCGGCTCGACAGCCAGCGCAGGAAATCGACCGCCGCACTGCGCTGCTTGCTGTGCGCGTTCACGCCGAACTGGAAGCCGCCGAGGCAGGCGGCACTCTGCTTGCCCTGGAAGTGCGGGAGCGGCGCCACGCTGATCTTGCCGGCGATGGCGGATGAGGGCTGCTGGGCGAGGCCCCAGGTGTAGCTCCAGTTCCTGAGGAACATGGCCTTGCCGTCGTTGAAGGGCTGGCGGCAAGGTTCCTCATCCCAGGAAAGCACGTCGGCCGGCGAGACATGCGTGCGGTGGATGCTGTCGTAGAGAAACTGCACCGCCGCGACGGCGGCCGGATCGGCAATGGTCACGGTGGCGCCGTCGGCGCTCAATATGCTGGCCCCGTTGGAGCCGAGCACCGAGACGAGATTGCAGACGAAGGCTTCCGAGCGTTTGCCCTGCCACAGGAAACCGTAGGGCGTGCTGCCGCCGATACCCTTGGCGGCGGCAGCAACGAGGTCATCCCATGTCTTGGGCACGCCGACGCCGATCTTCTCCAGTATGTCCTTGCGGCTGAACAGCATGCCGCAGTCGGCAAACCACGGCATCGCCATCAACTGGCCTTTGGCGGTGCAGCCGGCGACGATACCGGGGAAAAACTCCTTCATCTGATCGGCGCCGAAATCCTTGTCGAGCGGCAGCGCGAAGCCGGCGGCGGCAACTTCGCCGACACGCACCAGATCCATTGAAAAGACGTCGGGCGCGCCAGTCGGCTGCTTCAGCACGTCATAGAGGCGCTTCTGGAGCGCAACACCGTCGGCGGCCGACGGCAACGCAAGATACGTCGCGTGGACTGCATTCTGGGAGCCGTTGTAGGCATCCATCAGCTTCTGGATCGAATCGGCGGAGAAGAACGGCGCGCTGGCGAATACGATCTCGGTTTTTGTCGCAGCCCGGGTTCTCGTGGGAAGCGCACCGACAAGCGCCCCACCGACCAGCGCGGCGGAACCTTGAAGGAATTCACGTCGACGCAACCGCGAATTCCTGCTGCCGTTCGTCGCCATGGTTCCCCCCGCGATTTTCTTTGGCTTGCCGGCCGACTATCCTAGGGATTGCAAATGGTGTCGGCAACATTGGTGGGGTCACGGATGGTTCGGGTTCTTCGGGTTTGTCGCCTTGCGCTCGTCGCGCTTTCGGTCGGGTTCACCCCGGCGCTCGCGCAGTCTGCCGATCAGGCGCCGGCGGCCGACAACAACTGGGCGAGCGGATGCACGGCAAGTGCACGAAGCGCCCCGCTCGATTGTTCGGTCGCCCAGCAGGTCGTCGACGCGAACACCGGCCGCCTGAAGGCGATGCTGCGCATTCGTGTTCCCGGCGACACGAAGGCGCCCGTGATGCTGGTGCAGATGCCGCTCGGCCTCTATCTGCCGGGACAGCTCACCATGAGCATCGACGGTGCGGCGGCGACGACGATCGCCTTCCAGACCTGCGACCCCGCCGGCTGCTACGCCGGAACGGAAGTTTCGGCGGCCCTTCTCAACGCGATGCTCAAGGGCCAGACCCTCAGCCTGCAGGTGCAGAACCAGGCGCATGAAGCGAGTTCCGTTCCGATAGCGCTGGCTGGCCTCGCCAAAGCCTACAGCCAGATTCAGTAGGGCGCCCGGCCGGCGCGC
>JBEHXS010000042.1:0-15317 GCA_048498575.1 Pseudomonadota bacterium
CGGGTGCCGCCACCCAGCCTTCGACGATTTCGCCGGCGGAGATCGACGCCGCCGACGGCGGCTTTCCCGACATCATCGCCGCGCTTTACCTGATGGACCGCGGGATCGAGCCGCAGCTCGAGCACGCCATCGACGCCGGCTTCCAGCGCTTTGCGGTCGTCAACGGCACCTTCACGATCAACGCCAACGGCCAGGCGCGGCGTTTTCCCGGCACCGACTTCAACGTCGATCTCGACAAGGCCACTTCCGCGCTGCAGGTGACGCTGGCGACCTCAGGCTACGGCGGCCGCTGGACCGCCAACATCGAGCGCGATCTCGACGCGCGCTCGGGCAGCCATGTCATGACGGCCGTGTTCTCGCAGCTCACCATCGCCGACCTTTTCCCGAGCCTCGGCGACGAGCAGGGATTGCTCAGCGCCGACATTCCCCTCTACGGCCGCGCCAGCATCACCTTCGACAAGGGCGGCGAGGTGCAGGACGCCAACGCGCGCCTCGACTTCGGCGCCGGCATCATCCGCTTCGGCGATAACCGCGACGACAACGTGCTGCTCGACGAGGCGACGGTGAAGGTCCACTGGGATCTCGCCAATCGCCAGCTCGTGCTTGATCCGTCCACGTTCTATTTCGGCCAGACCCGCGGCGTCGTCACCGGCCGTGTCTATCCGGAAGGCGATGCCTCCGATCGCCGCTATGGCTTCGAATTCGAGTCGCCAGGCGCGGTGCTGGCGCCGAGCGATTCCGGCCTGCCGCCGATCATCGCACAGCGCATCGCCATCTCCGGTGTCGCCGACCTCAAGGCCAAGGTGGTGAACGTCGAGAACGCCGTCATTCAGGCGCAGGACGCGGCCGTCGCCGCCGCGGGTACGATGGGTTTCAGCGGCTCGACGCCGTCGCTCACCATGGCGGCCACCTTCTCGCCGATGAGCGTGGCGCAGTTGAAGCAGATGTGGGTGCCGCTGATCGCGTCCGGCGCGCGCCGCTGGGTGATGCAGCACGTCGGCGACGGGGAGATCACCTCGGGCCGCTTCGAAGCGGCAATCCCTGCCGGCGTACTATGGACCGGCAAGCGGCCGACGCTGCCTGACGATGCGCTCCGGCTCAACCTCGCGCTCAGCGACGTCACCTTCACGACCTTCGGCGACCTGCCGCCGATCACCAAGGCGTCGGGCAATGTCACCGTCTCGGGCTCGACCGTTGGCATCGACGTCGACAAGGCCGAGGTGCACACCTCGTCAGGCACCGTCTCCGTCGACAACGGCGCCTTCGCGGTTCCCAACACGGCGAAGCGCCCCGCCGATGGCATCGTCGAGGTGCAATTGTCGGGCGCCGCCGCGGCGTTGGGCGAGATCGCCGATTCCAATCCGCTGAAGGCGCTCCAGCGCCGCGACCTTACCCCGAGCGATCTCAGCGGCAGCGGCAACGCCAGCGTCTCGGTGCGCTTTCCGATGCGCGACGGGCTGACCGACGCCGACGTGGACTGGAAGGTTGTCGTCCAGACCGACGACGTCGCCAGCAAGAAGCCGGTCGAGGGTCGCAAGGTCAGCGCCGCCAACGTCTCGCTGACAGTGACGCCGGACGATGTTGCGATCTACGGCAAGGCCAAGATCGACGGCGTCGGCGCCGACGTTTCCATTTCGATGCCGATCGGCTCGGCCGCCGCGCGTGGCCAGCCCGGCGATCGCCATGTGCGCTTGCTGCTGGACGACGAAGCGCGCAAACGCTTCGGCGTGGGCCTGGATCAGGTGTTGTCCGGCACAATGTCGGCGCTGGTCTCCGACGTTCCCGGCGGCCAGCACTACGAACTCGACCTGCAGAAGGCGCGCGTCATCCTGCCCGGCATCGGCTGGACCAAGGGCGTTGGCGTACCGGCCACGCTCACCTTCGACGTCAAGCCTGCAAGCGGCGGCTACGCCGTCAACAACCTCGTCCTCACGGGCGATGGCTTCGGCTTCTCGGGCTCGGCCCAGCTCGACGAAAGCTACAACCTCATATCTGCCGACATCGGCAAGCTGTCTCTACACCCTGGCGACAACATTTCGCTGAAACTGACCCGCGGCAAGAGCGGCTATGCGCTGACCGCGCGCGGCGATACCTTCGACCTGCGCGGCATGATCAGTCACGTCCGCGACGAGACTGACCAGGCGGGCGGATTTCCTGATCTCGCCCTCGACGCGCGTATCGATCATCTGATCGGCTACAATTCCGAGGAGGTCGACGGCGCCGCCTTCACCCTGGTTTCGGTCGGCGGCGCGACGCAGAAGGTCAGCTTCTCGGGCAAGCTCGGCGGCCAGCCGATCGGGCTGAACTTTGCCGTCGCGCCCGACGGGACGACCCTCACGGGTACCGCCGCAGATGCCGGCCGCTTGCTCCGCTTCACCGATCTCTACACCCGCGTCAACGGTGGCGAGGTCTCGCTCACCGGCAACGCCGACCGCAACGGACCGCTCGTCGGCACGCTCACGGTTTCCGACTTCGACATCACCAACGAGCCCGCGATGGAGCGGGTGATGCAGGTCGACCCCAGCCAGGCTAGCGCCGCCAATCCGCAACGCGTGCATTTCGATCGCATGGAGGCGCACTTCAGCCGCAGCGATCACGTCATCGCCGTCGAGGATGCACTTCTCGCCGGCGCGACCGTGGGCGCGACGTTCTCCGGACGCTACGATCTCGCGGCGTCGCAGATCGACATCACCGGCACCTACCTGCCGGCGTATGCGCTGAACAACATGTTCGGCCGCATCCCGCTGCTCGGCTTGGCACTTGGCGGCGGTTCGCAGGAAGGCCTGTTTGGCGTGACCTTCAAGATCAGCGGCCCGATCGCACAGCCGGAGGTCTTCTTCAACCCGCTGTCCGCCGTGGCGCCGGGCATCTTCCGCAAGATATTCGAGTTCACGAACCCGACGCAGTGACGGGACGAAGGCTCAGGTCGCCTTCACCAGCACGTGCTTCTTGCGGCCGTGGGAAAGCTTCAGCGCCCCATCGACCAGGTCGGTTGCGCTGACGATCGCGTTGGCATCGCTGACGCGCTTGTCGTTGATGCTGAGCGCGTTATTGGCAACCGCTCGCCGCACCTCGCCGTTTGAGCTGGCCAGCCCCGCGCGCACGAACAGCGCGTTCACCGCTATCCCGGCTTCGAAGTCCGCCCGCGGAATCTCGATCGTCGGCAGCGCCGCCCCAACGCCACCTTCCTCGAAGGTGCGCCGCGCCGCTTCGCTCGCCTCGTCGGCGGCGGCGCGGCCGTGGAGGAGCGCGGTCGCCTCATTGGCCAGTATCTTCTTGGCGTCGTTCAGCTCGGCGCCTTGGAGCGCGGTGAGGATCGCGATCTCCGGCAGCGGCAGCTCGGTGAACAGCTTGAGGAAGCGCCCGACGTCGGCGTCCTCGGTGTTCCGCCAGAACTGCCAGTACTCGTACGGCGACAGCCGGTCGGCGCTGAGCCACACCGCGCCGGCCGCGGTCTTGCCCATCTTCGCGCCGGAGGAAGTGGTGATCAGTGGCGAGGTGAGGGCATAGAGCTGCGGCGTGCCGAGACGGCGGCCGAGGTCGATGCCGTTGACGATGTTGCCCCATTGGTCGGAGCCGCCGAGCTGCAGCACGCAGTCGTAGCGCCGTGCCAGCTCCACGAAATCGTACGCCTGCAGGATCATGTAGTTGAATTCGAGGAACGACAGCTCGTGCTCGCGTTCGAGCCGGAGTTTGACCGAATCCATCGTCAGCATGCGGTTGACGGAGAAGTGCCGGCCGACGTCGCGCAGGAAGTCGATGTAGTTGAGCGGCGCCAGCCATTCTGCATTGTCGGCCATGATCGCGCCTGTCGCCGAGGTGTCGAACGTCATGAAGCGCGCAAACGTCTCGCGCAGCGACGTCTTGTTGGCATCGATCTCCTCGTAGGTGAGGACCTTGCGCGATTCGTCCTTGCCGGATGGATCGCCGACGCGAGTCGTGCCGCCGCCCATCAGCACCAGCGGCCGGTGCCCCGTCTTCTGCATCCAGCGCAGCATCATGATTTGCACGAGGCTGCCGACATGGAAGCTCGGCGCCGTGCAGTCGAAGCCGATGTAGCCGGTAAGCGGCTTCAGCGCGCGCTCGTCCAGCCCCTCGGAGGTGGCCTGGATGAAGCCCCGCTCGGACAGGACGTGGAGAAGCTCGGACTTGTATGCGCTCATGCGTGCGGTATTCCCTGAATGCGGCCGCCTGTCTAGCAGGTGGGGCGGCGAATTTCACCGGGTGGGCCGATGCCAGGCAATGCGGCGATGACCGTGCTGGGACTGATGAGCGGCACCTCCATGGACGGGGTCGACGCCGCGGTGGTCGTTACCGACGGCGAGGAGATCGCCGGCTATGGCCCGCGCCGTTTCCGGCCCTACGCCGATGCCGAGCGGGCGCTCCTTCGGCAGGCGTTGGCCGATGCCCGCGGCCTGACGGATCGCGCCGCGCGGCAGGGCGTCCTCGCCGAGGCCGAGCGCGTGGTGACGGAAGCGCACGCCGAAACCGTCCTTGCCCTGTTGGCGGAGCATCCGGCTACGCGCGTCGACCTCGTCGGCTTCCACGGCCAGACCGTGTTCCACGCGCCGGCTCGTGGCGTCACGGTACAGATCGGCGATGGCCCGGCGCTGGCGCGTCGGTTGCGCCTGCCGGTCGCTTACGATTTTCGCGCCGCCGACGTCGCCGCAGGCGGCGAGGGGGCGCCGCTGGTGCCGGTCTACCATCGCGCGCTGGTCGGGCGTGCCGGGCTCGCCGGCAACGTCGTCGTCGTCAACATCGGCGGTGTCGCCAACATCACCCGCATCGGCAGCGACGGCGCGCTCATCGCCGGCGACACCGGCCCCGGCAATGCGCTGCTCGACGATCTCATGCGGACACGGACCGGCGCCGCCATGGACAAGGACGGCGCGACGGCCGCCGCGGGCAGGGTGGACGAGACGGTGCTCGCGGCGCTCTTGGCCAATCCATGGTTCGGCCGGCCCTTCCCGAAGTCGCTCGATCGCGACGCCTTCTCGTCGGCGCCGGTCGATGGGCTGGCCACGGCGGACGCCGCCGCGACCCTGACCGCATTCACATCTCGAACCATCGCGAAAGGCATCGTGATGGCCGGCGGCGCTGAGCGCATCGTGGTCGCCGGTGGCGGTGCGCGGAACCCGACCCTGATGGCCCGGCTCGCGGCGGATGCCGGAATGCGCGTGGAGAGCGCGGCGGCCTTGGGCTGGTCGCCGGATTTCCTCGAGGCCGAGGCCTTCGCCTTTCTCGCCGCCCGCGTGCTGCGCGGCCTGCCGCTGACCTTTCCGGGAACGACCGGCGCGTCGCGGCCGTTGCCCGGCGGCGTCCTCGTCCGTCCGTGACCGGTTGGCAGGAGGCCGTTCGGCGGGTTATCAGCGACCCCATGAAGATTGCCGAAGTCGCCAAGGCCCTGGGCGCCGACCCGCCCGCCGCGGATCTCACGCTGACGCGCCTGGTCCATCCCGCTGATGCGACAGGGAAAACCGACCTTGCGTTGGCGCTGACTCCGGACGCATTGGTGGACCTCGCCGCGACCAGGGCGGGTGCGGCCGTGGTGCGGGCGGAGACCCCGTTGCCGGATGGCGTCGCCCGGCTGGTCTGGCGCGGTCACGAGCGCATCGCGCTCGCCATGCTGACGCGCCTGTTCGATCCCGGTCCCGCGCATGACATCGGCATCGACCCGCGCGCTGTGGTGGCGCCTGACGCTTCGATCGGCGAGGGCGTTCATCTCGGCGCCTTTGCCTCTGTCGGCGGCGGCAGCCGCATCGGCGCGCGCACGGCCATCCTGGCAGGTGCAAGCATTGGTGCCCACGTTACTGTCGGCAGCGATTGCGTCATCCACCCCGGCGTGCGCATCGGCGATCGCGTCGTGATCGGCGACCGCGTCGTCATCCAGCCCAACGCCGTTATCGGCGGCGACGGTTTCTCGTTCCTGCCGGTGCGCAATCCCGACGGCACCCGCAACCCGATCGACGCGCCGCTCCGCATCCATTCGGTCGGCACCGTCGTCCTTGGCGACGACGTCGAGATTGGCGCCGGCACAACCATCGACCGCGCCACGCTCCGCGAGACCCGCATCGGCCGCGGCACCAAGATCGACAATCAGGTCCAGATTGGCCACAACGTCGTCATCGGCGAAGCCTGCCTGATCTGTGGCATGTCGGGCGTGGCGGGCAGTGCCATCATCGGCGATCGCGTGCTTCTCGGCGCCGGCTCCGGCATCTCGGATCATGTGACGGTGGGCTCGGACGCGACGGTCGCCGCCGATTCCGGCGTGGCCCAGAACGTCCCGCCGGGGACGATCATGATGGGCTCACCCGCACTCGAACGGCGCATCATGATCGAACGCTACATGAACGTCGGCCGGCTACGGATGTTGTTCCCGAGGGTCAGCAACCTTGCCGACCGGCTGGAAGCACTGGAAAAAGCCAACGGGGCCCGTTAGCACAAGGCAGCGGCGAGAGCGAAGGGACGGAGTGAGGAATGGCCGACGTCACGGCGGACGTAATCGCGATCATTGCGAAGAAGGTGCCGGAGGAACGCCGGGGCGAGATCAATCCGGGCGACAAGCTTCAGGATCTCGGCATCGAGTCGATCGATGCGCTGGAGATGATCTTCGACATCGAGGAGAAGTTCGGCGTGCAGGTACCCTACAACGCCAACGATGCGACCTCTGAGTTCTCGAGTGTCGCCGATGTCGCTTCGGCAGTGCAGAAACTCGTGGATGAAAAGGCGTCGACCGCGGGCGCAGCCGGGTGAACTGGCCGCACCGTGTTGTCGTCACCGGCTCTGGCGTCGTCTCGCCGGTCGGCATCGGCGCGGAGGAATACTGGAACAGCCTGAAGTCGGGCCGCAGCGGCATCGCCCCGCCGAGCGCCGCGCTGCCCGCACTGAACCCGAAGCAGCCCGTCGGCGAGATCCGTGACTTCGATCCCCTGCGCTGGTTCGGCGAGCGCGAGCTGATCGCGCTAGATCGCGTCGCGCAGTTCGCCGTCGTCGCGGCGCGCGAGGCCGTTGCGCAATCCGGCATCTCGTTTGAAGGCGCGTTGTCCGAGCGCACCGCCGCGATCGTGGGCACCGGCGTCGGCGGCGCCCTCACCATGGATGAGGCGTACCGTCGCGTGTATGCCGACAAGGCCCCGCGCGTTCATCCGCTGACCATCCCGCGCCTCATGCCGAATGCCCCGGCGAGTCAGGTCTCCATGCACCTCGGCGTGCGCGGTCCGGCCTTCGGCATCGTCAGCGCCTGTTCGTCCGCTACCCACGCGATCGGCCTTGCCTACCAGATGGTGCGCGCTGGCATCGCGGATGCGGCGCTTGCCGGTGGCAGCGAAGCGTGCCTAAACTTCGGCACCATGAAGGGCTGGGAGGCCCTGCGTGTCATGGCCTCCGACGCCTGCCGCCCGTTCTCGCGCGATCGCAAGGGCCTGGTGGTGGGCGAGGGCGCAGCCATCGTGGTGCTGGAGACCCTCGACGGTGCCCGCGCCCGTGGCGCCGAGATTCTGGGCGAGGTCATCGGCTTCGGCATGACCGCCGACGCCGCCGACCTCACCAATCCCGATGTCGGCGGCATGACCCGCGCCATTGGCGGCTGCCTGCAAGACGCCGCCATTACCCCCGACGACGTCGACTACATCAACGCCCACGGCACCGGCACGCTCGCCAATGACGCGACCGAGACAGCCGCTCTGAAGGCGGCGCTGGGACCGCGCGCCGCGAAGGTCCCGGCGTCCTCGACCAAGTCGATGGTTGGTCACGCACTGGGCGCAGCGGGCGCCCTCGAATTCGTCGCCGTGCTGATGGCGATCCGCGACAGCATTGCCCCGCCGACGGTGAACTACCTCGGCCCGGACCCGGCCTGCGATCTCGATTACGTGCCGAACGAGGCCCGCCCCCTGGCGATCCGCACCGCCCTGTCCAATTCGTTCGCTTTCGGTGGCCTTAACGCCGTTCTCGCTGCCCGCCGTTTCGCCTGAACGAAATCCTCGACTTCCGCCGCTAAATCATCATCTTGATGAGGAACATGCGCTGCGGATGAGGAGCCGGATTCCCTGATGATCGAAGTGATGAACATCGCCATCCTGATCGGCGCGGCGCTGGTCGTGGCGGCGGCGTTCACCAGCCTCCTTTCCTTCCGCTTCGGCGCACCGTTGCTGCTCGTCTTCCTGGGCGTCGGCCTGCTCGCCGGCGAGGACGGCCTTGGCATCCGCTTCGACAACGTCGCCGGCGCCTATTTCATCGGCTCCGTCGCGCTGGCCATGATCCTGTTCGAGGCCGGCTACATCACCCGCTTCGCCACCCTGCGGCTGGCCGCGCTGCCGTCGCTGGCGCTGTCCACGATCGGCGTCGCCATCACCGCGCTCCTCGTCGGCGTCGCGGCGCGCATGATCTTCAATCTGCCGTGGAGCGAGGCCGTGCTCCTCGGCATCATCGTCGCGCCGACCGACGCCGCCGCCGTTTTCCTGCTGCTGCGCGTCGGCGGGATAACGCTGCGCGATCGCGTCCGCTCGACCCTCGAAGTCGAGTCAGGGTCGAACGACCCGGTGGCAATCTTCATGACCCTGTCCCTGATCGGCGTCGCCGCGGGGACCACCACAGCGGCTGATTTCGCGACCTCGATCGTCGGCGAGCTGCTGCTGCAGGGCGGCGTCGGCCTCGTCGTTGGCCTTGCCGGCGGTTACGCCATCATTCAGGTGGTCAATCACACGCGCTTCGAGACCGCGCTTTACCCGATCGTCGTCCTCGCGCTGGCCCTTCTCACCTACGCGGTCGCCGGGCTTGCCTGGGGGAGCGGCTTCCTCGCCGTCTATGTCGCCGGCCTCATCGCCGGCAACGCCCGCATCCGCCACGCCGTCGCGCTCACGCGCTTCCAGGAGGGCACCACATGGCTCGCCCAGATCGCGATGTTCCTCACGCTCGGGCTGCTGGCGACGCCGTCCGAATTTCCCGCGGTGGCCGGCGGCGCGCTCGTGCTCGCCGCGTTCCTCATCATCGTCGCCCGTCCGCTGGCGGTGTGGATATGCCTCGTCGCCTTCCGCTTTTCGCGCCAGGAGATGGCGTTCGTCTCATGGGTCGGCCTGCGCGGCGCCGTCTCGATCCTGCTCGCCACCTTGCCGGTCCTCTCGGGGCTGCGCGACGGGGGCCTCATCTTCAACGTCACCTTCATGGTCGTGCTGGCGTCGCTGCTCGTGCAAGGCTGGACCATCGGCCCTGTCGCCCGTTTCCTCGGCCTTGTGGTCCCGGCCCGCACCGGCCCGGTCGACCGCATCGAGCTTGAGCTTCCCGGCCGCGGCAATCATGAGATCGTGGCCTATGTCGTTCACCCCAAATCGGCCGTGGCGAACGGCGAGCGCATCCCGCGCTGGGCCCGTCCGTCGCTGGTCATCCGCGACGGCAGGACGCTCCGCCCGCATCGTTTCGGCAAGCCGCAGGCGGGCGACCAGATCTACGTCATCACCACGCCGGAGTACGTCGGCCTGCTCGACCGCCTATTCGCGGCTCCCGAGCGCGCCGGCGACCCGGAGCTCTACGGTGAGTTTGCCTTGCAGCCGGAGACGAGGATGAGCGAGGTGGCGCGGAGCTACCCCCTCGCTCTCCAGCCCGGCGACGAGGACCTGACGCTTGCCGAGTATCTCCGCCGCGAGCTCGCCGGGAACATCGAGCCGGGCGATCGCGTCGCCGTCGGCGCGGTCGATCTGATCGTGCGCCGCGTCAACGCAGATCACGAGATCGAGGAAATCGGGCTCGCCCTCGAGCAGAGCCGCGCGGCGCCGCCGCGTATCCCGTTGTTCCAGACGCCGCGCGAGATTGCCTCGCTGTTCCGGGTCTGGCGAACGCGCGGGCTGGTCGCGGGCGGCGCGAATGGCGCGGCCGAGCCACCGCCCGGAGCCGCCGAACCGCCAGCGGGCGACGGGCCGGCCGAAGGCCCGCCACCGGCCGTCCCGTAGTCGCGGGCGTCTACTGCGGACCGAGGAAGGTCTGCGCCACCCAGCCCTCACCGCCGGTGAAGGTGATGTGGCACCAGCCCTTGCTGCAGCCCAGCGAGGTTACGCTCGTCCCTGGGGCGAGGGATCCGAGCACCGAGCCACCGCTGGCTTGCGTGTGCACGTTGACGGCGCGCGCGACGGTCATCGGCTGGCCGCCACCGTCGTCTTCGGCGATGGGCGGCATTAGCACGGAGCCACTGCTCGCCGTCCCCTGATCGCCGCCGGCGGCCTGCCCGCCGCCCGTGTGCACGCTGTCGATCTGGTTGACGAGGAGATCCTTCCCCTCGTTGTTCGCATGCACCTGGAATGTGCCGCCCTCGATCGCCCGATTGAGCCGGCTGGCGTTGGCGATGTCGTTCGGAACCTTCAGCGCGAGCGGCTCCCCCGGCCGGAGCGCGCGGTCGAGCCAGGCGCATGTTCCGGGTCCCGGCGGCGATGCGTTGGCGCCTTGCGCCGCCGCCTCGAACGAAACGTCAAAGAAGGATGAGCCGCCGATCACCGCGCCGCCGCCTGAAATCCGCATGTCCCCGCCGCCTTGGCAGGCGAGGACGTAGCCGGAGCCGGCCGGCGGCGCCGGCGTATTGGCATTACCCGATGCGGCAGTCCCGCCAGCGCCCGAGGCAAGCTGCACGTTGTCGATGCGATCGACATAAACGATGCCGTTGCCGAGGGTGCGGGCCTCGAGAATAAACGAGCCGCCGTTCTGAGCCGCCTTCACCAGTTGCTGGCCTATCGGCTGCGCGGTACCGACGCCCAGCTTCTTCCAAACGCTGCCGATCGGCCCCGTGCTCCACGCGCATTGCCCGGGCGCGGGCTGGGCCACGTTCGCGCCCTGCGGCGCAGCGACGAAATTCACGAAGACGGATGATGCAGCACCGGAAACCGGCGTCACCGACATGCCGCCGCCCCCTTGGCAGATCATGACGGTGTCGCTGACTTTGGTTCCAGCGCCTCCGGTCGTCTTGATCGGCAGCTGCGAGTTTGTGTTGGCGGCGACCACCGTCGGCCGCCGTCCACACAGCGCCCCGAGCGAACTGACAAACTGGCCCGACCTCCCTTGCAGCCCGACCACCAGCCCGGGACCGCAATCGTTGTCGACGTTCGCACTCGTCGGAACAAACGTCATGCTGTGATCGCCGTCGTGGCATTGGCCGAAGCATTTGTTGCTGGCCACGCTCCCGTCCGCCCGCGCGCAGTCGTACGAGATGCCGCGTATGAATTGCAGTTCGTCGGAGTTCGCGTCGTCGTACTGAACGAAATAGTGCATGTGGCGGACGACGGTTCCGGCGTCGCACTGCGTGCTGGTGGGTGCACCGCCCAAGCCGCCAAAGAACTGCGGCGTCTGCTGCGGCTCACCGAAGCCCGTATTTCCGATGGCCGGAGCGCAAGTCAGTCCGATGTTATCCAGCCAGGCGCCGACGTGGCCAAAGAATCCGGCGACATACTGGTTTGCAGGACACGACTTGCTGAAGGCATTTCCAGCGTCGCCGCCGTAGGGCGCAAAGTCTGCCGCCGCGAAGTCGGTGGAAACGAGGAAGGCAGTCAGCAGAAGCGCAATGACGGAAATGATCTTGGCGCGCATGACCACGAAGCTCCCGGATTCGCAATTGGCGACGACCACCGGGACGCTACCACAGCTTCGCCGTCGGCAGATTGCAGACGCCAGTTGCGCTATTTCGCCTCAGGCGCCCGCGGCCAGTCGCTCATTGCTCGCGCTGGCGCGGAAGAACAAGGCGAGCGCGATCATCGCGACCGGGAGCGTGATCAGCCACAGCGCCCCGATGTAGATGAGCTCCGGCCACACGAGCTGCAGAAACAGAAACGGCGCGAGTATGCCGTTGGCGATGAACGTCCAGCGGCTCCACGCGGCCGCGGCCGATGACGTGGCGAACGCGCCGGCAGCGATCAGCGTCGCGACGCTCATCAGCGTGTAACCCAGGAGATCGACGCCGGTGGTGAACTGATGCGTGCCGCAGCACGCGAAGATGGCGAAGGGCGCCCCATCACCTGCGAGGTCGTGCGGGATCACGACGTTGAGCTGGGTGATGTACACGAGGCTGACCAGCGTGCCGTACATGATCGCGATCGCCAGCCCTGACAGGCTGTAGGCTTGGCGCGAGTGCGGCGTGACGACATGGAGCGCGGCCATGGCCGCGACGAATGACGGCGCCAGCGCCAGCGATGGCGCGAAGATAAAGATGCGATCCCAAGGATCGTGCAGGATTCCGGCAACCTGCAGGAGTTGCGGCACCGCGTAGCCGAGGGCGGCGATGAGCGCGACCACGGCCGCCCAGAATCCAAACCGGCTTCGCATCACACTGCTCCGAGCGTTATCGCGTCGAAGGCAGCCTGTCAGATCGGAAGAAGGCCCGCGTTGACGCGGGTCAAGCGCCTAGGCCGCAGCTTCGTCCATCGCCAGACGACGATCGACGTAGGCCGAGCAGTCGCCGAGCAACTCGTCGATGTGACCCTCGAAGAAGTGGTTGGCGCCCTTGATGATCTGTTGATCGATCTTGATGCCCTTCTGCGTCTTCAGCTTGTCGACCAGCGCCTGCACGTCCTTCTGCGGCACGACCTTGTCCTGGTCGCCGTGAATGATGAGGCCGGAGGAGGGGCAGGGGGCGAGGAAGGTGAAGTCGTGGAGGTTCGCCGGCGGCGCGATCGAGATGAAGCCCTCGATCTCCGGGCGGCGCATCAGAAGCTGCATGCCGATCCACGCGCCGAACGAGAAGCCCGCGACCCAGCAGCTTCGCGCGTCCGGATGGACGGTCTGCACATAGTCGAGCGCGGCGGCGGCATCCGAGAGCTCGCCCGAGCCGTGATCGAACTCGCCCTGGCTGCGGCCGACGCCGCGGAAGTTGAAGCGCAGCACCGCGAAGCCGCGCTTCGCGAACATGTAGAAAAGCTGGTAGACGACCTGATTGTTCATCGTCCCGCCGAACTGGGGATGCGGGTGCAGGATGATGGCGATCGGGCCATTCTTGCGCTTGGCCGGCTGGAAGCGGCCTTCCAGGCGGCCGGCAGGGCCGGTGAAGATGATTTCGGGCATGTGGCCTCGGGAGTTGGGCCGCACTCATATCACGAGCGCGGGGGTGAATTTCAAGCATTCCGGCTATGCCTGAATCGGAGAGCATCCCGTTCGAGGAGGTCGCATGGAACCCAGGTCTTTGCTTGGTTCGTGGCAGTTGTGGGCGCTGCTCTCGGCAGCATTCGCCGCTTTGACGGCGATTTTCGCCAAGGTCGGCGTCGAAAACGTCAACTCCGACTACGCCACGCTGATCCGCACGGTGGTGATTCTGGTGGTTGCGGCGGGCATCGTTTTCGCCACTGGGCAGTTCCAGCCGCCAGGCAGCATCTCGGGCCGCACCTACCTGTTCCTGGTGCTGTCGGGCTGCGCTACGGGCGCCTCGTGGCTCTGCTACTTCCGGGCCCTGAAGCTCGGCGATGCCTCGCAGGTGGCGCCCATCGACAAGCTCAGCGTCGTTCTCGTCGCGATTTTCGCCGTGACTTTCCTCGGCGAGCGCCTGTCGGCGCTGGCCTGGCTCGGGATCGTGCTGATCGGCGGTGGCGCGGTGCTGGTGGCGCTCTAGGCGAGCACTGGCCGCTCTTCCGCCAGGGACGGCGCTCCGTCGGAAAGGGCGGCCGCCGCCGCTGAAGCATGCGACGCGATCTTGCCGGCGCCGTTCCAGTAGTTGGCCGTTTCCGGGGTTACCTTGACGACACGGATATCCGGGTCCTCGGGGCTCTCCCACCAGGCGCCGGCCAACGGCGTCCACAACTCGCGGATCCGGGCACGATCGTTGGCGATGACCGCCCGACCGCTGACCCACGCGTATTTGTGGTTCAGGGGATCGACGAAGGCCACAACGACCGACGGATCGAACTGGATTTCGTAGTCCTTGTCGCTGGTTACGTCGCTGAGGAAGTACAGCGTGTTGTCTTTCCGGCTGACGCTGACGGCCATGGGCCGGCCGCGGGTCTCCAGGCCACCGTTGGTAATCAGCAGCGCGGTGGCGAACCGCTCCATGATTTCCCAGACGCGGTCATTGGCGCTTATCGGCATAGGAACTCCCTCCCCTATTGGCCGACAACAGCGGTTGGGCGGGAATCGTTCCCGCGGCAATTCGCATTTGCCCGGCACCCGCGCTATTTTCCGCCCGCCATGGCCCGCACCTATCTCGATTACAACGCGACCGCGCCGTTGCGCCCTGAAGCGCGCACGGCAATGGATTCGGCGCTTTCCGAGGTCGGCAACGCCTCGTCGGTCCACGCCGAGGGCAGGGGTGCGCGCGGCCGCATCGAAGCGGCGCGCGCACAGGTAGCCCGTCTCGTCGGCGGCGATCCGCGCTACGTCACCTTCACCAGCGGCGGGACCGAGGCCAACGACACGGTCCTGACGGGTGACTGGACGTTCGGCAACAAGCCGATGCCGGCTGACGCGCTGCTTATCGGCGCGACCGAGCATCCATCGGTCGGCGTGGGCGGCGATTTCCCGTCGGAAGCGATCCGCGTCATCCCGGTCGATCGTGACGGTATCGTCGACCTCGGCGCGCTGAAGGGCCTGCTCGCCGACGCCGGGGCCGCCGGCAAGCGTGCGCTGGTTTCCGTAATGGTGGCGAACAACGAGACCGGCGCGATCCAGCCGGTCTGGCAGGTGGCGCAGATCGCCCACCAGCACGGCGCCACGGTCCACGCCGATGCCGTGCAGGCCGCCGGTCGCATTTGTGTCGACATCGCCAAGCTCGGCGTCGACGTGCTGACCCTCTCGGCCCACAAGATTGGCGGGCCGCAGGGCGCAGGCGCCATCGTGCGAGCCGCCGGAGATTGGACCTTCGCACCGCTGATGACCGGCGGCGGCCAGGAGCGGCGCCTCCGTGGCGGCACCGAGAATGTGGCTGCGATCGCCGGCTTCGGCGCCGCGGCGGATGCGGCTGGCGCCGATATCGGCAGGGCCGAGATATGGGCGAACTGGCGCGACCGCGCCGCGGCTGTCATCGGGCCGAAGGCGGTAGTGTTCAGTCGTGATGTTCCGCGCCTGCCGCAGACCCTATGTTTCGCCGTTCCAGGCCTTGCCGCCGAGACCCTGCTGATCGCGCTCGACCTCGCCGGGATGGCGGTATCGTCTGGCTCGGCCTGCTCGTCCGGAAAAGTCTCGCCAAGTCATGTACTTGCGGCCATGGGCGTACCGCCGGCCCTAGCAAAATGCGCGATACGCATTAGCTTAGGGTGGGCCTCGACGGAGGCCGATTTGGATTCGTTCGCAAGTGCGTGGCGCCATGTGCTAAGTCACGTCGCGCCCGGAGAGATTCAGGCGGCCTGAGGGCCAGGCAATGTCCG
>JBEHXS010000043.1:0-15161 GCA_048498575.1 Pseudomonadota bacterium
CAGGGGCGTCGTCGCCGGCCCGCGCTAGCGACCGTCGCTGAGCTCTCTCTCCACGAGCCCAGCTGACGGCAACGGACGCGGTCAGAACGACTTGCGCACACCGGCCTTGGCGTTAAGCGTCGTCGCGTCCGCCTTGAATGAGGCGCCGCCGCTGGCGAACAGCGACGTGCTGCGATCCGGCGTAAGGAGGGTGGCGCTGGCGCTGACTTCGCCAAAGACACCGGATGTGTCATCCGCGAACGTGTCGGTGTTTGTGCCGTCGGTGACGGTGACGAGATTGTTGCCCGAGAATTCGTCCCAGAGGCGCGCGAGCAGCGACAACTCGACATGCACGCCGCTGGCGTCCGTGGTGGCCACGCCTACGCGCGCACCGACGCCGCCGCGCACGCTCTGACCGTTGCTGAAGCTGATCGTCGCCGAGCCGCTCTGCATGTCGCCGAGCGTGGTATTCGCATAGGCAAACGATGCGAGAGGCTCAAGGAAGCTCGCGCCGGCGTAGTAGCGCTTGCCGGCATCAGCCATGACACCAAGCGTTGTGCCGTTGACGTTGCCGGTGACGCCGGTGCCCAGCGGCGCGTCGAAGGCTAGGTTGACGAAATCGGCGGTGAACTGGGTGTCGACGTAGAAATTGTCCCGCGTGTAGGCGAGATACCCGCCGGCGACGCCGCCGGTGTATTTGCCGGTTGCCGCATAGGCGTCGAAGTCGGCGCTCGACGTCACGTAGCCGCCATAGGCGCCGAAGCGCAGGCCGTTGCCATCGGCCGACGGACTCATGTCGACACCGCCGAGCAGGGTGTATGTGTTCTGGTTAAAGCCGGTATCCACCGGTCCGAGCTGCGTATCGACGGTCGTATCCTGCTTCGACCAGGCGCCGCTGATGCGGCCCCAGACGGCGCCGCTCGGCTTGCGATCGGGTTGCCCGCTTCCGTCGACATCAGCGCCGCTGCCACCGGTATTGTCCGGATCGAGCGAGCCGCCGTAGAGGTGCTCGGACACGGCGTCAGTAACGCCGTTGTAGAAGATGTTGGCGAATGCCGTCATCAGCTCGGGCGTCTGATCAGCCGTCGGCAGCGCCGCCGTGACGAGGTCGTACTCGTGCCCGCTCTCGCCGGGATCGGTGAGGTACCAGGCGTAGAGTCCCTGCTGGACCGTGCCGAAGCCGTTAATCTCGAGATAGTCCGCCGACTTCGACGAGATGTAGAAGGGATCGCCGTCCTGGCAGGCAATGCTGCCGCAACTGTCGCTCTCGCCATCCACCTGCACCACCTTGATCCCATCGGGGTTGACCATGTCGATCGGATTCGGGTTGAGGTTGTGAATGATGAGGCCGGTCGTGCCGCTGACGTCGCCTTCGACGTGCAGCACGTCGGCACCGGGCGTGCCCGATTCCGAGGCCGGCACATCGAGGTAGGCGTCAAGCGCGACGTAGCTGTGGGCGCCGCCTTCCTCAGTTTCGCTGCCGTGGAAATTGCCGGTGATCGTGTCGACGTTGCCGACGACGCCGTCGAGCATGCTGAGGTAGCCCGAGGCCGCCGGCCCATCGTTGTGGAAATCGGTAACGTCGAAGCTGGTGGCGAGATCGCCTTCGCTGCCGAACGCGGTCTGGATCACGCCGTCATTGCGTATGGAGCTTTCGCTGCCGAGATAGTTGGCGCCCTCGGTCAGCCAAATCCCGGCGAGGTTCCACAACTCGTTGTGGATGGTGTCGCCTTCGCTGCCTGCGTTCGAGCCGGTTAGATCGACGCGCCCAAAAATGGCGCCGCCGGCGTTCTCGACATAGGTCGCGCCGGTGTCGGAGGCGATGGCCATGTCGCGTGCCGCCGATATGCCGTCTGCTCCGGCGTTATGGTTGTCCAGCAGGCCAAGCGCCTCCGAGAAGGCGCCGCTCTCCGACAGCGCGTCAGGCGTAAGACCCCCGACGACATAGTCGTAGGCGAGGCTGGCAAATCCCATGACGGGGCCAACATCGGTCGTCCTACCGGTGATATCGGGATCGGAGAAGCCGTAGATGTTGGTGCTGCCGATCAGGCCGGAGTTGAGGACAACACCGTTCTGGGTGTCGCTCTCGCCGGTCGAGGTGTTCAGAACGATGACCGGATTCGCCTCGGTGCCGCTGCCGACGATCACGCCGCCCTGGGTCTGGTCCGAGCTCTCGCTGTAGTAACTGGCGGTGTTGTAAATCTCGGCCGATTTGATGCCGCCGGCGAGGTAGATAGCCGAAGCCGAATCGACGCCGATGATGTCGCCGCCGTAGCCGCCGCTTTCGGAAGCGTTCCGGATCTGCACGTGGCCGTCGACGTTGGCGATGGTGATCGCGCCATAGCTGTCGCGCGTCGGGAATAGGGTCGAGCTGCCGTTGTGGCCTTCCATCACGCCGGCGCTGTTGGTGATCAGAACATCGCCTTCGGTGAGCCCGTTGAGGGCAAAAGCCATCTCGTCGCCGTAGGTGATGCCGAAGTCGTTGTTGAAGACCACGTCACCGTTGCTGATGCTGGAGAGCTTGACGCCGTAGTCGCCGCCTGAAAGCAGCGAATACCGGCTGAAGTCGCCGATGCCGTCTTCGCTGCTCGCCAGCGCGGCGTTGCTGTTATCGATGTCGACCGCGATGCCGGATTCGCCGGGCGTCAGGCCGCCGCCGACGCCATTCAGCTCCACGGCCGCCCTGTCGTCGCCCAGGCCGACGATCTGACCCTGCCGGTTGTCGACATAGACGCCGCCGGCAATGTTGTTGCCATAGACGCCGGAGCCGCCGAGACCCCAGATGCCGGTCGAGCCCGGCGACAGGAAATCGTCGCCGGCTTCCGCGAGCGGCGAAAGCAACCCCGCGGCTGCCGCGCCGACAGCGCTCTCGCCGATGTTGAGGCTGCCGTTGGCGCGCGTGTAGGCGTTGTAGATCTGTACGTCGCTCTCGGCGTTGAATACCGCGACACCATCCCCGAGCGAACTGGCAATAAGGCCGCCGGCGTGGTCATGTTCACTCGACACATAGCCGCTGTTGTCGATGGCAACGATGTTGTTGCCCGCGGCGTAGGTGCTGCCAACGGTATTGATTACGACGCCGTTATCTTCTCCGGCGATGATCCCGCCGTCGTGCCCCCAAGTGCTCGAGTTGTCGATGGCAACGGCGTAGCCGGCCTCGTTGGAGCTGTGCACGATGGCGAACCGGATACCGTCGCCCTCGCTGCCGACAACCACACCGTCGGCATTTTCAACCGTGACGCCGCCCGCAATCTCGGCGCCGGCAATGCCACGGTAGGTGCCGGCGATGTAGCCGCCGCCGCCATGCCAGGAGGCGGCGTTATCGATGTCGGCGCCCTCGCTGACGCCATATATGTTGATGCCTTCGCTTTCGGCGAAGCTGTCGTAGATGGAGCCGCCGGCGTTGCCGATGGAGACACGGCCAACGTCGGTAAGCACAACGCCGGCACCCGTCCCCGACTCGGTTGCGTAAATCGTGCCGTGGGTGTTGTCGATGTCGACGAGCGCGCCGCCCATGACGGCGACGCCGTAGAGGCCGCCGGAGATCACACCGCCTTCGCTGTGATGGTGTCCGGCGCGGCTGTTGTCGATCGCGACGACGCTTGTGTCATTCACGGAAAGGTTCACGCCGACGCCGGCCAGACCGTCTGCGGCAATCGCGCCCGATTCGTTCTCGACGGAGACCGTCTGGCCGACGCCAAGGGCGTTGATGACCTCTACGCCATTGTTCGAGCCACTGATCGTGCCGTGAATGTTGTCGACAGTGACGTTCTTGTAGAAATTTTCCACGTCGATGGCGTCGGCGCCGGTTGCGCCGACGATGAGGCCGCCATCGCCGTGGGCCCACGAGCGGCCGTTGTTGATGGCGACGTTGCCGCCGATGGTGTCGATGTGGACGCCATCGGCGTCGGTGCCGACGACCAGGCCGTCCTGGTTGTTCAGCGTGAAGCCGCCGCCGACTTCAGACAGATAGATCGCTTGTGAGCCATAAATGCCGGTGGAGACGGATTCCGAACCGTCGCCCTGGCTGTCGACGAACGTGCCCAGCAAGCCGCTGGCGGGATCTCCAGCGTGGTAGACCGACGCGTCGGCGATCGAGCCGAAGTCGATCGATGTGTGGCGCGTGTCCTGGTTGTCGATCGTCACGCTGCCGGAGGTGAGGTCGCTCTCGCTGCCGATACTGCCGGCGGCGACATTGGAGATGCTGACGCCCGCTCCATCCAAGCCAATGATGAGGCCGCCGGCGCTATAGCTGTCGCCGGAAATCCAGACGGCGCGATTATCGACGTAAACGTTGTTCGCTTCGCTCTCACTCGAGTTACCGGTGACGTTCTGAATCGAGAGACCGCCGGTGTAGCCGGCGAGGAGCCCGCCTTCGGAGTTGTTGACGCTGACGGCGTCGCCGCTCTCGCCGACGCCGCTGATGTAGGCGATCGTGGCACCGGTGCCGGTGATGCCGGCCGTCAGGCCGCCGGAATTGTCGAAGATGACCTGGTGAAAGTTTTCCGCGTCGACGCCGCTGGAATCGACGCCGCCCGAGCCGATAACCGACTGGAAGCTGTGGTTGGTGATGGAGCCGACCGCGCCGTGGCTGATCTGGATGCCCGAGCCGTCGCCGCCCTGGATGTGGCCGCTGTTGCTGACGGCGATGTCGTAGGTGTCGCCGCCTTCGACCAGCACGCCGGTGGTGCCGCCCGCGATATAGCCGAAACCGGATTCATTCGAATCGCCGTTGGTCACCGTGACCGCGGCATTGGCATCGATATAGATGCCAGAGCCGTACTGCGAGGTGATCCCGTAACTGTTGCCGTTGCCGATGGTTATGTGCTGGCCGGCCGACGTCGCATCGGCGATATAGATGGCATTGCCGGCCGGGCCATCGATCTGGCCGACGCCGTTTTCGATGTCGATGTTGCCGCCGAAGCCGGTGATGCTGACGCCGCTCTCGTTACCGTGGAGCCAGCCGCCGTCGCCGCCCCCCGTCGTGCCGTTGTAGATGGCGATATTGCCGCCAACCTCCGACATGGTGATGCCGTTGCCAAGCCAGCCGTAGAGCGAACCGTCCTGGTTGTAGATGGTCGCGGCACCGCCGATGTCGGACAAGGAGATGCCGTCGGCACCGCCGAAGATGCCGGAGTTGACGACACCCGGGGGATCAAACGCGCCGAGCAGACCGCTCGCCGTATCGCCCTCGCCGATGGTGTAAACGGAGGCGTCGGTGACCGTCGAAAGATCGACCACGGTACGGAAGGTATCGCGGTTGTCGATCGTGACGCTGCCCGAGTCCGCGGCGCTCTCACTGCCGCTCGCCGCAAAGACGTGACTGACGGTGATGCCGTTGCTGGTGCCGTAGCCATCAATGTGGGCGCCGACGATGAGGCCGCCGGTGGCGTATTCCCCGTCGCCGATGTACTGCGCCTGGTTTTCGATAAGGACGTTGTTGGCCTCGCCTTCGCTGGTAGCGCCGGTGACGTTCGAGATCACCAGGCCGCCGGTGTAGCCGGCGATGAGGCCGCCGTTCGTATTGTTGACGTGAACCGCGTCGCCGCTCTCGCCGACGCCGTCGACGTTGGCGATATAAGCGCCGCTGCCGGTGAGGCCGGCGGTCAGACCGCCTTCGTTGTCGAAGATGACCTGGTGGAAGTCTTCGGCATCGACGCCGCTCGAATCGACGCCGCCGGAACCGATGACCGAGTGGAAGCTGTGGTTGGTGATGGAGCCGACGCCGCCGTGGCTGACCGTAATGCCGTTGCCGTAGGTGCCTTCGATGTGGCCGGTATTGCTGACCGTGATGGCGTTGGAGCCGCCACCGTAAGCGACGACGCCGTCAATGCCGGTGATCGTTCCCGATTCGTTACTCGAATAGTTGCCAATCAGGATGTCGCCGTTGGCCGAGACGTTGACGCCACTGCCCGGGCCGTCGGCATCGCCGCCCGCAATGCCGCCGGCCGCATGCCCCTCGATATCGCCGTAGTTGAGGACGCTGGCGGCGCCACTGATCTGGAAGGTATCGCCCTGGCCCTTGGCGACGCGTGAAATGTGGACGCCTTCACCCCAGTTGGTGGGGCTGCGATTGCCCACGCCGATGATCGCGCCGTAGTTGGTGACCGCGGCCAGATTGGAAATGCCCTGCGCGATGTAGACGCCGTTGTCACCGCCCTCGACAAGCGCGTCGGTCTCGCTGGCCGAACCGACGTTGAGGATGAAACTCCCCATCGTGAATTCGGGGTCGACGAAGTTTACGCTTGACCGGCCGACGTGAATGCCGTCGCCAGGCTCCGCCAGGGCGGGAGAGACCGTCCACGCCTTGGTGCCGCCGAGCACCTGGCCATACACGTTGAACGTGATTGTCGGCGTTCCGTTGGTGGTGTCGTAGAAGCGGATGCCGTCGGCTTCCTGGCCGGCGAGCTTCGAGCTGCTGCCGACGGTAACCGTGCCCGATTCATTCGTATTGAAAATCTCGAGGACGCCGAGATTCCAGTTCGCCTTATTGGAACCGGTCGACTGAAAGTTGCCGGTGTCGCGGTAGGTGTCTGCGGTTCCCGTGCCGACGTTGACCTGCCACGCGGGGCCGGTCGGCTGGATCAACGCCTGCGGGTTGGCGTTTATTACCTGGCCGCTGGTGCTGCAATTCCACACCTGTCCGGTCTGGCTGCAGCCGGCTACCGCGGACTGCCCGGGAAGCACGAGCACGCCACCGACCAGCGCCGCCATGGCGCCGGCCCGTGAGAATCGCCGGCGCTGGGTCGCAGAAGCCGCGGCGAGGGCCAGCCATGCGAGCGAACCGCCGCGCAACGCCGTACTTCCCAGAAGGCCTGGGCGATTTTTCGGAAGCTTTGGAACGATACGGATGGAAGGACGAATTGCCTCGCGGCGCTGGCCACGGGTCCTGCTGATTGCCATGTGATCCCCCGCGCCGCGCGGAGGTGATCAGCCCTCGCCCGGCGCCCACGCGTCAGATTCTGTACGCGAATCACGCAACCAACAGACCCCAGCTCAACATCACGGGTCGTGCACGCGCATGCAACTGAAAGTTATGACGGTTGCGAGCGTTCCTGCTGAGGCTGGGGGAGTAGACCTCGAAATCATTGCCGGCGCCCTACCGCCGCGTGCATCACGCGGCAACGCCGCATCGGCCCGGTCAATGCATCTTCGCCGCCAGAATTGCGGCATAGTCGCCAGCGGTCAGCGGCTTCGGATTGGTCGCGTGGCTGTGGTCGGCGAGCGCGCGCTGGATGACGCCGGGCACCACCGCTGCCGTCACCCCCATGGCCGTAAGGGTGTCGGGCAGGCCGATCCGGCGGTTCAGCGCCTCGATCTCTGCCGCGAGATCGGCATCCCCGGGCAAGCCGACGGCGGCGTTCAGGCGCGCCACCTTCTCGCCGATGACGTCGGCGTTGGCGCGCAGCACGGCGGGCATCAGCACGGCGTTCAGCGTGCCGTGGTGAAGCTTGAGCTCGCCAATGGCGCCGAGCGCATGGCTGAGCGAGTGGACGGCGCCCAGCCCCTTCTGGAACGACAGGCCGCCTTCCAGCGCCGCCATCATCATCTCGCTGCGCGCCGCGATGTCACGGCCGTTGGCGACGGCGCGTTCCAGGTTGCGCCAGACGCGGCCGGCGCCGTCGAGCGCGATCGCATCGGCGGGCGGATTGAAGCGCGGCGAGCAGAACGTCTCGATGCAGTGGGATAGCGCATCAAGCCCGGTCGCCGCGGTCAGGCCGGGCGGCAGGCCCAGCGTCAGCTCCGGATCGCAGATCACGCGCTTCGGGATGAGGTGCTGGCTGATGAAGCCGAGCTTGCGCCCATCGCTCAGGGAGAGCAGCGCGGCACGGCCGACTTCGGCACCCGTGCCGGCCGTCGTCGGAATGGCGATGACCGGCGCAACGTTCGACTTGATCCGCGGCATACCGCCTTCGATCGCCGCATAGTGCGCGAGCGGTCCGGGATGGGTGGCGAGCAGCGCGACGCCCTTGGCGAGGTCGATGGGCGAACCGCCGCCGACCGCGACGATGCCGTCGCATCCGGCCGATCGGTACACGTCGAGAGCACGACCAACTGCGGTCTCCGTCGGATTAGGCGGCACGTCGAGAAAGCGCGTTGCCGGCGCCGCGAGCAAGGTGTCGACGCGATCGAGCAGGCCGGTCGCCGCGATCCCGCCATCGCTGACCACGAGCGGCCGGGCCATGGCGAGATCGATCAGCGCCTGCGGCAGCGTCTTCAGACTGCCGGCGCCGAACTCGATACTGGTCAGGTAGAGAATGGTGCTCATGCCGCTCCACGCCGCTCGCCGGCGTCAGGTGAGAGATCGATCGTTCAGCGTTTGTGGATGGGGTCGATCCACGGCACCCGCTCCGGCTTCTCGACCGGCTCGATGTCGAGATTGACGACCACCGCCTCGTTGTCGGAACGCACCAGCACGCATTCCAGCGGCTCGTCGGTCGAGGCGTTGATCTCCTGGTGCGGCACGTACGGCGGCACGAAGATGAAATCGCCGGGGCCGGCTTCGGCCGTGTATTCGAGATGTTCGCCCCAGCGCATGCGGGCACGGCCCTTCACGACATAGATGACGCTCTCCAGCGCGCCGTGGTGATGCGCGCCCGTCTTGGCGTCGGGATGGATCTTCACGGTGCCGGCCCAGATCTTCTGGGCGCCGACGCGCGCCAGGTTAATCGCGGCGGCGCGCTCCATCCCTGGCGTCTGCGCCGTGTTCGGGTCGAGCTGGTCGCCGGGGATGACCTTCACCCCATGCGTCTTCCAGTCGAAGCCCGACGGCGGCTCGGAAGAATGATCGTGCATTTTGGCGTGGTCAGCTTCGCGTCAGTTTGGCGTCAGGTTCGGATCAGGTCCGTAGGCTCAAATCGCACCAACAATAACAATAACCAAGAACAAGGGTGAGGATTCGCCGGGCGGGCTGCCGGTCAAGGGCCGGTTCTCCGCGCGCGAAAGAAAAACGAGAACGGCATCGGCACGGCAATCGCCCGCGCGCGACGCGAACCACGTGGAGAGGAAACCCAACATGACGGACAAGAAGATTGAGACGGGCGTAACCCGCCGCTCGGCGCTGCTCAGCGGCGCCGGCCTGCTCGGGGCGGCCGCGATACCGGCGCTGATGCCGCGGCTGGCGTTCGCCGACGACCCGGCGATCGGCAATTTCCCGGTGACCGGCGATTCGGTGTTCATCGGCATCGACGTGCCGCTCACGGGCACTTACGCCGACGCCGGCGCCGACGAGCGCAAGGGCATCGAGCTCGCGATCGAGCACCTCAACAACGGCGACGACCTGATCAAGGCGATCTCGCCGAAGACGACCAAGGGCGTGCTCGGTAAGACCGTGACCTCGGGCGCCGCCGACGAGCAGGCGAAGGCCGACGTCGCCGTGCAGAACGCGACCCAGTTCATCACCAACAACAAGGCGCAGGTCGTCATCGGCTCGGTGTCGTCCGCCACGGCGGTGGCGCTCAACCACCTCGCCCAGGACAAGAAGGTCCTCTACCTGCCGGGCATCTCCGGCTCGAACGACACGACCGGCAAGGACTGCACGCGCTACTCCTTCCGCGAGTGCTTCTACGCCTACTCGGCGTCGGCGGCGCTCGCGCCGGTGCTGTTCAAGGAGCTCGGCAAGACGCGCAAGGCCGCCTACCTCACGCCGGACTACACCTACGGCCACACCGTCTTCGAATCGATGACCAAGTTCACCGAGGCCGGCGGCTGGACGACGGCGACCAACCAGCTCTTCCCGCTCGGCGCGACCGACTACTCGGCCTACGCGCTCAACATCGCCAACTCCGGCGCCGACACGCTGGTGGTCATCGGCTTCGGCAACGACGCGGTGAACTCGATCAAGCAGGCCAAGCAGTTCGGCCTGTTCGACAAGATGACGCTGGTGGTGCCGTACATGTCGCCGTTCCTGGTGCAGCAAGTCGGCCAGGACCTGATGGCGGGGGTTTATGCCGGCCTCGATTTCTACTGGGACATCGGCGACAAGTTCCCGCTCGCCAAGCAGTTCGTCGACAAGTTCGAGGCGAAGTACGGCCAGAAGCCCGAGTGGGGCGCGGAAGCCGGCTACATGCAGATCGCGCTGTGGGCCGACGCCGTCGAGACCGCCGGCACCTTCTATCCGCCCAAGGTCATCGCCGCCTACGAGTCCGGGAAGAAGTACACCGACTCGCTCGTCGGACCGGTGCAATGGCGCGCCGCCGACCATCAGCTCATCCGGCCGGTGATCGTCGTCAAGGGCAAGAAGGCCGCCGACATGAAGGCCAAGGACGACTACTACGAGGTCATCGACGTGGTGCCGGGCGACGGCATCATGCAGGCCCCCGACGCGTTCGGCTGCAAGCTCGGCGACGCGACGTAAGGGACTTTTGCGCGCCCGGCGAAGCCGCTAGCTTTGCCGGGCGCACTTTTTCGATGCGCACCGGCGGCGGGGGTGGGGACCAAGCGACTTGCTGAACTGGGCCAATTTCGTTTCGCAGCTTTTCAACGGCCTTGTGTCCGGCGCGCTGCTCGCCCTGATCAGCGCCGGCCTCACCATCATCTACGGCACGCTCGGCGTCCTTAACCTGGCGCACGGCGCGCTCTTCATGCTCGGCGGCTACGCCGGCTTCGTCGCCTTCCAGGAAACCAACTCGTTCATCGTCGCGGTCATCGTCGGCGCGCTGTTCGTCGGCGTCGTCGGCATCGTGCTCGAGCGCGTCCTCATCCGCTTCTTCTATTCCCGCCCCGACGAGGACCAGATCCTGGTCACCTTCGGCCTCGGCATCGTACTGGTCGAGCTGGTGCGCGTCGGCTTCGGCAGCCTGGCGCAGACCGTGCCCTCGCCGCCGTGGGCCTCGGGCATCGCCCAGCTCGGCTTCACCATCTACCCGACCTACCGGCTCGTCGCTTTCGGCATCGTTGCGGTGGCGCTGCTTGGCCTCTACCTCCTGCTCTACCGCACCCGCCTTGGCCTCGTCGTGCGCGCCGGCATCGAGGACGCGACCATGGTCGATGCGCTCGGCATCAACATCCAGCGCACCTTCATGATCGTCTTCGGCATCGGCGCCATGGCCGCCGGGTTCGCCGGCATAATCAACGCGCCGATCATCTCGATCACGCCCAACGTCGGCGACGACATCCTGATCGAATGCTTCGTCGTCGTGGTGATCGGCGGCGTCGGCTCGTTCCCGGGCGCCATCGTCGGCGGACTGATCGCCGGCGAGATCATGAGCCTGACCTCGATGTTCAATCCCGCCTACTCGGCGGTGATGCTGTTCTTCGTCATGGCGCTGGTGCTGGTGGTCAGGCCGCAGGGCCTGTTCGGGACGCGATGAGGCAGCCGGCGTGATCACAGGTCGCCTCACGGGCTGGCTGGCGCCGGTCGTCCTTGCCCTCATTCTCATCGCCGCGCCGTTCGTGCTGCCGCTGATCGGCGCCAATGCCGACATGCTTTCCCGCATCCTGATCTGGGGGATGTTCGGCCTCGGCTTCGATCTCCTGTTCGGCTACACCGGCCTGCTCTCGTTCGGCCAGTCGGCCTTCTACGGCACTGGCGGGTTCATCGCCGCCTACCTGCTCGTCTCGCAGAAGGTCGGCGACGTCTTCCTCGGGCTGGCGCTGGGCACTGTCGGCGCGGCGATCGTCGGCCTTGCCGTTGGCGTGCTCGCGCTCCGCCGCACCGGCATCTACTTCGCCATGATCACCGTGGCGTTCGCCGAGATGTTCTTCTTCCTGGAGAATTCGCCGCTGTCGGCCTGGACTGGCGGCGAGAACGGCCTCCCCAACGTGCCCAAGCCCGCGATCCATATCGGCGGCTTCGACTACGTCTTCAACACCGACGGGCGCATGTACGGCCTCATCGCTGTCCTCTTCTTCGTCGGCTTCCTCATCGCGCGGCGCATCGTCAACTCGCCGTTCGGTCACATCCTCACCGCCATCCGCGACAACCCGGCCCGCGCCAGCGCCGTCGGCCATGCCATCCCGCGCTACAAGCTCGCGGTGTTTGCGATCGCCGCCGCCTACGCCGGGCTTGCCGGCGGCCTCAGCGGCGTCATCCAGAGCTACATGGCGCCGGACGCCTTCACCTTCGACACCTCCGGCCAGCTCGTCATGCAGACGATCATCGGCGGCGCCGGCACGCTCTACGGACCGCTGATCGGCGCCGCCATCTGGCTGTACCTCCGCAGCGCGCTGCAGATCGCCGGCCTCGGCCCGGCGTGGAAGCTCGTGCTCGGCCTCGTCTTCGTGCTGCTCATCGTGTTCCTCCGGCGGGGCATCGTCGGCGGCGTGCGCGATCTCGTCGGCCGCATGCGACGGACACCGGCCGACGAGATCGCGCCGGTCACCGGGCCGGCGACGCCGGCGCTCCACGTCGTCGAGGACCACACGGCGCCGCCGCCGGGAGCGCGCCCGGTGGTGCTCGAGGCGCGCGGCCTCGGCAAGCGCTACGGCGGCATCGTCGCCAACGCCGACATCGATTTCGCCGTCAAGGAAGGCGAGATCCGCGGCATCATCGGGCCGAACGGCGCCGGCAAGTCAACCTTCTTCAAGATGCTGACCGGCGAGATACCGCCGACAAGCGGCCGCATCCTGCTGTTCGGCGAGGACATCACCGGCAAGGGCGTGACCGCGACCAGCCAGATGGGCCTCTCCAAGAGCTACCAGATCAACCAGCTCTTCCAGAAGCTGACGGTGCGGCAGAACCTCAACATCGCGGCGCTGGCGCGCACGCGCGGCATGTTCCGCCTCGACCTCATCCGCCACGTCAACCAGGTGCCCGAGCTCGGCAACGACGTGGCGGAGACGCTCCGGCTGGTCATGCTCACCGACAAGGCCGATGCCCTCGTCTCGGAACTCGCCTATGGCGAAAAGCGCCGGCTGGAGATCGGGCTCGCGCTGGGCACCGGCCCGCGCATCCTGCTCCTCGACGAGCCGCTCGCCGGCATGAGCCCGCAGGAGCGCGCCGACACGGTGCGGCTGCTCAAGCAGATCGGCCGCACGCGCACGCTGGTCGTCGTCGAGCACGACATGGACGCGCTGTTCGGCATGGCCGACCGCATCACCGTGTTCAACGAGGGCCGGCTGCTGGTCGAGGGCACGCCCGGCGAAATCCAGGGCAACGCCAAGGTCCAGGAAGCCTACCTCGGCGGGGTGCACGTCGCATGAGCTTCCTCGAGGCCACCGGCATCAACAGCTACTACGGCGACTCGCACATCCTGTTCGATGTGTCGCTGAAGGTGGAACGCCACGAGGTCGTGGCGCTGCTCGGCCGCAACGGCGCCGGCAAGAGCACGACGCTGAAGACGCTGATGGGCATCGTCAGGCCGAAGTCGGGCACGATCACCGTCGACGGCGTTTCGCTGGAAGCGCGGCCGCCGCATGTCGTGGCGCAGGCCGGTGTGCAGCTCGTGCCGGAGGAACGGCGCATCTTCGGCAACCTCACGGTCGAGGAGAACATCGTGATCGCGCGGATCAGCGCGCCGAACGCCTGGCCGCTCGAGCGCATCTACGCCATGCTGCCACGGCTGAAGGAGCGGCGCACCAACCTCGGACGCGAGCTGTCCGGCGGCGAGCAGCAGATGCTGGCGATCGCCCGCGCGCTGGTGCGCGACCCCAAGATCGTGCTCCTCGACGAGCCGTTCGAGGGGTTGGCGCCGATCATCGTGCGCGACCTGCTCGCCGTGTGCGAGCGGCTGGCGACGGAAGGCCAGACCATCGTCATCGTCGAGCAGAATCTGGCGGCCGTGCTGTCGCTGGCGCACCGCGCCTACGTCCTCAACAACGGCCACGTCGTGTTCGAGGGCAGCGCCGCCGACCTCAAGCGGGCGCCGGAAGTCACCAGCCGCTACCTCGGCGTCTAAGCGCGGCTATTCGGCGGCGATGACCGCGCCGGCGGCGTTGGCGCGCGGCAGGCGCACGCGGAACAGCGCGCCGCCGCCCGGCGCATCTTCGACCCAGATCTCGCCGCCGTGCTGCGCCACGATCTGCCGGCAGATGGCGAGGCCGAGACCGACGCCGCCGGGCTTGTCGGTCAGCGGGTCGCCGACCTGACGGAAGCGCTCGAAGACCAGCTCGCGGTCGCCCGGCTGGATGCCCGGACCGTTGTCCGCGACATAGACCTCCACCGTGTCGTCGCCGCTGCTGAGGCCGAGTTTTACGCGGCCCTTTCCGGCCGGCGAGAACTTCGCGGCGTTGGCGAGCAGGTTGACGATCACCTGGACGAGGCGGTCGCGATCCCCCGTCGTCCACACCGGCGAGGCGCCGGCATCGACCTCGAGCTCGACGTGGTTGGCGGCAAAGACATGGCGCATCGAGGCGGCGCAATCGCGCGCGACCGGCCCCAGATCGAGCAATGTCATCGGCGGCGTGGCGTCGCCGGCCTCGATCTTCGACAGGTCGAGCAGCTGGTTGATCAGCCGCGTCAGGCGCTCGGTTTCGGTGACGACGACGCGCAGGAAATCCTGGCGCTCCGTGAGCGGCAGTTCCGGATGCTCGCGCAATATCTCCGAGAACGTCCGGATCGAGGTCAGCGGGGTGCGCAGCTCGTGATTGACCGTCGCGACGAAGTCGTCCTTGAGGCGGTCGAGAACCTTCAGCCGCGCGTTCGCCTCGCGGAGATTCGTGGTCGCCTCCTCCAGCGCCCGCGACTTGTCCTCCAGCCGCCGGTTGGCTTCGAGCAGTCGCGAGGTCTCGTCGAGAAGGCGCATCACCTCATCGACGCCGAGCGGTTCTTCCTCGACCACGGCGCTGACCAAGACGCGCGCCGAGGCGGCACCGACCACGCCGGCCAGCAGCCGCTCGCCGAAGAGCACCATCTCGGCATCGGCATGGAACGTCGCCGCCGGGTCGAGGCCGCGGCCCCTCGCCCATTCGGCGAAGGCGGCGTTGGCGCGCTCGCGCCCAAGAAAGCGGGCGGCGAGCGACACCAGGTCGGGAAGATGGGCGGTGCGCCGCCAGATCTGCGCGGCGTCGTCGAGGCGGAAGGCATCGACGAACAGCGCCGCTTGCGCGCGCTCGATGGCGCCCTGCTGGGTGAACAGCGAGACGCCGACGAAAGCCGTGAGGTTGGCGAGCATCGCCCAGAAGAAGCCATGGGTGATCGGATCGAGGCCATCGAGGCCGAAGAGAGCGTAGGGCCGCAGCCACGACTGGCCGAACAGGCCGTTGCCGATGAAGCCGCCGGGCAACGAGCCCGACTGCGCCAG
>JBEHXS010000044.1:0-15115 GCA_048498575.1 Pseudomonadota bacterium
CCACCCACGACTCCGGCTCCTGAAACAACGCCGCCGCCCCCGGCAGCGAGCGAGACGGTGACGCCGCCGGCAGCCGATCAGACAGCGCCGACAACGCCGCCTCCGCCGACGACGACGCTGGCACCGACGGCCGGAGAAAGTGCGGCACCGCCGGCCGCGACAGGCCCGGCGCCGACGACCACAGCCGCTCCGTCCACTACCCCCGCACCGGAGCCGGCGATCACCCTGCCGCCGGCTCCAGCGTTAGCGGCACCGCCGCCTCCGCCACCGCCACCCGCGGCGACCGAGGGCGGTAACTTCAACCTGCAGAATTTCAAGACGCGGCCAAAGTTCGGCGCTCCCCCGCCGAACGCACAGACGACGGCACCGCCGCCGCTGCCGACGAACGAGGACGCCCTGAAGAACGGCGCCGTCATTCAGGCGCCCGGCGGCCGCGTCATCGTCAAGGACCAGGGCCAGGTGACCGTCGAGCACGACGACTCGGGGCGCTTCGTCCGCCAGGGCGACAAGGTCAACAACGCCCAGACCGACAACGGTACGGACACGACGACCGTGAATCGTCCGGACGGGACAAGCATCGTCACGGTCCGCGACAAGAGCGGCAACATCATCCAGCGCTACCGCAAGAACAAGGACGGCAGCGTCACGGTGCTGATCGGCGAGGTGCAGCAGCCCAACGTCGTCGGGCGCATCTTCGGCCAGAAGCCGCAGCTGCCGCCGCCACGGCCCCTGCCGCCGCCGCAGCTCAACCTGCACCTCGGGCCGCTGCAGATCACGATCCCACAGAACCAGTACATCGTGGATTCGAGCCGTGCCAACGAGCAGCAGCTGCAGCAGACGCTGGCGGCCCCGCCGGTCGAGCGCGTCGAGCGGGCCTACAGCCTCGAGGAAGTCGAGCGTAACGGCCGCCTGCGCGACAAGGTGCGCCGTATCGACTTCGATACGATCACCTTCGACACCGGCCAGGCGACTGTGCCGGACGACCAGATCGCGCACATGCAGACGATCGGCGACGCGATCCGCGCGATCGTCGACCGCGATCCGTCGGCGGTGATCCTTATCGAAGGGCACACCGACGCGGTCGGCTCGGACCTCGCCAACCTCGCGCTCTCCGACCGCCGCGCCGAAACTGTCGCGCAGATTCTCTCCTACTACTACGGCATCCCGCCGGAGAATCTCGTGACGCAAGGCTACGGCGAGCAGTTCCTGAAGGTGCCGACCACCACGGCCAACCGCGATAACCGCCGCGTCGCCTTCCGCAACATCACGCCGTTGCTGCGCCCGCAAGGGTGAGGAAGGGCTGAGCGCAAGCGAGCGCCGACCCGATCGAACGAAACACAAGGCGCGCCCGACCGGCGCGCCTTTCTCTTTCAGTGCAGGATCTGGCTGAGGAACAGCTTCGTCCGCTCATGCTGCGGATGCAGGAAGAATTCCTCGGGCGTGTTCTGCTCGACGATCTGGCCGGCGTCCATGAAGATGACGCGGTCGGCGACCTGACGGGCGAAGCCCATTTCGTGGGTGACGCACAGCATGGTCATGCCGGACTCCGCGAGGTTCACCATCACGTCCAGCACTTCCTTGATCATCTCGGGATCGAGCGCCGACGTCGGCTCGTCGAACAGCATGATGCGCGGGTTCATGCACAGGGCGCGCGCGATCGCGACGCGCTGCTGCTGACCGCCGGACAGCTGGCCCGGATACTTGTTCGCCTGCTCGGGGATCTTGACCCGCGCCAGGTATTGCATGGCGACGTCCTCGGCTTCCTTCTTCGGCATCTTGCGCACCCAGATCGGCGCCAGCGTGCAGTTTTCGAGGATGGTGAGGTGCGGGAACAGGTTGAAATGCTGGAACACCATGCCGACCTCGCGCCGCACCTCCTCGATGCGCTTGAGGTCGTTGGTGAGCTCGATGCCGTCGACGACGATGCGCCCTTCCTGGTGCTCCTCGAGACGGTTGACGCAGCGGATCATGGTCGACTTGCCGGAACCGGACGGTCCGCAGACCACGATGCGCTCGCCGCGCCGGACGCGCAGGTTGATGTCGCGCAGCACGTGAAAGTCGCCGTACCACTTGTTGACGCCGGCCATGTCGATGGCGATCTCGGTCCCCTTCGACTTGTCCGCAGCGGGAGCTGGGGAAGCGACCGTGCCGGACTCCATCATTGCCATGGGCTTATCCTATCGCTTGTGACCGACGCGGAGGCGGCGCTCGGTGTATTGGGAATAGCGGCTCATGCCGAAGCAGAATATCCAGAAAACCGCCGCCGCGAAAACCAGCCCCGACGCCGGTGTCGTCGAGGTCGCCCACACCGGATCGCTGAAGCTGTTACGCACGGTGCTGAGCAGCTCGAAGATCGAGATGATGTAGACGAGGCTGGTGTCCTTGAAGAGCCCGATGAACGTGTTGACGATGCCCGGAATGACCAGGCGGAGCGCCTGCGGCAGAACGATTAGCCGCGTCATGTGCCAGTAGCCGAGGCCGAGTGCCTGGGCGCCCTCATACTGGCCGCGCGGAACTGCCTGCAGGCCGCCGCGGATGACTTCCGCCATGTAGGCCGACGCGAACAAAGCAACGCCGACCAGCGCGCGTAGCAGCTTGTCGAAGCTGACGCCCGTCGGGAAGAAAAGCGGCAGCAGGATGCCGGCCATGAACAGGACGGTGATCAGCGGCACGCCGCGGCAGACCTCGATGATGACCACGCAGACGTAGCGCACCGCCGGCATCTTCGATCGTCGCCCAAGGGCAAGCAGGATGCCGAGCGGCAGGGACGCGGCCATGCCCGCATAGGAAACGACGAGCGTGAGGAACAGGCCACCCCAGACTTGCGTCTCGACCTCCGGCAGGCCGAGCACGCCGCCGACCAGCAGGAAGCCCGAAATGACCGGGAAGATGACGAACAGGTAGAGCAGGTTGAGGCCCTTCAGCGGGGCCGACGGGATCGCCATCGGAACGATGCCCGCGGCCATCAGCGCGAAGAACACGTCGACGCGCCAACGCTCCGGCTGCGGATAGCGGCCGTACATGAACTGGCCGAAGTTCGCCTTCACGAACGCCCAGCACGCACCGTCCGTTGTATTGGCGCAGGCCGCCCGGTCGGCGCCATTCCATACCGCATTGAAGAAGCTCCAGCGAACCAGCGGGACCAGCACGGCCAGAGCGAGGCCGAGCCCAACGAGCGTGAGGATCGTGTCGCCGACGCTGCCAAACAGGTTGGCGCGCATCCAGGCGATCGGGCCGCTGGTCGCCACCGGCGGCGGCAACGGCTTCGCTATCTGCTGCCGCACGAAATAGACGTCGTCCTGCGCCTGGATGTCCGACATCGCCTACCGCTCCATCAGGGCAATGCGGGCGTTGAACCAGTTCATCGCAAACGAAATCACGATGCTGAGTCCGAGGTAGAAGGCCATCCAGATCGCCACGACCTCGATCGATTGTCCTGTCGGGTTCAGCACGTTGTTGCCGACCGCGACCAGGTCGGCATAGCCGATCGCGACGGCGAGCGACGTGTTCTTGACGATGTTCAGGTACTCGCTGGCGAGCGGCGGAATGATCACCCGCAGCGCCTGCGGCAGCACCACCAGGCGAAGCACGAGACTGCTGCGCAGGCCGAGCGAATGCGCCGCCTCCGTCTGCCCGTGGCTGACCGCCAGAATGCCGGCGCGCACGATCTCGGCGATGAAGGAGGCGGTGTAGACGCCGAGCGCGAGCGTCAGGGACGAGAACTCCGGCGACAGCGTGAGGCCGCCGTTGATGTTGAAGCGCGTCTTCACCGGCACGTCGAAGGAGATTGGCGCGCCACTCGCCAGGAACACGACGCCCGTGATGACGACAATGATACCGAGAGTGGCCCATCCCGTCGGGAACGCCTTGCCGGTTGCCATCTGGCGGGCGTGGGCCCAGCGACGGACGCCGTAAGCGACGATCAGCGCGAGGACGAAAGCGGCGACGGTCCACTGGAAGCCGTCGCCGAAGATCGGCCGCGGCGTGAAGAACCCGCGATTGGACAGTGAGATGTCCGGACCGAGCTGGATGGCGTCCTTGATGTTGGGCAGCGTCTCGATGACCGCCAGATACCAGAACAGGATCACCAGCAACGGCGGAATGTTGCGGAATATCTCGACGTAAACCGTGGCGATGGTGCGGATCAGCCAGTTCGTCGACAGGCGCGCAATGCCGACGGTGAGGCCGAGGATCGTCGCCACGACGATCGCCACCACGGAGGCAATGATGGTGTCGACCAGGCCGGCCAACATCATGAAGCCGTACGTGCTTTCAGAGGTATTGGGGAGGAAGGTTACGACGTCGAAGCCGGCGCGCTGCGACAGGAAGCCGAAGCCCGACGCAATGCCGCGCTCTCTGAGATTGGTGGTCGTGTTGTGCGTCAACCAGCCAATCACGCCGACGACCACCACCAGCAGGAACACCTGGGCGGCGATGCTGCGCGCCGTCGGATTGTTGTACCAATGCTCGCGCGCGGCGACGACCCTGCCTGCCTCGGCATCGGCTACTGCCATACGTCCCCTCCGATCGACGAACGCCGCCCGCGTTCAGGAAAGAGGCCGGGCAGCGCGCCCGGCCTCTGAAGCTTGAATGTTAGAGGATCGGCATGCCGTACTGGATACCGCCCTGGTTCCACTGTGCGTTGACGCCACGCGCCAGCCCCATCGGAGTGTTGGGTCCGAGATTGCGGTCGTAGATCTCGCCGTAGTTACCCAGCGCCTTGATGATGTTGTAGGCCCAATCCTTGCTGAGGCCGATCGACTTGCCGAAGTCGTTGTCGCCGACGCCGAGCAGACGCTGCACGGCCGAGTCCTGCGAGTTGGCCTTCATGTCGTCGACGTTAGCCTGGGTCACGCCGAGGAATTCGGCGTCGAGCAGCGCGTAATGCGTCCACTCCACCACCTTGAACCACGGCACGTCATTGTTGCGCACCACCGGGCCGAGCGGCTCCTGCGAGATGATCTCGGGCAGGATTATGTGGTCATCCGGCTTCGACATCTGCAGGCGGTTCGCGGCGAGGCCCGAGCGGTCGGTTGTGAGCGCGTCACAGCGGCCGGAGTCGTAGGCGGCGTTCACGTCGGCAAGCTTGTCGATGACCAGCGGCGTGTACTTCAGATTGTTCTTCTTGAAGTAGTCAGCGAGCCCGGTGACGGTATCGGTGCCGCCCTGCACGCAGATCGTGGCGCCGTCGAGATCCTTCACATGCGCGATGTTGGCACTCTTGCGCACCATGAAGCCTTCGCCGTCATAGTAGTTCACGCCGGCGAAAGTGAAGCCCAGCGTCGTGTCGCGCGACATGGTCCACGTGGTGTTGCGCACCAGGAGATCGATTTCGCCGGACTGCAGCGCCGGGAAACGTTCGGTGCCGTCGAGCGGCGTGTACTTGACCTTGTCCGGATCGCCGAAGATCGCCGCCGAGACCGCACGGCAGTAGTCGACGTCGAAGCCGGTGTACTTTCCGCTGGAGTCGGGATTGCCGAAGCCCGGCAGCCCGGTGTTCACGCCGCACTGAACGAAGCCCTTGGCCTTCACGTCATCGAGCGTGCCGGCATGGGCAGCGCCCGCGGCGGCTGTCGCCAACGCGACGCCGGCGGCAATAGCAAGAAGTTTGGTTTTCATAACGAGCCTTTCGGTTGCCTGGTCCCACTGTTGGTCACGAGCAAGCAAGTGCCGCGCCAACGCCTGCTTTTATGGGGTCGCGAACGACCAATCGGCCGGCGAAAGAAAAGTGACGCCGCCCTCTAGGCGAGCATCACAAGCTAAGACGGAGCGAGGGTCAAGGCCGCCTCTTCCCCGCGTGCGCGCGGAGACTAGGCGAAGTTGCTCAGTGAACAGGCGGCGCGAACTGCAATCCGCCTTCGGTCCACAGGGCGTTGAGGCCGCGCGGAATCTGCAGGGACGAATCCTTGCCGAGGTTGCGATCGAATATCTCGCCGTAGTTGCCGACCGCGGCGATGGCATTCGCCGCCCACGCCGGGTCGAGCCCGATAGACTTCCCGAGCGCCCCGTCGGCGCCCAGAAGCTGGCGAATGTCGCTGTCGTCGCTCTGCTTCATGGCCTCGACATTGGCCGCGGTGACCCCGAGCTCCTCGGCATCGAGCAAGGCGAAATGGACCCACCGCACCACGGCCTGCCAGCGGTAGTCCGTTTGCAGCACCAGCGGACCGTACGGCTCCTTGGTCACGATCTCGGGCAGCACAATGCTCTGCTCCGGCGCCGACAGGAGCAGGCGCTGCGAATAGAGCGTGACCAGGTCGCCAGTGAAGGCGTCGCACCGCGCCGTCTCGTAGGCCGCCCGCTCGTTGTCGGCGTCCACCATCACCGGCGCGTAGGTCATGCCGTGGGCCTTGAAGTAGGCGCCGATCGCAACCTCGGCGGCACTGCCATTCTCCACACAGATTTTCGCGCCGCTGAGCTGGAGCACGGAGTTTATGCCAAGCGAGCGCCGGACCATGAACCCCTGGCCGTTGTAGAAATCGATGCCGACGAAGGTGACACCGAACGAGGTGTCGCGCGCCATGGTCCATTCGGTGTTGCGGATCAGGACATCAATGGAACCGTTCTGGATGGCCTTGAACCGCTCGCGTGCCGTGAGGGGCACGAAAGTGACGGCGCGCGCATCGCCGAGCACGGCGGCGGCGATCGCCCGGCAATAGTCGACGTCGAAGCCGCTCCAGCGGCGCTGGTCGTCGACCGTGGCGAAGCCGGGCACGCCGGGGTCGACGCCGCACAACAGCGACTTCCGCAGCTTCACATTGGCGAGGATATCGGCGTGGACGGGCACCGTAGCGGCGGAAAAGCAGAACGCCGCGATCACGACCGCGATGAGGGTTCCAAGGCGGAGGCTCATGGACGATTGCTTGGGCATCACCGCCTGCGCGTTTGACTTACCGAGTGTCGGGCTATTATTCCCGAACGGTCAAGCCGTTCTCCGATGACTGCAAATCCATGACAGACGAAAAGCAAGACAAGCCCCCGCGGCGCAGATCCACGCGTCTCTTGCACGCTGGACGCGACCGGTCGCTCACCGGCCCGTTCGTAAACCCGCCCGTCATCCACGCCTCGACGGTGCTCTTTCCTACGGTCGACGACATGGAGCAGCGGCGCCAGCGCTATGTCTATGGCCGCCGCGGCACGCCGACCAGCGACGCGCTGGAGGCGGCCCTGAACGAACTGGAAGGGTCCGAGGGCACGGTGCTCTGCCCCTCCGGGCTGGCGGCGGCCTCCGTCGCCCTGCTCTCGTGCCTGTCCGCGGGCGACCGCCTGCTGGTCACGGACAGCGTTTATGGCCCGGTCCGCCAGTTCGTCGATCACACGCTGAAACGGCTGGGCATCGAGGCGGCCTACTTCGATCCGACAATCGGCGCGGGTATCGAGCCGCTGTTCACGCCCAACACGCGCGCCGTCTACCTCGAATCCCCGGGCTCGCTGACCTTCGAGATGCAGGACGTCCCGGCGATCGCCGCGATTGCGCACCGGCATAACGCGACGGTGCTGTTCGACAACACTTGGGCGACGCCCCTTTATTTCCGCGCCCTCGACAATGGCGTCGATCTTTCGGTGATCGCCGGCACCAAATATCTAGGCGGGCATGCCGATGTCATGATCGGCACCGTCGCGGCGCGCGGCGAGGCGCTGAAGAACCTGAAGCAGCTATACGGCGACATGGGTCTTTATGTCGGACCCGACGACATGTACCTCACGCTCCGCGGCATCCGTACGCTGGCAATCCGGCTGGAGCAGCACGCCCATTCGGCCATGACGATCGCGACGTGGCTGCAGCAGCGTCCGGAGGTTACGCGCGTGCTCTATCCGCCGCTGCCGAGCGATCCCGGACATGCGCTGTGGAAGCGCGACATGACCGGCGCATCCGGTCTGTTTGGCGTCATCTTCGGCGGCTGGAGCGTCGAGCAGGCAAAGCGCTTCGTCGATCATCTCGAGCTGTTCGGCATCGGCGCGTCGTGGGGCGGCTTCGAAAGCCTCGCCACCCTGCCCCACCTCACCGGCATCCGCTCGGCGCGGCCATGGCAGGCGGAAGGCCCGCTTGTCCGCCTGCACATCGGGCTTGAGGATCCGGCCGACCTTATGGCTGATCTTGAGGCGGGGCTGGCTGCTGCGGGGGGCTGAGCGCAATCCATAGCGCCGGCAGCAGGGCCGCGAGATGGCGGCGACGTCGTAGCTGCGCGACGGCGCCGAACCGCCGGTCGATGCGGCCGTTGGGACGCACGACAAACGCCATGCGGAGATTGGCCGAGCGGCGGAGCATCAGGGTGCCGACGGCGAGCCCGAGGAGCGTGCCGCCGACGACGTCGCTCGGAAAATGCACCGCGATGACGACACGACTGATCGCGACGAGCGCGGCGGCCACGACGACGGGCAGCGTCCACCGTCCGGGCACGAACGCAGCGATCAGCGCCACGGTCGCCATGGTGGTGGCGTGGCCGGAAGGGAAGCTATAGTTGCCGTAGCCGCCGAACGCGAGCGGCGCGAAGACGTGCCCCGCCACGAAATCCGGCCGGAAGCGCCCGACGAGCGGCTTGATGATGTCGGCGGCAATGCCGGTCGCCGCGATGGTGAGGAAAAAGACGAAGGCGAACGTGCCGATCTCACGCCAGGCCGCCGCGCTCGGCCGGCTGACCGTGCGCCAATCACCGAGCGCGACGATCACAGCGAGCGCGCCGCTCGGGATGAGCAGCCAGTCGGACTGGCCGAAGCGGGTCAGCCAGTTGAAGAAGGCGCGCACCGGAAGCGGCAGGCCGCGGGCGAACGCGATCAGGCGGGCGTCGTAGAGGACGCCGACGAATAAAATCAGGATCACGGCCGCGATAACGAGCAGCGCTATGCGCGGCGGCTCGACCAGCGCGTACGGGCGCGGCCGACCCTGAGGCGTGCGGGCGAGCACCTCCCAGTTGTCGTGGATGCGGCGGAACGGTTCGATCATTCGCTGGGGCCGCCCGCGACAAACAGGTGAACCTCGACGACGTGCATCTTGCGGAGATCGAAGCCATTGACCTCGCCGAGATCGGTCACCCCGAGGCCGAGATCGTCGGCCCGCTGGTGGAACGGCGGGATCTGGCTGCGATCGACGGCCGCGAGGCGGCAGCCCGGAATGTTGAGGAAATCCGCGGCACTCCAGGCATCGACCAGGCGCGTTGCGGGTCCCAGTGCCAGCACCAGGCTCTCCTCGGGATAGCCCGTCGCAGCAAAGGCCGGACTGCGGCACGGACTGGCCTTTGCGGCAAGCGCGGCGACATTCTCGCCGACGCGGAGGGCTGACAGACCCGGCACGAACGAGCCAAAGAAGCCGACGTAGATGAAGACGACCGTCGCCACGGACAGCAGCACGGACGCCAGCATCGTCGGCGGTCGGATCCAGAACCACGCGACCGGTCCGAGGATGGCGGCGATGAGGAACGCCCCTGCCCCGAACCAGGCCATGCGGCCCTCGAGGTAGAAGAACACCAGCGGCAGGACGATCGCGACCAGGGGCGGCCAGAGGAACGGGCCGAGCGAATAGAACCAGCTCACGCGGCCGCGGATCACGGTCGCGCCGGCATCGATTGCGGCCGCTGCGAGCAGCGCCACCGCCGGCACGGCTGGGAGCACGGTCTGCGGCTCCTTGACCGAGATCAGCTCGGCCGCGAGCCAGAGCGGCCCGCCCCATGCCAGCGCGAAAAGGACCACGGGCCGGCGGAGTTCCGCCGTGAACCAGGTGAGGCCGAGGAAGACGAAGGTGGCGGCGGGGCCAACCAGAAGGGGCAGGATGAGCACGTAGCTCCCCGGCGGCGCCTCGATATGAAACGGCACGCCGATCTGCGCGAGGTAATCCGGGCTCGGCCCATCGGCGGTGCCCTGCATGACGGCGAGCGCCACCGCGATCAGCCATGGCGAGACGATGACGAACAGCCAGACGACGCCCATCGCCGGGCGCGATTGCATGAGCCAGCGCAGGCTGCCCTTCTCGATGGCCAGGATGAGCACCGCGGCGACCGTGATCGCCGGGACGACGGCGCCGGTGGTGATGATGCCGAGGCCAAGCCCGGTCCAGAACAGCGCCGCATCGGTCTCCGTTGCCTGCGGGCCGAGCCAGAAGCGGGCAAGCGCCCCGGCACAAAGCAACGAGGCCGCCAGCCCGAGCGCATCGGGCGACGCCAGGCGCGCCTCGAGCCCGACGAGACCGCTTGCGGCAACGAACAGCCCGGCGATCAGCGCGGTGCGAGGCGCGCCGAAGGCCATCGCAAGCCACCACGTGAGCATGGCCGCGGCGATGCCGGCGAGAAGCGACGGCAGCCGATTGACCCACATTGGCGGGTCGCCGCCAGCGAACCGCACCAGCAGCGCCTGTATCCAGTACGCGCCGCGCGGCCGCCATTCGTCGTTTTCGGTCTGCAGCCGCACTGTGGCGTAGTCGCCCGTGGCGACCATCTCGCGGGCCGCTACCGCGTAGCCGGGCTCCTCGCCATCGAGCGGCGCGGTCGTGGCGAAGCCGGGCAGGAAGCACACCAGCGCGACGACAAGGATGGCGGCGAGGCTCGCCAGCGGCGACCGCACCAACGCCTCGCCAAACTTCTCGACCTGCAAAGCCAGCATGGGGCGCGGAACGTAGCAGGAAGCGGCGTCGCGTTCAGCCCTGACGAACGCCCCTCATTGACATCGTCCACGGCGCACGGATTACTGGCCTCCCGCCTTTTCCCGTGCCATTCGCAATCTCCAACCCTTCACCTAACTCATGAGCCCGACCGTGAAGCCAACCGGCATCGGCCTGATCGGGGCCGGCAATATCAGCAGCCAGTACCTGAAGGCCGCCAAGTCATTTCCGATCCTCGACGTGCGCGGCATCGCCGACATCAACCCTGAAGCGGCCAAGGCGCGCGGCGCGGAGTTCGGCGTGCCGGCGATGACCGTGGCGGAGCTGCTCGCCGATCCCGGCATCGAAATCGTCGTCAACCTGACCATCCCGAAGGCGCACGTCGAAGTCGGCCTGCAGGCGATTGCCGCGGGCAAGCACGTCCATTCCGAGAAGCCGCTCGGCGTAACCGTGGCCGAGGGCCGCAAGCTGATCAAGGCGGCGGCGAAGAAGGGCGTGCGCGTCGGCGGCGCTCCGGACACCTTCCTCGGTGGTGCGCACCAGACGTGCCGCAAGCTGATCGACGAAGGCGCGATCGGACAGGTGGTCGGCGGCATCGCCTTTTTCGGCACGCCCGGCCACGAGCGCTGGCATCCGAACCCGGGGTTCTACTACCAGCCGGGAGGCGGCCCGGTGCTGGACATGGGGCCGTACTACATCACGGCCCTGGTCAACATGCTCGGGCCGGTGAAGCGCGTGGCCGCGATCACCGCGACGCCGCGCAAGACGCGCACGATCACCAGCCAGCCGCTGAACGGCAAGAAGATGCCGGTGAAGGTCGCGACGCACGCCTCGGGCACGCTGGAGTTCGCCTCGGGTGCGGTCGTCACCGTGGTGCTGAGCTTCGACATCCCGCGCTATCGCCACCCGCCGATCGAGATTTACGGCACGACCGGGTCGCTCGGCGTGCCCGACCCCAACTGGTTCGACGGCGAGATCCTGCTCGCCAGCGCGACGGAGGACTGGAAGCCGGTGCCGATCCAGCACGGCCACGCCGAGCATAACCTGCGGGTGATGGCGGTCGCCGAGATGGCGCAAGCCATCCGCAAGAAGCGTCCGCACCGGGCAAGCGGCGAGCTCGCGTTTCATGTCCTCGAGGTGATGGAAGCCTTCCAGCGCTCCTCCGACAGCGGCCGGGCAGTGAAGATCACGACGCAACCGAAGCGGCCGAAGATGCTGCCGACCAGCTTGAAAACGGGCGAGTTCGACTGATGGCAAAGAAGGCATTGATCGTCTGGGGCGGCTGGCTCGGTCACGAACCGGAGCAAGGCGCCGGCGTCGTGCGCCAGATGCTCGCCGAGGAAGGCTTCGACGTTCGCGTCGAGACATCGACCAAGGCGTTCGCCGATCCGGCGCTGTCAGAGCTCAACCTGATCGTCCCGATCTACACGATGTCGAAGATCGAGAAGGACGAGGCGGCCAACCTGGCCAAGGCCGTGGAGTCGGGCGTCGGCCTGGGCGGCTATCACGGTGGCATGGGCGACGCCTTCCGCGAATCGACCGACTACCAGTTCATCGTCGGCGGCCAGTGGGTTGCCCACCCCGGCAACATCATCGACTACACGGTGAACGTGACGCGACCGGACGATCCGATCATGGCGGGCATTGCGGATTTCCCGTATCGCTCCGAGCAGTACTACATGCACGTCGACCCCTCGAACGAGGTGCTGGCGACGACGACCTTCACCGGCGAACATGCCGAATGGACGAAGGGCGTCGTCATGCCAGTGGTGTGGAAGCGGCATTACGGCAAGGGCCGCGTCTTCTATTCCTCGCTCGGCCACGTCGCGACGGAATTCGAGGTGCCGCAGATGCGCACGATCGTGAAGCGCGGGCTGCTCTGGGCGGCGCGCTAGCGCGGCTACCGCCGCTCAGATCGACGGTTCCGGCCACAGCGACCCAAACTGCAGGTCGACACTTTCGGGCTCGAACCGCTCGAGACCAGCGCCCGGGGTGAAAGTAATCTCGCCAAACCTGGGACCGCTGGCGAGGTCGTAGAAGTCGACGCGCACGAAAGGGAAGCCGACGGCGAGCGCCTCCGCCGCGGCGAGTATTTCCTCAAGTTGCCGCGGGCGAGCGAAGACGCGCGGGTCGCGCGGATGGCCGAGCGCAAAGTCCTGCAGCCGCCACTCGCGGTCGTTTGTGGCTTTCGAACCGGTCGGTGTCGATCTGCACAAACTCCACGCGCCCGTTGAAGACAAAACACTTCAGATCGATCAACTGCCCACGCGGCGCGATGAGCGGCTCCGCCAGGATTTGCCGGGGCATTTCGTTGTAGAAATTCTCCTGGAGATGTCACGGCCACGGCGTCGCCACCCAGTTGGCTGTCGCCTGCTCGATCTGGGCCCACTCCACGTCAGTCGGCGGCCGGCTCACGAAGCAGTTCCAGCCGCTGCCGTGATTGGCTTTCAAAATGTATGGCACCGGCCAAGTTCGCTCTGCGCGCGGCGGCAGGGCCGGACCATTGAACAGGGTCGGGATGAGCCAATCGCGCCCAAGCCTCTCCGCGACCAATTCCTTGACGCGCACCTTGTCGGTCAGCACCGCGTAGCGCGCATCCTTGCCGAACAACTTCCTGCGCTGGATCTTCTCGTTGAACGTCTTCGGGCGCTTCAGATCCGGCAACCGGCGATACGTGCGGAGGTACTGGAGCTCGATCGACTGCTGCGCCGGCATGAGCCGAACGGCCGCCTGATAGGTCGTCTCGGCATCCAGACTCTTCACGCCCTACCCAAGCCACCAGCGCCCGCACCAACTAGCCGCAATGCTAATTCGATGGCACATCGACTACAATCAACAGTGGCAAGCGCGGCGTGACGTTCGATTTGTCAGCTCGATTGCACTCCTATCCCGTTGATGCTTGAACAGAAGCGACCACGTCATCCAGAGGGAATCGATGCTCGCGCGTATCTACAAGCCGGCCCGCACGGCCATGCAGTCAGGCAAGGCGGCGGCCGAGAAATGGATGCTGGAGTACGAGCCGGAAGTGCGCCCGGCGGCCGACCCGCTGATGGGGTACACATCGCAGGCCGACATGCGCCGCCAGATCAGGCTCGAATTCGAGACGCGCGAGGAAGCCGTGCGCTACGCCGAGCAGAACGGCATTCCCTACACGCTGGCCGAGACCAGCGAGCCGACGCCGAAGAAGATCTCGTATTCCGACAATTTCCGCTACGGCCGCCCGACGCAATGGACGCATTAGCCCGCGGCCGCGGAACAAATATCCTCCCTGCGCCGTTTGGCATCTGCTGAAGGAGTGACAACGATGCGCCTCTCTTCCACGTTACGTGCCGGTTTCCTCGCTCTCGCCACGCTCGCGGCAAGTAGCGCCGCTGCTCACGCCGAGAACGGCACGGTCTCGATCAAGGTGGTCAAGGCGGGCTTTTTCATAGGCGGGTCGGCCGGCAGCGGCACGCTGACATTTCACGGCAAGACCTATTACCTCTCGATCGGCGGCATCAGCGCCGGTTTCGTGATCGGCGCAGCCGAGGTGAGGTTTTCCGGCACCGCCAGCAACCTGAATAAGCCCGCCGATATCGCCGGCGTCTATGGCGCAGCCGGCGCAGGCGTTGCGGCAGATCGTGGCCCCGGCGTCATCACGCTGGCCAACCCGAACGGCGTCGTGCTTGAGCTGAGCGGCACGCAGAAGGGCCTGATGGTCAACGTCGACTTGAGCGGTATGGCGATCTCGCTGAAGTAGGAAGCTGGATAACCTGGCGACCCCGGCAGGGCTCGAACCTGCGACCTGCCGCTTAGAAGGCGGCTGCTCTCATCCAGCTGAGCTACGGGGTCCAGTATGGTCGGGGCGGCAGGATTCGAACCTGCGGCCCCCTGCTCCCAAAGCAGGTGCTCTACCAGGCTGAGCTACGCCCCGACGCTGTTCTTTTGCCGGAGAAACCCAAGGCACGCAAGCGTTTCGCGGCGCGTGCTGGGATTCTCCTCCCCGTAGCGAGGATCCACGCGGGCGGCGCAAAACCGGCGCGTTTGCGACCGTTACGCGCCCGCGCCGAGGGTGACGAGGAGCTCGTCCAGCTGCTCGAACTGTTCGGGCAGCGCATCCGAAGCCCCGGTGCCGGCCTCGTCGAGGGCTTCCTTCGAGGGATAGAGCTCGTGGACGACCAGGAGCGTCTTGCCGCCCTTTTCCTCGAAGGTCACCGTAGTGACGGATCCTTCCTCGCCCCCTTCGTCATTGGTCCAGACGAGGCGCGAGTGCGGTGTCACCTCGACATACCGGCCGAAAAACTCGGCAGGGTTTGAGGGGTCGTCGCCGAACGCCAGACGGTACCTGCCCCCGGCACGAACATCCATCTCGCAGGAACGCAGGAACATGCCGAGCGACTTCGGCGCCCACCACCTCTTGAACAGCTCGGGCGTGGTCCACGCCGCGAAGACGATGCGCGCCGGGGCGTTGAAGGTTCGGGTGACGACCACCTCGCGCCCGGACGTCCGTTCCACCGTCGTCCGGTGCTTAACGGAGGCGGGCTCACT
>JBEHXS010000045.1:0-15055 GCA_048498575.1 Pseudomonadota bacterium
GCTGGTGCGGTCGCGGGAATACCGCGACCAGGTCAACAACCTGCTCAACGCCGGCGGCAACCCCTTCGACGGCATCCGCCCGCGGCCGTTCAACCCGACGGTGGCGCCTCCGCCGCCGCCCGACCGTACCGATCTATTCACCGCGCTCGACCTGCTCACGCTCTACCACCGGCCGCTGAACGAAGAGGTCACCGGCTTCTACGCCAAGAAGACCGGCGTGACGCCGCCCGACATCCACGAGAACGTGACGTGGCGGGCGTACAAGACCGTGGCGCTGCCAGGCGGCCAGGACCTCGCCGACGCGGTCGATTTCCATCGCATCGTCGGCTCGCTCGGTCAGTACCCGGGTCTGCTCCGCGCCGCCGGCCTCGTCGTCGATCTCGAGTTTCCGCGCCCGGCGACCGACAGCGACACCGTCATCCAGCTTGGCGTCGAGTGGCACCCGGACCGCGGCATTGCGACCGACACCGATCTGCGCCCGCGCCTGCGCGCCACGCTGAACGGAGCGAGTTTCGGCGCCACGCCGCGCGACTACACCAAGACGGCGATCGTCGATCGCTACCTGAGGCTGACCCACGCCGGCCCGCAGTTCTATCCGATCCCGCTCTACTTCGACCTCGTCGAGATGGATGTCGACGGCGCCGGCATGAAGCTGAAGAACTTCCTGCTCGGCTGGCAGCAGGCGGCCAACGCCATCTCCTACGACGACGAGACCGACGATTCCGTTCAGCCGCCGGACATTACCGCGCCCTCGCTGCGCTCCGGCGGCCTTCTGCTCGCCAACCGCGTCCGCAACACGGACGTCTCGACCCTCTTCGCCCGCAACAAGGCGCTGGATTCGCTTTCTGCCGCCGCCATGAATAGCGGCAGCGGCGATCCGGCTACCGACAGCGGACTGATGTCGGCTGAGGACGTCGTCCGCGGCTACCGCGCCGACGTCTATGACATGACGCGCAAGCGCTGGTTCTCGCTGAACACGCGCGATGTGACCTTCACGTTCCTCAACACGGGGATGACGCTGACCGTGCCCGCCGAGGAAGGCATGGCGCGGCTGGCGGCCGCGACTTCCAGCGATGGCTCGAACGCCGACATCGTCAAGGTGCACGAAGGCATGTTCACCTGGCGCGGCTGGAGCCTCGCGGCGCCGGAGCCCGGCAAATCGCTGCTCGCCACCATCGACCCCGATGCCGACACGTCCGACCCGAACAACGTCGTTGGCGACGGCGACGCCGACGTGCCCGACGGGCTGCCGCTGAAGACGACGTTCGAGGCGACCGACGGCACGCTGCCCAGCCTGCGCTTCGGGCGGACCTACACTGTGCGAGTGCGGCTCGCCGACCTTGCCGGCAACTCGGTTTCCTTCGCGCCGGACGACCTCACCCAGCCCGACGCGATCAGCGACCCGGTGATGTACCGCCGCTACGAGCCGGTGGAGTCGCCGGCGCTGGCGCTCGTCCGCGGCAGTGGCGGGCTGGAGGCGCCGAAGGAAGGCGAATCCATGGGGCGGGCCGCGATCCGCACCTTCAACGACACGCCGGCGAAGAACACCGTGCCGATCCCCGACCGCGCCCGCCGCCACGTCGTGCCGCCGCGCGTTACCCATCGTTTCGCCGAGACCCACGGCGTTATGGACACGCCCGACGGCAAGGTCGACCCCAACGTTTACGGGACGCTGCAGGCGAAGGACGTAGCGCTCGACGAGGCGGCGGTTCCGAGCATCGACGATCCCTCGGTGACGGTGACCTATGCCGCCGCCGATCAGGGCTTCACCCTGCCCTACCTGCCCGATCCGCTGGCGATTGGCGTCGCCTTCAAGGTGACGGGGCTGCCCGGCGTTGACCCGAACAAGGTCTATCCGGTGCCGTATTACCCCACGGGATTTTCCTACACCGCGGCCAAGCGGCCCGACTGGCCGAACGCCAAGCCGTTCACCATCGTCATTTCCGAGAACGGGCCGGTCGAGCCCGCCTTCAACGCGGCAAATCGCGAGTTCCGGATCACGCTGAAGAAGAGCGAACGCGCCCGCGTGCGCGTGAGCTCGATCCTGCCGACGATCGCCATTCCGGCAATGGCGGTGTGGCAGATGTTCATGGACCGCAACCCGTCGCAGGCCGCCATCAACAAGATCGGCCTCGACGTGGCGAGCGGCCAGCACTGGATGTTCACGCCGTGGCGCGTCATCGAGCTGGTGCATGCGGTGCAGAAGCCGCTGATCACGCCGGCGGTGAAGCAGCCGATCTCGGTCGATCGCACCCTAGGGTCAGGATCGGCCGTGCCGACGATCGTGCTCGCGCTCCACGCCAAGAGCACCGCCAAGATCGACGTCAACGCGACCTGGGCGGAGCCCAACGACGATCCGACGGCGCTGGTGCCGCTGCCCGCCGGATACGCCGGCAACAAGCCGCGCTATCCCGGCCCGGCCGGTTCCGGCGACCTGACACCCGCCGACCCCGGCATCACCAACCACGCCACGCGCGCCTTCGAATTGAAGCTCGCCCGCCTCGCCACGCCGAACAACGTCTTCACCGTTGGCGGGCCGCGCGATCCTTCCGCGCCGGTCGATCTCCGCCCGCAGCATGTGTTCGGCGACACGCACTACCGCCGTGTCACCTATCAGATCGACGCCACCACCCGGTTCCGCGAGTTCATGCCGTCGGCGATCGCCGCCGATCCGGCGCAGATCACCGTGTCGTCGCCGGATGCCGACCCTGCCGGCGTGGCGTGGATACCGAACGCCGCCCCGCCACCGCCGCCGAAGCTGCTCTACGTCGTCCCGACGTTCGGCTGGGGCAAGACGGCGGGCAACGGCCAGTCGCGCTCGTGGCGCGCCGGCGGCGGCATCCGCGTCTATCTCGACCGGCCATGGTTCACGACCGGCTTCACCGAGATGCTGGCGGTCGTGCTGCCGCCCGGGCCGGTGTTCCACAACTGGGCGGCGTATGGCGAGGCGCAGGCGCTGCCGCCGTTCGTGACGCAGTGGGGCGCCGACCCGGTGTGGGTGAGCGGCCGTGTGCAGACGGTGGCGCCGCAACCCGACGCCTTCCCATTGGCACGCTGGCGCGCGCCAATCACCTTCGACGGCACACCCTTCCCGGCCGATGAGGGCAGCAAGTTGCCGCCCGGCGATTTTCCCGTCACCGGGCTGCGCACGCCCGAGATGCTGGAGACGCCGGACGTCGATCCGGCCTCGCCCGGCGAGCTGGCGGTGGCACCCCACGCCATCGGCTACGACGCCGAGCGCCAGCTCTGGTACGCCGACATCGTGGTGCGGCCCGGCGACGCGTATTTCCCGTTCATCCGCTTGGCGCTCGCCCGCTACAACCCGGTGTCCGTGCCGGGCGCCCATCTTTCCTCGGTCGTCATGGCGGAGTTCGTGCAGCTGACGCCCGACCGGCTTGCCGTCGTCACCCAGAAAGGCGACGACGCCCACGTCGCGATCTACGGCACCGGCGCCGGCACCTCGGCCAACGGCGGCCCGATCGGCGGGCTGTTCGAGCTGGCGGTCGAGACGCTGGCACCCGGCGCCGACCCGGACCTCGGCTGGCGGCGGGCGAACATTCCGCCAACGGAAGGTGTTGCCACGCCCGGCGCCGATCCCTCGCCGCCGCCCAGCCTGAACTTCGGCGGCAGCTTCACCCTTCCCGCCCAGAGCGCGCAGATCGCATCGCCGACGACAAACGCGATGTCGCTCCTTTCCGCCGGCAACTACGCCGCGCTGCTCACGCAGCCCAACCTGCTCGCGACCGTGGCGCCGCCCTTCCTGTGGCAGGGCGACATCGCGGTGCCGTCGGAGCCGCCCGGAACGCGCGTGCGCCTGGTAATCACCGAAAGCGAAGTGTTCCAAACGGCCGAGCGCAACGACACGGGCGTCCCGCTCAGCGGCTCGCGCGTCGTTTACGTCGAGACGTTCGAGCTTTCGCCGCAGGCGCTGCCGCCGCCGACCACGCCGCCGCCAGTCTTCGTGCCGCCGGTCTACATTCCGCCGCAGCAGGTGCCGCCGGTCTTCCGCCCGCCGCGCACGACGACGCCGGCGCCAACGACGACCGAGCCGCCGGCGCGGGTGCCGCCGGTGTTCCGCCTGCCGCCGGGACGCCTGCTTCCGGTCGCCAGCTTCGTCGGCGAGTGGGACGCCACGCGCGGCCGGCTGGGCGGGTATCATTGGCACCTCGAGCAGAACGGCAACGCCGTCACCGGCACCTATGCGCAGCAGAATGGACCGAGCAACGCGACGGTGGACGGCATCGTCGACCTGCAGGGCCGCTTCAACTTCGCCTGGAACGAGCAGAATCAGCGCGGCGCCACGGCGAGCGGCCGCGGCTACCTCGAGCTGATCTCGCCGGACGAATGGCAGGGCCGCTGGTGGGTTGGCGACAGCCCGACCGACCCGACGCCGGCGCAGCCGCTGACCTGGCACGGCACGCGCACGCCGCCACCGACGACGACGCTGCCGATCATCCGCCTGCCGAACGTGCTGCGGAAGCTGCGCTGACCGGCGTACGGCGTCAGCGCAGCATCCATTCGTGCTCCGCGGCGTTATGGATTTTCCACGTCCGCACCGGACCCGCCATGACGTTCAGGTAATAGAGGTCGTAGCCGTAGACGGCGGCGACCGGGTGGTAGCCGCGCGGCACCAGCGTCACGTCGCCGTCCTCGACGGTCATGACTTCATCGAGCGCGCGATCGTCGGTGTAGACGCGCTGGAAGCCGAAGCCCTGGCCGCGGGCGAAGCGGTGATAGTAGGTCTCCTCGAGCTGGCTTTCGCGCGGCAGATCGAGGGTGTCGTGCTTGTGCGGCGGGTAGGACGATGTGTGGCCGCCGGGCGTGATGACCTCCACCACCAGCAGCGAATGGGCCGGCTTCTCCTCCGGCAGGATGTTGACGACGTGGCGGACGTTGGTGCCCTTGCCGCGCGTGAGCGAGGCGGCGTCTTCCGGGCCGATGCGACGGCTGGCATAGCGGCCGGCGACGCCCGGGGCCGAGCACACCGCGAGCTCGCAGGCCGTGCGTGCGATCACCTTCCAGTCGTCGCCGGCCCCGACGTAGACCGAGTGCGGCCTGCCATCGAACGGTGACAGGCGCTCGCCGACCTCGCCGAAACCCTTGCCGGCAACCGTGACTTCGCCGCGGCCGGCAACGAACACCAGACACAACTCGCGATCGGTGCCGGCCTGGCCGACCGTGTCGCCGGCGGCGAGGCGATAGACGTCGAAGCCGACGTGGCTCCAGCCGGCGTTGGCCGGGGTTATGCGCTGAACGAGCCCAGTCGCGGCGGATGGCTTGCGAAGGAGGCGCGAGGTCATGATCAGGCCGCGGCCGCCGTCGCCGCGGCGAGATTCTCAAGCCGCGGATGGCGCGTGTGCCAGCCCGTGACCCGCTGAAAGGCGTAGCCGACGCGCAGCAGCACCTCCTCGCTGAGGTGCGGCCCGACCAGCTGGAAGCCCATCGGCACGTTGCGGCTGTCGAAGCCGCCGGGCAGCGTCAGCGTCGGGCTGCCAGTAAGATTGAAGGTCGAGGCGAAGCGGATGAAATCGGCGATGTTGTCGAGCGGCCCCTCGGTCATCGCCGTCCACTCGGCGAGCGTCGGCGAGCGCGTCGGGATGGCGGGGACGATGAGTACATCGACCGCCGCAAAAACATCGGCGAGTTGCCCGCTGAAGCTGAGGCGCCGCTGCATGGCCTTGCCAAGATCGAGCGTATCGACTTCCGCGAGGCTTTCCAGAATGGCGGTGAACTCGCGGCCGTATTCCGACGCGCGGCTGGGATAGGTGCTCTCGTGCGAAATGCGGGCTTCGGTGACGCAGATGCTGCTCCACGCCGCGGCGACATCGAGCTTCCACGGCACGGCGACGGGCACTTTGCGCATGCCGAGATCGACGAGGACATCGACGGCGGCGCCGAGCATCCCCGCCACCTCTCCGTCGAGGCCAGTGAAGGCGTAATCGTGCGCGATGCCGAGACGCAGGCCGCGCACGCCGTCATCGAGATGCGCGAGATAGTTCGGCACCGGCGCGTTCAGCGCCGTCGGATCCGCGCGATCGGCACCGGCGATGACGCTGAGCAACGCGGCGGCATCCTCGGCCGAGCGGGCCATCGGGCCGATATGATCGAGCGATGCCGCGAGCGGGAAAATGCCGTGGCGGCTGACCCTGCCCCACGTCGGCTTGAGGCCGGTGAGCCCGCAGGCGGTCGAGGGAAAGCGGATCGAGCCGCCGGTGTCGGAGCCGAGCGAGCCGAAGCAAAGGCCGGCGGCGGTCGCCGAACCGGACCCCGACGAAGAGACGCCCGGCCACACTTCCGGCTGCCACGGATTCACCGCGCGCGGCATCTCTGGATGGTGCCAGGAGAAGGCGGCCTCGGTCATGGTGAGCTTGCCGACGATGATCGCACCGGCGCGCTCCAGTCGCTCCACGACCGTGGCGTCGTAGGCAGGCACGAAGTCGCGGTTGATCGGCATGCCGGCGGCGGTCGGCGCCCAAGCGGTGTAGCAGAGATCCTTGACCGCAATCGGCACCCCATGCAGCGGCCCGCGCCAGAGCCCGTTCGCGAGCTCGCGATCGGCAACTTCGGCCCGCTCGAGGGCGCGTTCCCTCAGCACGGTGGTGTAGCTGCCGAGGACGTCGTCGAACGCCGCGATGCGATCGAGCACGGCGGCCGTCAGATCGACGGAACGCACGGCGCCGCGCTTCAGCCGTTGGGCGGCTTCCACCAGCCCGAGGTAGTGGAGCCCGCGGCCCGTGTCCTCGTCCTTTGCCTTGCTGCTCGCCTTCATGGTGCGCCCGCCGTTGCTCGCGGTTTCCTTGCTACTTGCGCTGCTTCGCCCGCCACGCCTGGTATTCCGGCTCGGCTGCGGCGGAGAGGGGGTAATACTTGCGAAGGTCGCCGCCCTCCGAGAGGCGGAGCCGCGCGAACTCCTCCCACTCGACGTGATGGCTGGCGGTCTCCAGCACCGACGGCGCCAGCTTGATCGGCACCACCACCGCGCCGTCGTCGTCCGCAATGATGATGTCGCCCGGCATGACCAAGACGTTGTTGCAGGCGATCGGCGTGTTGACGCTGAACGGGATGAGATTGGTCTGGGTATGGAAATTGGGCGTCGTGCCGCGGATCCAGAGCCCGAGGTCAAGCTCCTTCACCTTGGGATAGTCGCGGATGCAGCCGTCGATGACGACGCCGATGCCGCCCTTGCCCGAGAAGTAGGTGAGCATCATCTCGCCGAAGATGCCGCTGCCCATGTCGCCGCGCGCGTCGACGACGACGATGTCGCCGGGCCGCGTATGGTAGAGGGCGTGGCGATGGAGCTGCTTCTCGGGATCGTCGAATTCATCGACGCCGTAGATGTCCTCGCGCTTCGGCATGAACTGCAGCGTCAGCGCCGGCCCGGCAATCGCCTTGCCAGGGTTCCACGCCACGGGGCCGCGGATGTGCGGGTCGCGGATGCCGAGCTTGAACAGCTCGCCGGCGGTCTGCGCGCTGCCGATGCGCGCCAGGCCCTCGACGAGAGCTTTTGGCGGCCGCTGGATATCCGCAGTTTCGATCATCTTTCTTTCCTTTTCCGCGCCCTTCAGGCGACGGCGAACAGCGGCGACGGATCGTCCGTGTAGCGGGCGATCTTGTCGCGATCCAAGGTGACGCCGAGGCCCGGCCGATCCGGAATCGGCAGCCAGCCCTCGGCATCGAGAACGAACGGCTTGTCGGTGATGTCGTCGACGTAGGTACTGCCGCCGATGAACTCGACGAGGTCGGTCGACGGCGAGGCGGCGGCGACCTGCAGGTCGGCGGCGACGCCGAGCGCCGTGTTCCAGCCGTGACCGACCAGCTTGACGCCGAAGTCGTCGGCCAGCCACGCGATGCGGCGCTGCTCGCTGATGCCGCCGACCTTGGTGAGATCGGGCTGCACGATATCGAGCGCGCCGGTGGTGAGCCACGGGATGAACGTCTGGCGGCGGGTCAGCACCTCGCCGCCGGCGATCGGCACGCGGCTGGCACGGCGCAGCTCGCGATAGTCGTCGATGGCGTCGGGCCGTAGCGGCTCCTCGAACCAGCCGGCGTTGTATTCGGCGAGCATATCGGCGGTGCGGCGCGCCCACTTGAGGCCGTTCGGCCAGAAGCCGTCGCTGGCGCCGGCATCAACGAACAGGCGGCTATCCTCGCCGGCCGCCTCGCGCGCTGCGCGCACGATCGCTTCGTCGAGGGCGTGGCTGTCGCGCCGCCCGAACGGGCCCCAGCCGATCTTGAAGGCGCGGAAGCCCTCGCCGCGGAAGCGCGCGACAAGCTCGGCCATTTGCGGCGGCTCCTCCATCGACAGCGAGCAGTAGGGCTGCACGCGCGTGCGATAGGTGCCACCGAGCAGGCGGCCGACGGGCATGCCGGTCGCCTTGCCGAGGATGTCCCACAGCGCCATGTCGATGCCGCTAATCGCATGGGTGAGCGTGCCGCCGCGGCCCATCCAGAACGTATGCTGGTGCAGCTTTTCCGACACGCGCTGCGGCTCGAGCGCGTTTTCGCCGGCGTACAATGGCTCCAACACCTTGAGCGCGGCCTGGACGAGGCGGCCGTCCGTGTAGGCACTGCCGTAGCCGCTGACGCCGCCATCGGTGTGGACCGCGACCAGCGCGTGATCCGAAGTCCACTTGCCGTTGACCGTCCGCCCCGACAGCGGCACCGCGCTGATCGCCGCGATGCGGAGGGAGGGAGTGGTCGGTACTGCGGTTGCGCGTGGCATGTCGTTTCCGGTTGCGATTGTCAGCGGCGAAGGCTCGCGATGTCGGCGCCCGAAGGCTTCGGCATCGTCTGCGCGATCTCGTCAAAAGTTTCCTCGGCGCTCGGCATGATCGCGCCGGCGGCCGGATGGAGGACGGTGTGCAGGAATTCGCGCGTGCGCGCCTCGCGCGGCGCGCCGAAGATTTGGCGCGGCGTGCCCGTCTCGACGATGCTGCCGCGATCCATGAAGACGACGCGCGCGGCAACCTGCCGGGCGAAATTCATCTCATGGGTGACGACGACCATCGTCATGCCGCCACGGGCGAGATCGCCCATGACGGTGAGCACCTCGGCGATCAGCTCGGGATCGAGCGCGCTGGTCGCCTCGTCGAACAGCATCGCCTTCGGGTCCATCGCGAGCGCCCGAGCGATCGCCACGCGCTGCTGCTGGCCGCCCGACAATTCCTCGGGAAAAGCGTCGGCCTTCTCGACCAGCCCGACCTGCTTGAGCAGCTCCATGCCGCGCCGGCGCGCCTCGACTTTGGAGCGATGCAGCACATGTACCGGCGCTTCCATGATGTTGCCGATGACGGTGAGATGCGGGAACAGGTTGAAGTGCTGGAACACCATGCCGACCTGCGCCCGGACGGCAGCGACTGCGCGGTAGCTATGGTTGCGCACGCGGCCGTCGGCCTCGTCGCGGTAGGCGAGCTTGCCGTCGATAAGGATGCGGCCGCGATCGACTTCCTCGAGGTTATTGATGCAGCGGAGGAGCGTGGACTTGCCGCTGCCCGACGGGCCGATGATGCATACGACCTCGCCGTGCGCGACCGACAGATTGATGTCGCGCAGCACGTGGAGGTCGCCGTAGTGCTTGTCGATGCCCTGCAGCTCGATCATCGGAAGGGCGCTCATGCGCGCCTCCTCCGGTAGCCGCGGCGGGTGACGCGCTCGAGATAATCGACGAAGCGCGCCGCCGGGAAGCAGACGACGAAATAGAGGATGCCGGCCATCGTATAGAGCGTGAGGTAGTGGTAGGTGCGCGCCGAAATGATCTGCGACGTGTAGAGCAGCTCCTGGATGCCGACGGCCGAGGCCAGCGCCGTGTCCTTGAACAGCGAGATCAGGTAATTGCCCAGCGTCGGGATGACGATGCGGATGGCTTGCGGCAGGATGATGCGCCGCATGGCCAGCGCCCGGCCCATGCCGAGGGCGGCGGCGGAATCGTACTGGCCCTTGCCGACGGCCTGGATGCCGCCGCGATAGACTTCCGAGATGTAGGCCGAATAGTTGAGCGTGAAGGCGATGATGATCGCCGTCCACGCGTCGAGGCGGATGCCGATCTCGGGCAGGACGAAGTAGATGTAGACGACCTGGAGCAGCGCCGGCGTATTCCGCACCAGCTCGATGTACACCTTGATCAGCCAGCGCACCGGCGCGATCCGCGACATGCCCCCGAGCGCCACCACCATCGCCAGCACCAGGCTGAGGACGATGATGATGAGCGTCAGCTCGATCGTGACCAGGAGACCGGCAAGCAGCGGCCCCAGACTCTGCAGTGCGACTTCCGTATCGAGCAGTTCCATTCCATCTCTGCCAACGCTGTCGAACCGATATGGCAAGGCGCATGCCCCGCCGATCGAACCCTAACAGATCGGCCGGAGCGCAGTATCTGGCCGCGCTCCGGCCGGTTCGCGTCTCGCTAGGGAAGTGCGACGCTCACTGTGTCGGCAGGTTCATGTTGCGGTCGGAAAGGCCGTACTTCTTGAGGATGTACAGGACCTGTCCGTTGGCCCGCATCTCGGCCAGTGCCGTCGTGTAGGCGACGCGCAGGCTGCAATCTTCCTTGCGCAGCGCAAAGCGCGCCATGCCGTAGCCGCCACCCTGGATGAGGGCAAGCGGCACCGGTGCCGGCGCCACCTCGAGCTTGTTGTCGGGAACCTGCTGGGCGTACTGGTTGAAGCCGATGTCGTCTTCGACCACGGCATCGAGGCGGCCGTCGTTGAGGCTGGTGAACTCACCGAACTGATCTTTGAACGACGTCGTCGTGATGCCGACGCTCTGCAGGTACTGATCGGCGGCGGCGCTGGTGACGACGCCCACCTTCTTGCCCTTCAAGTCGTCGTAGCTCTTGATGCCGAGCGGGTTGCCCTTGGCGACGACCAGCGCCGGGCCATACCAGAAGGCCGGGCCGGTGAAGCTGATGATCTTGTCGCGCGTCGGGTTGTGGTGCAGGTCGGCGCCGACCACCGTGACCCGCTTCGACAACAGCGATGGGATCAGCGATTCGAACGGCAGGAACTGGTTCGTGACGTTCTTGATGCCGAGCCAGGCCAGCACGGCATTGTTGATGTCGACGTCGATGCCGCTCGCCTGCTTGGTCGATTCGTCGAGAATGACGCCGGGAGGGCCGACCGAGTAGCCAACGGTGATTCCATTCGCGATCGCGTCCGACAACGACGGATCACCGCAGTTGTCGAACATCGGCTGTGCTTCGTTGAAGAACGCGGGCTCGTCGGCGAGCGCCGGCAGAGCCCCCAACCACAAGGCGACCGCAGTTGCGGCAGCTACGTATGTACGGTGATGCAAAGCACCCCTCCTTCGTCCGTTGGCCGCCGCCGCTCCAATGCGTCGGTCGGCAGTTGAAACGACCCCTCCGGCTCGCGCCGAGGCGGCCGGACAAACCGACGCGCCTGCAGCGCTTCCGGATTGCTCCGGCACGTGCAGAAATGACCTGCCTTGGCTGATCCCCCGTCCGGGTTTTCGCGCTGAGCGCGGCGCCCGTGCCTTTGTCCCCTGCCGTCTTCGAACCGCCGGCGGATGAACACCGCCCAAGCTTGTTCGTGACGATCTGGCAGCCTATATGCCAGACGTTGACAGCGCTGTCAACAGCGCTGTCATTATTGGATATCCGCCATTTTCGATTGACTGCAACCGTCGACTGCACGAACAAGGGAATGCGCTGGCAGCGACCGTGGACTGGAATCGGGTGATGACTGACGCTGAGGAGAAACCTCGCCGCGAGACACTGAGCGACGTCGCCGCCAAGGCCGGTGTCAGCCCAAAAACCGTCTCGCGTGCGCTCCGCCAGCCGGAGACCGTCTCGACCGACCTTCGCCGGCGTGTCGATGCCGCGATCCAGGAGCTGGGTTACATCCCGAACCAGCTGGCGCGCGCCCTCGCCTCGGCACGCACCGGCACGATCGGCATCCTGGTGCCCTCGCTCACCAACGGTGTCTTCGCCGACTATATGCGCGCCCTGCACGACACGCTTCTGCCCGCCGGCCTGCAGCTCCTCTTGATCAACTCGCGCTATGCCCCGGACGAGGAAGAAAAGGGCATCACCACGCTTCTCGGCCATCACCCGGAAGCGATCATCCTCGCCGGCATCGACCAGAGCCCGAACTCGCGCCGCCAGCTCGAACGCGCCGGCATTCCAGTCGTGCAGACAATGGAACTCACCAGCGACCCGATCGACATCAACATCGGCTTTCGCCAGGTCGATGCGGCGCAGGCGGCGACGCGCTACCTGCTCGATCTCGGCCACCGCCGCATCGGCCACATCGCCGCGCGCCTCGACATTCGCACGAAGCGGCGCATGGACGGCTACGTCACCGTCATGCGCGAGCGCGGGCTCGAGCCATCGTGCGTGCTGACGCCGCAGCCCTCGACAGTGCGCCTCGCCGGCGAACTGTTCGGCGAGCTGTTGGCGCAGACCCCCGGTCTCGACGCGGTCTACTGCTGCAACGACGACGTCGCGCTGGGTGTCCTGTTCGAATGCCAGCGCCGCGGCATTCGCATTCCCGAAGACGTGGCCGTGATCGGCTGGAACGACCTCGAGTTCTGCGCCAGCACGGTGCCGACGCTGAGCTCGGTCGCGACGCCGCGCTACGAGATGGGCCGGCGGGCGGGCGCCGCGATCCTCGAGGTCATTCGCGGATCCGGCCAGCGCCCGGAGCAGCGCATCATCGATCTCGGATTCCAGATCCGCGAGCGCGACAGCACGCTCCGCCGAGCGACCGCCGCGGCCTGACCGGCTCTGGCGCGCACACTCGACGTTATCGGCGCAATCGCGGTGCGGTCTAACAATCGCCTTTGCGCAGTAGCTGAGTTTGAGGAGGCGTCGTGCTGTCGCGGCGCCTTCGCCTCAGCCCCAGATCAAGCCGCGTTGAGGGCATCTTGCGCTGCGCGGAGGTCGAGCTGGGTGAGAAGTTCCTTGAACGACATCGGCTTCGCGAAAAGCCAACCCTGGGCGTACACCACGCCCTGATCGCGCAGGAATCTGGCCTGCGCCTCCGTCTCAATGCCCTCAGCGATCATCTCAAGCTTGAGGGACTTGGCCATCTCGATGATGTGCAGCACGACTCGGCTCGTCGCGGCACCGGTTCCCAGTGTCTCGACAAAGGATTTGTCGATCTTCAGATAGTCGAGTTCCAAGCTCTCAAGCGATGACAGGCTGGAATAGCCGGTGCCAAAGTCGTCGATAGCGACCCGAACGCCGTTGGCGCGCAGTTGGCGCACGATCTTCCCCGCCATGGCGGGGTCGGTGAAACTGCGCTCGGTCGCCTCGACGATCAGATTGCCCGGCCGAGCCTCGGTCGCAGCCGCGAGCCGCTCAAGCATGCCGATCGTGCGCTCATCCTGCAGGTCTGCCGACGACAGATTGACGCTGAGGTGAAAGCCGCGGTGACGTTCGAAGATTGCGGCCGCGTCATCGGAAGCAAGTTGCACCACGCGCTCGGTGATGCGCTGGATCAGATCGGAATCCTCGGCGACCGGAATGAAGAGCTCGGGCCGGACCAGTTCGCCACCGCTCCTGCGCCAGCGCAGCAGCGCCTCGGCGCCAACCCAGACGCCGGTCCGAAGATCAACAATGGGCTGATAGGCGAGAAAGAACTCGTTACGCCTGAGCGCCGTCCTGATCACGGCCGGCAGCGCCAGCTGCAATCGCGCCAGATAGATGAGCGCGAAGGCCAGAATGACGCCCGCAACGATGCCGACCGGGACGACGACCATGGCAACCGACCAGACGCGTTGCCGGAGCTGAGCAATCGGCAGGGCTGCGACGGCCGCGATATAGTGGCGGCTCGATCCCACCACGGCGACAAGATGATCCCCGTCGATGAAGGTCACCTCGGACTTGTCGCCCAGCGCACCAATCCAACGCGGACTTACGTCGCCGCGCGAGGCCAGGATGCGATTGCGGGCGCCAGAGAATACGGCAAGCGAAACGTCCGGCGCCTCCGTCGTCGCGTCGATCGGCAGGCTCTTGTGAATGATTGCCGCGTAGCCGTCGCGTTCGACCACCAGGAAGGTGGTTCCCTTGGCGAAGGGGAGTTCGACAGCGATGCGCAGTCGCACGCCAGATGGCTGGATTATGTCTACCGGACCAAGGTCGACATCGCCGGTTTCGATACCCAACGAAGAGCACTTCAGAAGATTGCCGGAGACCACACCGATCGACTGAATGTAGCTCGACGCGAGGTCGATCCGTCTCATGAGGGCGAGGTTTGCCGCGGAACAGGGATCGGTCGCGTGCGCTGCCACCAGCGCCTTGATCCCAGCATCAATCTGGTCCGTGGTATCGTCGGATCTCCTGAGCACGTCTCGCGCGTAATTCAGCGAGCGCCGCGTCTCCGCGGCCATTCCTTCGCGATTTGCAACGTAGATCGCCAATACCACGGGAGCGGCGACAGCAATGAGCGCTGCGCCAAGCGTAATGGCCAAGACTACGTTCTTCTTCAAGCGCTGCCACCCGAGGACGCCTGCCGGTCTGGCTGAAACGCAGGCGAACTAATCCAGCTTAGTAGCGTTCTCGATAGATTTCGTTGAAACTGCTGGGCGAAGCGGGGACTACTTTTTAAGACACTGGTAAGGCTGACGCGTTGTCCGTTCTTACCCGGTCGACGGTGATTTTGCGTTCACCGGCTGACGCCCGCGCCAAGAGTTCATGCCCGTGCATCGGACGCCGATTGCGGATATTTCCAGCCGTTCGGCCTGTTCGCGCCCCTTGTCCTCGGCAACAAAACGCACGGTGTCGCGGACGGCAGTGGCCGCCGTTGAATCGGGCTCCGGCAAGCAGCCCGTCGACTGATCCTCCCACGGGAACTGCCGATCGCTACAATAATCGGCAGGCAGTGAATCTCCACCGCAAGATCGGGGCGTCGTCAGTTCGACGACGCCGCCTCAAGGAGGTGTTCAGCGTGCGCGACACTGCCAATCGCGAGGCGGCGTGACGGAACCAGGCTCCCGGGAGAACGCGCTGTTCGGCGGGGGGCTGGCTGGGCGAGCTATACGTTGCGGCGGCGCAGACCGTCGAAGTAGACGATGATGATGATGAGCGCGCCGGTCACGA
>JBEHXS010000046.1:0-15050 GCA_048498575.1 Pseudomonadota bacterium
GGAGCGAGGCCCGCACCATAGCCCGCCGTCGCGCCGGCCGGGAGTGCCCGGCGAGCGTTTACGGCAGCCGCGCCAGCCGTTCGCGGAGCAGCGCGAAGAAGCCTTCGGCGTTGCCGTCGCGGAGATAGTGCACGTTGCGCGGCCGCTCGGTGATCTGCCACCAGTCGGTGACCGTCATGCCGAGTGTCAGCGGGCTGCTGATCTCGATGGTCACGTTGACCGTCTTGCCCGTGAACAGCTCCGGCTTCAGCAGATAGGCCATCACCGTCGGGTCGTGCAGCGGCGCGCCGTCGGAGCCGTACTTCGCCAGATCGAAGCGCTCGGAGAACCCGAGGAGCCCGGCCACCGCCGCTCCGGCGCGGTTGCCGAGCCCGCGGAAGGTGTCTAGCCGCGCCCTCGTCGTCAGCATGCGGTGCGTCAGGTCGAGCGGCGACATCACGATCGGGATGCCGCTCTGCATCACCACGTCGGCCGCTTCCGGATCGACGTAGATGTTGAACTCCGCCGCCGGCGTGATGTTGCCGACCTCGAAGTAGGCGCCGCCCATCATCACCAGCTCGCGGACGTGCTGGGCGATGTCGGGCGCCTTGACGAGCGCCATGGCGATGTTGGTGAGCGGCCCCAGCGTGCACAGCGTCACCGATCCAGGCTCGGCGGCGCGCAGCGCCGCGATGATGAAATCGACGCCGTGCTCGGCCTGCAAGGGCACCGTGGGCTCCGGCAGGTCGAAGCCGTCGAGCCCGGTCCGTCCGTGGACATGCTCGCCGCCGACGCGCGGCCGTGTCACCATCGGCCGCATGCAGCCGGCGAACACCGGCACCTCGGGACGCCCGGCGAGCTCGACGATCCGCCGCGCGTTGCGCTCGGTGTGGGCCAGCGGGACGTTGCCGGCGACCGCGACGATGCCGAGGATCTCGAAGTCGTCGGGCGAGGCGAGCGCGGTCAGGATGGCGACGGCGTCGTCCTGGCCGGGATCGGTATCGATGATGATCCGTCGCCGGGTGGGCACCTAACTGTGGCCCATGATCGGATGCGGACGATAATGCTCGGTCAGCAGCTTCACCTCGTCGGCGTCGAGCTTGAGGTCGAGCGCCGCGACGGCATCGTCGAGATGCTGCGCCTTGCTGGCGCCGACGATCGGCGCCGTCACGTCGGGCTGGGCGAGCATCCAGGCGAGCGCCACCTGGGCGTTCGGCACGCCACGCCGCTTCGCCACGCTGGTCACCGCGTCGATGATGTTACCGTCGCCATCGTAGTTATAGCGGTCGCGGCCGAGAGGGTCGGTCTTCCCCCGCAGCGTCGCGTCCGATTGCTCGCGCGGTCGCGTCAGCAGTCCGCGCGCCAGCGGGCTCCACGGGATGACGCCGATGCCTTCCGCCCGGCAGAGCGGCAGCATCTCGCGCTCCTCCTCCCGGTAAAGCAGATTGTAGTGGTCCTGCATGGTCGAGAAGCGCGACAGGCCGAGCCGCTCCTGCGTGCCCAGCATCTTGGCGAACTGCCACGCGAACATCGACGAGGCACCGATGTAGAGCGCCTTGCCCGACTTCACGACGTCGTCCAGCGCCTCAAGCGTCTCCTCGATCGGCACCTCGGGGTCGAAGCGATGGATCTGGTAGAGGTCGACGTAGTCCATGCCGAGGCGCTTCAGCGAGGCGTCGATCCCCTGCAGGATGTGCTTGCGCGACAGGCCGCGCATGTTCGGCCCGTTCCCCATCGCGCCGTTGACCTTGGTCGCGACCACGATTTCCTCGCGCGGCGGCGCGTAGTCCTTGAGCGCGCGGCCGGTGATCTCCTCGCTGGCGCCGGTCGAGTAAACGTCGGCGGTATCGAAGAAGGTGATGCCGAGGTCGATCGCCTTCTTGATCAGGGGGCGCGCGTCGGCCTCTTCCAGCGCCCATTCGCGCTGCGTCTTGGTGCCGTACGTCATCATGCCGAGGCAGATGCGCGACACCGTCGTCCCGGTGGTGCCCAGACGTTTGAATTGCATTGGATTCGTCCTGTGAGGGTTTTCGGCCGTCAGGCCATCGGCCACGCAGGAACTATAGGGCCGCGAGCGCTAACCGGCGAGCGCCGCCGTGCGGTCATTGGCCGCGACCCGCCGGATGCGCACCGGCGGCTCGCCGGGCTTCACGCCGAACACGTCCACCCGCTCCGCCGACTCCGAGGCGAAGAAGGGATAGCGCCGCAGGATGCGCTCCCGCTCTGCCGGGTAGTCCAGCATCATCAGGCTGAGCGGCTTGATCAGCGTCGGATATTCGCGCGGCGGGCAGATCACGACGTGGCCGAAGACACGCTTGTAGAACGCCTGGTGCTCGGCCCGCACCGTCGCCAGCACGATATCGGCGGCAAAATGCTCCGCCGCCATGTGGCCGACGCGGACCGTGAGATAGGGCAGCTCGGGATAGACGCGCGCCATCTGCGGATCGACCACGAAGCGGGTCGGATCGATCAGGATCTTGCCGGCCGCGAGCTGCGGCCGGACGAATTCGCCGAAAACGTCGGTAGCCACCGTATCCGGCACTTCCTGCGTCCCGACGTGGATGCGCATGGAGCTGACGAGCTGGCCGTCGATGCGCAGCCCGACATTCCAGCCGTTGTCGAGGTCGTCGTAGCGGTCGCTGAAACGTCGCCCGAAACTGGGCTTGATCGCGCCCTCGCGGAGGTAGGCCTCGTAGCGCAGCCGGAATATGGCTTCGCGGTCGTCGTCCGTGTCCGCACGACGGTATTCTGTGCGCTGCAGCAAAGCCTGCGCGCGCTCCGCCAAGCTAAGCGGAGCCACAACCTGTGGCGCACCCATTCCCGTCTCCTCGACGCAACGCGACCCGCCGGTAGAGAAGACAGTTAATGAATTGCTAACGCATGTAAAGAGTTAGGGTTAACTTTTGACGTTAAGCCGTGACCGCGGTCACACGTCGGGCGCGCAAATCTGCGGCTTTCGCCGAGGCCGATTTTGATTTCTTGGTTAACGGCGCCGGCGCGGGCGCATTTTTTACGGAGGCTATATTGCAGCGCAATAAGCCCCGCCGGCGGGGGCTGTCAGGCCCGCCTCGCAGCAGAATCGAAGATGGCAGAAAGATTTAGAGGCAGGCCGCGCCGCGCGGCCGCCGTTCAGGCGACGCGATTGATCAGAAGCGGGATTGCGTTGTCCAGAAGGAGGCCGACGTCGCGCGCCGGCAGCGCCGGTGCGAACAGCCACCCTTGCGCCTCGGTCACGCTGTCCTCGGCCGCGATCAGCGCGAGCTGCTCCGCCGTCTCGATGCCCTCAACCGTGACCGACAGCCCGAGCTCCGCCGACAGGCGCGCGATCCCGCGGAGCAGCACCAGCGAACGTTCGCCGGTCTCCAGGCCCTCGAGGAACGAGCGGTCGATCTTGACCTTGTTCAGCGGCAGGCTCTGCAGGTAGCTCAGGCTCGAGTAGCCGGTGCCGAAATCATCGAGAGAAATACGGACGCCGTAGTCGCGGAGCTCGTGCAGGATGGCGCGGGTCGCGCGCGTATCCTGGAAGAGCACCGACTCGGTGATTTCGATCTCCAGCCGGTTCGGCTCGAGTCCGGTTTCGGCGAGCGCCTGCTTGATCGTCTCGACGACGTTGCCGCGCCGGAACTGGTTGGCCGACAGGTTGACCGCCACGCGCACGTTGTTCGGCCACGTCACGCAGGTCCGGCAGGCTTCGGTCAGCACCCATTTGCCGAGCTCGACGATGAGGCCCATCTCCTCCGCCACCGGGATGAACTCGGCCGGCGAGATCATGCCGCGCAGCGGGTGCGGCCAGCGGACCAGCGCCTCGCACGTCGAGATGCGCTTGGTCTTGAGGTCGAACAGCGGCTGGTAGAACACCTGGAACGCGTTGGTGGCGAGCGCATTGCGCAGGTCGAGTTCGAGCGTGCGCCGCGCGTGTGCCCGGATATCCATGTCCGGCTCGAAGAAGCGCCAGGTGCCGCGCTGGTCGGCCTTCGCCCAGTAGAGCGCCATGTCGGCGATCTTGAGCAGGTGGTCGGGCGAGGTCGCGTCGCGCGGCGACATGGCGATGCCGACGCTGGCGCCGATGACCACCTGGTGCCCGTCGACCTCGTAGGTATCGGCAAGCGCCGCAACCACGCGCCGGGCGAGCGCCGCGGCGTCGTCGCTGCCCACGATCGGCGACTGCACGATGACGAACTCGTCGCCGCCGAAGCGCGCCACGAGGTCGGTCGGCCGCATGAGATGACGCAGCCGGTCGGCGACGGCGCGCAGCAGCACGTCGCCGCGCGGATGGCCGAGCGTATCGTTGACCTGCTTGAACTGGTCGAGATCGACGAACATCACCGCGACCGGCGAATTGGAGGCCGTGGCGAGCGTCTTTTCCATCTGCTCGCGCATGAACATGCGGTTGGGCAGGCCGGTTAGCGAATCGTAGCGGGCGAGATGGCTGATGCGGGCTTCCGCTGACTTGCGTTCGGTGATGTCCTCGACCAGCACCACCGAGCCGCCCTTGGCCATGCCCTGGAAGGTTAGGCTGAGCGTGCGGCCGTCCTGCTTCTCCAGCGTGAAGCCTTTGCTCTCCACGCCCCGCAGCCGCTTCTCGATCTCGTTCGACAGCCATTCGAGTTCCGAGCGCAGCACCGTGCCCGCCTGGACGCAGTCGAGCACGAACTCGCGCACCGTCTGCCCCTTGCGGTCGCGCGGTTCCGCCAGCCCGAGGATCTCGCCCAGCCGCTTGTTGGTGACCACCAGCCGGCGGTCGCCGTCGAACATGCACAGCCCATGCGGCATGTTGTTCAGCGCGGTGTCGAAGCGCGACGCCAGCACGGTGACGTCGCGGGCCGAGATCACCGCGTCGAGCAGCGTGCTGCGCAGCCGGTCGGAGATGAACTTGAAGCTGACGAAGAAAGCGCCGAGCAGAATGGCGAAGGCGGTGTAATAGAGGTTGCCGGGCAGCAGCAGCGCGACCGTGATCGGCACGCCGTCAACCAGGATGAGCACGGCGACCAGCCGGGCGCTGCCGAAGTTCCGCCCCGAGATGCCGATCATGTAGGCGATCGTCGAGCACACGCCGACCAGGCGGATGAAGGCATCGTTCGGGATGAGGAACGTCACCACGCACCACACGCCGAGCATGCCCATGAAGCCGGCGGCGCCGAGCACGTAGCGGTGCTCCCAGCGGCGCGCTTCGGCGACCGTCGCCACCTTGTCCCGCCGGCGTGAGTAGAGGCCCATCGCGAAAGCGCGGATGGTGGCGATGACGACGAGAATGACCCAGCAGGCGTAGAGATAGGGGCTGCCGTCCTTCCACGCCGTCAGGAGCACGGCGAGCGAGACGGCGAGCGAGCCGAGGAAAAGCGTGCGCGTTTCGCGGTAGAGGGAGTCGACCAGCGGAATGTAGATTTCCGCAGGCAAGTCACCCGCCCGTCCGTTGAGCGTCAGCCGAGAGAGATTAAACATGTGATCCGCTTGGCGAATTCCGCAGCCTGGACCGTCACTTATTTCTCTAAAAATTTCCTTCAGGCTTTGTCGACAAACCGGAACTATCGCAGCCGGCCGAATCGAGCGAACCCGCCGATTGTCGGGAAAACCGCGGAAAAGGCGTTAGCCCTCCGTTAGCCATGCCGAAGGGTATGGCCGGTTCAGCCCGCCTTCGCCCCGACAGCGTCACGATTGACGAACGCGACGCCGATCGCGTCGCCGACCCTGAAAATCTCGTCGCGCGCGATCGCATATTCGGCGTCTTCGAGGTGCTCCATCATCAGCGGCACGTCGCGTCCGAGCCCGGCGAGCGCCGAGAGGAAGGCGCGATAATCCATCGTGCCCTTGCCGATGATGATCTCGTCGAAGTGCAGCGCCGCCTGGTGGTGGAGGATGATGTCCTTGGCGTGGCATGACACGATCCACGGGCCGAGCTTGGCGAAGATCTCGCGGATGAGCCCGCCGGTATCGAAGTAGGTGCGCGGCGTCAGCACGAGATTGACCGGGTCGACGTGGGCCGCGAACGCCGGGCGATCCACCGCCTCGATCAGTTTCACATACATGTCGACGCTGTCAGGCAGGCTGTACTGCTCCATCTCAAGCGCGAACTTCGCCCGCTTCGGTTTGACCGTGTCGATCAGGTATCGCGCCGCCTCGACCGCGTCGTCGAAGGCGTCGTCGGTCAGGTTCTCCGGCGACGGGCCATAGTCCGAGCCCGGCGCGTAGGAGCCAATGTAGCTGACCGCGCACCTGGCGCCGACCGCATCGGCGACCGCGAGCTTCTCCGCCGCGTATTCCCGGTGCGCCTTGCGCACCTGGTCGTCGCGCGTCACCAGATTGCGCCAGATGCCGACCTCGGCGATCACGACGTTCTCCCGCGCGAACGCCGCTTCGATGTCTGCCAGCCGCCGCGCATCGCCGATGGCGGCCGGCGGACAGTAGGCGGCGCCATAGCCGAATGTGCGATGCGCCCGCGCAAAGGCGAAGGGATCGCCCTCCGCCCCGGCAATCCCGTTACCCCCCAGACGGACCATGGCGCTTCCTCCCAGATGCCGGGCGGCAGCATGGGCGGGCGCTCCGCGCGCCGTCAACAACCGTTACTGCGGCGATTGCCCAAATTGCCAAAGGGCGTCTAGTGTCACCACGGCCGACGAGGCAACGGGGAGCGCCGCGGTGGAGCAGAAGGTCGTGACTGCGGATGCAGCCGCCGAAGGCGAAAGCGCCTCCGCGATCCTGCGTTCGCTCGCCGCCCGCCCGGAGAGCCATGTGCCCTTCGGCGACGTCGTCGCCGTTGCGGGCTCGCGCGTCCACGGCATCGCCATCCTGCTCTTCGTTCTGCCCGAAACGGTACCGCTCCCCCTCCCCAGCGCCTCCGGCATCCTCGGGATTCCGCTCCTTCTGATATCCGCGCATCTCGCCATCTTCGGCGAGGCCGCGAAACTGCCGCAGCGCGTGCTCGATATCCGCATTCCGCGTTCGATCTTCGCCGCCATCGCCAAGTACGTCGGCCCGGTGCTTGACTGGCTTGAGCGCGTGTCGCGGCCACGCTGGAATTTCTTCGTGCGCGAGGAGCGGCTGACCGGCGTGCTCTGCCTCTACCTGTCGCTGATCCTGTTCCTGCCACTGCCGCTCATGAATGCGCCGCCGGCGATCGCGCTCGCCGCCGTCGCCCTCGGCATCATCCATCGCGACGGCATCCTCATCGCCATCGGCTGGGCCGGCGCCGTCATCATCAGCGCCGTGCTTTTCTTCGTCGCCGCTGCGCTCGCCGAGGCTGCCCGCTGGCTGCTGCACTGGCTCTGGTGATGAGCGAGATACTGTCGGCCGACGCAATCGCGGCCCGCGCGGCGACGACAATACCCGAGGCGATCGCCACCGCCGCAAAGCGCGTGGGGTCGCGCTACGTCGTCGCCGAGGACCCGAGCAGCGGCCAGCTCACTTATCGCCGCCTGCTGACGGCGGCGGCGGTACTTGCCCGCAAGCTGGCGCCGCTGGCCGAGGTCGGCGCCAGCATCGGCGTGCTGCTGCCGACCGCGAACGGCGCCGCCGTCACGGTGCTGGCGCTGATGTCGGCCGGCCGCGTTCCGGCGATGCTGAATTTCTCCGCCGGCCCCGCCAACATGCTCGCCGCCTGTCGTGTCGCCGGGGTGCGCACCGTCCTCACCTCGCGCGTCTTTGTCGCCAAGGCGCGACTTGAGGAAGACGTCGCCGCCCTGTCGACCAACGTCGGCGTCCTCTATCTCGAGGATATCCGGCAGGAGATCGGCGTTGCGGCGAAGATCGCCGGTGCTCTCTCGGCCTTTCGCCCGCTGGTGAAACGCCAGCCCGACGATCCCGCCGCGATCCTGTTCACGTCGGGCTCGGAGGGGCTGCCGAAGGCCGTCGTCCTGTCCCATCGCAACATGCTGTCCAACATCGCGCAGGGCGCGACCTGCCTGGCGTTCGGCACGTCGGACCGCCTGTTCGACTGCCTGCCGGTGTTTCACGCCTTCGGCCTGACCATCGGCCTCTTCCTGCCACTGGTCATCGCCGTCCGCGTCTTCCTCTATCCCTCGCCGCTCCACTACAAGGTCATTCCTGAGCTGGTCCGCGACTGGGGCGCGACCATCCTGCTCAGCACCAACACGTTTCTCTCCGGCTACGGCCGCGCCGGCGGCGCGAACGACTTCGCCAGCCTCCGCCTCATCGTCGCCGGCGCCGAGCCGCTGCGTAACTCGACCCGCCGCCTCTATCTGGAGAAATTCGGCGCCCGCATTCACGAGGGCTATGGCGTCACCGAGGGCTCGCCGGCGCTGTGCTTCAATACCGTCACCAACAATCGCGAAGGCACCGTCGGCCGCCTGCTGCCCGGCATCGAGGCAAAGCTCGAACGGGTTGCCGGCGTGGCGCATGGCGGCAGGCTGCTGGTACGCGGTCCGAACATCATGCTGGGCTACCTTGACCGCGATCACCCCGGCACGTTGCTGCCGCCGCCGGGCGGCTGGCACGACACCGGCGATATTGTCGATATCGACGCCGACGGTTATGTCACCATCCGCGGCCGCGCCCGCCGCTTCGCCAAGATCGGCGGCGAGATGATCTCGCTCGCGGCCGTCGAGAACATTGCGGCTGAGGTCTGGCCCGACGCCGCCTTCGCCGTCACCACGCTGCCCGATCCACGCAAGGGCGAGCGCCTGGTCCTGCTCATCGCCGAACCCGGCGCGACCCGCGAGGCGTTCGCCGCCAAGGCGCAAAGCATCGGTGTCTCCGAGCTCACCATCCCGGGTGATGTCGTGGTCGTGCAGGACCTGCCGCTGCTCGCCACCGGCAAGGTCGATCACGCCGGCGTCGCGCGCCTCGCCCAAAGCATGGCCGCCGCCGGCTGAGCCTCAGAGTGCGGCGAGCGCCCGCGCCAGGTCTTCCCGGCGGTATGGCTTCAGCAGGATCTTGACGTCCGGCGGCGGGCCGGAGCCGGCGTTGAGCTTGCCCTGCGGGAAGCCCGAGGTGAATCCGACGCGGACGTGCGGCCAGCGCTGCTTCACCGCCCGCGCCAGGTCGAAACCGGTCGGGCCTTCGCCGATGACGACGTCGGCGAAGACGATGTCGACCGGCTGCTGCTCCAGGATGGCGAGCGCGCCGCCGATCGATTCCGCCTCGAGCGGCTTGTAGCCGAGTTCGGTGAGCTGGCGCATGACGACCCGGCGAAGCAGCGCCACGTCCTCGACGACCAGCACCGTCTGCCCGTGGCCGCTGAGGTCCTCGGGCTCGTCCGCCGGCTGGCGCCGGAGCGGCGCCGCCGCCGTCGCCCGCGGCAGAAACAGGTGGAACGTCGTCCCCGCGCCGACCGCGCTCTCCAGCGCAATGTGCCCGCCCGACTGGCTGATGAAGCCGTAGACCATGCTGAGGCCGAGCCCGCTGCCCCGCCCGCTCTCCTTGGTGGTGAAGAACGGCTCGAAGATGCGCGCCACCAGCTCCGGCGACATGCCGGTGCCGCTGTCGGCGACCTTGATCTCGACGTACTCGCCGACCTTCGCCTCGGGATGCTCGAGGACATAGTCCGTGTCGAGCACGCTGTTGGCGGCGGTGATGACGAGGCGCCCGCCGTCGGGCATGGCGTCGCGCGCGTTGGTCGCGAGGTTGGTGATGCTGGCGGCAAGCTGCGAGGGATCGGCGACCACCGGCCACATGTCGTCGGCGACCGCGAGCTTGATTTCGTAAGTCTTGCCGAGCAGGCGCCTGAGCAGCTTCACCGTGCTCGACAAGAGCTCGTTGAACTCGAGTTCCTGCGGCTGCAGCGGCTGCCGCCGCGCGAAGGCCAGCAACCGCTTCGTCAGGTCGGCGCCGGAAATCGCCGCGTCCAGCGCCTCCTTGGCGAGGTCCTGCACTTCGCCGTCGTCCGGCCGCTTGCCGACGAGCAGGTCGAGGTTGCCGATGATGACCGCGAGCAGGTTGTTGAAGTCGTGCGCCATGCCGCCGGTCAGCGTGCCGACGGCTTCCATCTTCTGCGCCTGGCGAAGCTGCGCCTCGATCTCGCGGCGCCGCGTTATGTCTTCCTCGATCGCGATGACGTGCGTGATCTTGCCGTCGTCGTCGGCGACCGGGGATACCGTCGCCGAGACCGAGACCACCGAGCCATCCTTGCGGACGTTGCCGAACTCGCCGCGCCAGTCGAGGCCGGAGCGCGCCGTCGCCCACATCTCCTGGTTCGCCGCCGCCGTCAGGTTGCGGAAGAACGGCTCGCGCCCGACGAGTTCGCCGGTGGCGTAGCCCATCGCCTGCTCGAAGCCCGGGTTGACGTACTCGATGGCGCCCGCTGCGTCGGTGATGATGACGAAGTTGGCGCTCTGCTCGACGGCCCGCGAAAGCTGGCGGAGCTTGTCCTCGACCGCCCGCCGCGCCCGCCGCTCCCCTGCCTCGCGCAGTTCCCGGTCGATGACCGAGGGCAGCCGCGCCGTCTTGCCCTTGACGAAATAGTCCTGCGCTCCGGCGCGCAGCGCCGCCACCGCCGTCTCCTCGCCCATCGTGCCGGAGACGAAGATGAACGGCGTGTCCTTGTCCTTGGCGCGCACGATGCCGAGCGCATCGACGCCGGTGAAGGCCGGCATGTTGTAGTCGGAGACGATCACGTCCCAGTCGCGCCGGCCAAGCGCCCCCTCGAGCGCCGACGCATTGTCGACCCGCTCGAACGTCAGGTCATAGCCGCCGCGCTCGAGCTGCCGCACGAGCAGCAGCGCGTCGTCCTCGGTGTCCTCTACCAGCAGCAGCTTGAGCGACGGAACCTCGGCCATTTACCGGCTCCCTACGGCGGCTCGTTCAGGAGCAGCCAGTACAGGCCGAGCTGCTTGGCGGCTTCCAGGAACTGGTCGAAGTCGACCGGCTTGCGGACGTACGAATTGCAGCCGAAGCGGTAGCCGTCGATGATGTCCTGCTCCTCGCGCGACGACGTCAGGATGACCACCGGCAAGAGCCGCGTGCGCTCGTCCGCCCGGATACGCTTCAGCACGTCGATGCCGTCGAGCTTGGGCAGCTTCAAATCGAGGAGCACGACCGCCGGTCGCTCGGCGATGTCGCGTCCCGCGTACGCGCCGGTCGCAAACAGGAAGTCGAGTGCCTCGACCCCGTCGCGCGCGATCGTCACCGGATTGGTGATCCGGTTCTTGGCGAAGGCGCGCAGCGTCAGCGCCTCGTCGTCGGGGTTGTCTTCGACCAGCAGGATGGTGCGTTCGCTCATCGCCTGAGCCTATGCCGCAAGGGTGAAGAAGAATGTGGCGCCTGCGCCGACCTTGCCCTCGGCCCACACCCTGCCACCGTGGCGGTCGATCACGCGCTGGATCGTGGCGAGGCCAACGCCGGTTCCCGGGAATTCGGCCTCCGAATGCAGGCGGCGGAACGGCTGGAACATCTTGTCGGCGAGCGCCATGTCGAAGCCCGCACCGTTGTCGCGGACGTAGAAGGCCTGCCCCTCCTGCGATGCGGTCTTGCCGATCTCGACCGCCGGATGGTCAGCCTTGCCGGTGAACTTCCAGGCGTTGCCGAGCAGGTTCTCCATGACGATCTTCATCAGCCGCCGGTCGGCATTGGCGGTAAGGCCGTCCTCGATCCGCACCTCGACCTTGCGCCCGCCGGCCGACAGTCCCGTCGCGATTTCGCGCGCCAGCGCCGTCAGGTCGACCGGCTGCGCCCGCAGCTCCGCCCGGCTGACCTGCGACAGCTGCAGCATGTCGTCGATCAGTTCGCCCATGCGCTGGGCGGCGACGCGAATCCGCTTGAGGTAATTCTGTCCGGCGGAGTCGATCTTCTCCGGGTAATCCTCGATCAGCGCCTGACTGAAGCCGTCGATGGCGCGGAGCGGCGCGCGCAGGTCGTGCGACACCGAATAGCTGAACGCCTCGAGCTCCTTGTTCTTGCGCTCGAGCGCCGCCACCAGCTCGGCCCGCGTCTCCGCCACTTCCCGGGCGGCGCGCGCATCGGCGGCCTCGAGCTCCTTCGACAACAGCTCTTCGCGGATGCGCCGGTTCTCGTCCTCGAACTGCTTGCGGCGGATCTGGACGCGCACGCGCGCCTTGAGCACGTCGAACTCGCTCGACTTGGCGATGTAGTCGTCGGCGCCGGCGCCGAAGCCCTCGAGCATCGCGGCGCGGTCGTCGCGCGCCGTCAGCATGATCAGGGGAATGTCGCGCATCAGCGCCGTGTTCTTGATCTGCCGGCAGGTCTCGGTGCCGCCGAGACCGGGCATGATGAGATCGAGCAGGATGCAACCGACGGACTGGATCGCCAGCATTTCCAGCGCTTCCTCGCCCGAGCGCGCTGTCACCACGTCGTAGCCTTCGCCGCGCAGCGCCTCGGTCAGCACGTTGAGGTAGGTCGCGCTGTCGTCGACGGCGAGGATCTTGTGCGGCCCGAGCAGCGTCGCGAGCTCGCCGCCCGGCCGCGCCATCGCCGCCGCTCCGCGCATCGCCGCCTTGAGGCGGGCAAGGACGACCGACGTATCGTCCGTCTTGAGGACGAAGGCGTCCGCGCCCGATTCCAGCGCATTGAGCTCGGCGCTCCGGTCCTGCGATCCCGTCAGAAGCACGCACGGGATGCCGCGGAGCGCCGCGTCGAGGCGGACGCGCCGGATGAGCGTCGCCCCATCCATCTCGGGCAGCACGCCATCGACGATGATGCCATCGGGACGGCGCAGCCCCGCCAGTGACAGCCCCTCCTCGGCGCTGGCGGCAGTCAGCACGGCGTAACCGTCGTTCTCCAGCGCTTCCTTCAGCGCCTCACGGAAGGTCTGGCTGTCGTCGACGACGAGCACGGTCTGCCGGTCGCTTGCGCCGACCTGCCGGTCGCGGAGCAGTTCGCGCGCCTTGGCGACGACGTATTTGCGGTCGTACGGCTTGCCCACGTATTCGTCGGCGCCGGTCTTCAGTCCGCGGACGCGGTCCTTCACTTCCGCTTCGCTGGACAGCATCAGCACCGGCGGCGGCGCGTCGCTCCGCGCGCGCAATTCCGCCAGGAACTCGACGCCGTCGCCGTCCGGCAGGAGCACGTCGAGCACGACCAGCGCCGCGGCCTTGCGATCCACCGCCTCGCGCGCCTCGGCCAGCGTCCCGCACGGGATCGTCTTGAATCCGCTCGCCTCGAACGCCTCCGCAAGGTCCATGCGCACGGTCAGGCTGTCGTCGACGATGAGGATCGTGTTGTCGCTCACGCCGCCGACTCCCTGGCGTCGCGGCTGCGCTGCAGCGCCGTCAACGCCGGCCCGATCTCCGACAGCGGCAGGACGCGCGTCGCCGCGTTCAGCGCCACCGCCTGTGCCGGCATGCCGTAGACGATGGAGGTCGCCTGATCCTGCGCGATGGTGAAGGCGCCCGCGCGCCGCATTTCGAGCAGGCCCGAGGCGCCGTCACGGCCCATGCCGGTGAGGAGCACGCCCGCCGCGCTGGAGCCGAATTCGCGCGCCACCGAATCGAACAGCACGTCGACCGACGGGCGGCAGGAATGGCGCTCCGGGTCGTGCGTGATGCGCAGGCGTCCTTCGCGGACCACGAGATGCGTATCCGGCCGCGCCATCAGCACGCGGCCTGCCGCATTGGTGAACGGCTCGCCGTCGTCGGCATAGGCGACGCGCAGCCCCGACTGCCCGTCCAGCCAGTCGGCAAAGGCCGCGCCGAACATCACGTTGATGTGGAGCACGAACAGGATCGGGATGTCGAAATTCGCCGGCAGCGACCGCAGGATGTCGACGATCGCGCCCGGCCCGCCGGTGGAGGCGCCGATCGCGATGACGCGCGTCGCGGCCGCCGTCTCGATTAGCGGCGGCACGACGGGCAGCAGCGGACGGCCGGGCGACAGGCGCCCGCGCGGATGGGTGATCACCTTGATCCGTGAGATCAGCTTCACCGTCGACAGGAAGGTGCGTTCCCAGACGCCCGGCAATTCGTCGCCGCGCGGCTTCTCCAGCACGTCGACGGCGCCGGCGGAGAGTGCCTCGTATGTCTTGAACAGCTCGCCGCGGTTGACCGAGGAGGAGACGATCAGGATCGGCGTCGGGCAGAACGCCATGATGTATTCCGTCGCCGCGAGCCCGCTCATCTCGGGCAGCATCATGTCCATGGTGACGACGTCGGGCCGCAGCGTCCGGCAGAGCTCGACTGCCTGCTTGCCATTGTCGGCCGCGGCGATCACCTCGATGTCGCGGTCGGAACGCAGCACCTCGACCAGGCGCTCGCGCACGGTGGTGGAGTCTTCGACGACAAGCACTCGAACGATGGCCATCAGTTCGCGAGCTCCCGGATGCGGGCGAGCAGCGCCGCCTGGTTGAATTCGCCCTTCACGACGTAGTCCTGCGCGCCGGCGTCCCTGCCGCGCTGAAGGTCCTCGGGAGCGTTGCGCGAGGTGACCAGGATCGCCGGGGTGTCGCGCAGCTCCGCATCGGCGCGAATGCGCTCAATGAACGAGAAGCCATCCATGCCCGGCATTTCGACATCGACCAGAAACAACGAATAGGATTTGCGCTTGGCGACCTCGAGCGCCTCTTCCGCCGAGGTCGCGAGATCCACGTCATAGCCTGCCGATTCAAGGATGCTCTGCTCGAGCATCCGCGTGGTAAGCGAGTCGTCAACGACGAGGATCGGCCGCACGCGGGCCGGTGCCTGGGGCGCCGGCGCGACATGCGCCTCCGCCTCGCTCACCAGCCGGTCGGGATCGAGCATCAGTTGCGGGTTGCCGTCGGCATCGAGCGAGGCCCCGGCCACGATCGCCGCCGCCGGCGCCAGCCCCGGAATCGAGCGGTAGACGAGGCGCGCCGTGCCCATCAGGGCATTGACCCCGATCGCCGCCAGCCGGCCGCCGCTTTCGACCACGATCGCCGGGCCGATCGCCGCGCGTTCCGTCTCGGGCGCAAGCCAGCGCGACAGGCGCACGAAGGGTATCGCGCGGCCGTCGAAGACAAGCTCCTCGCCGTGCGCCGTCTGATAGATGTGCTGGTCGGCGGCGTGCATGACGTGGCGGATTGCATCGAACGGGATGCCGACCGTGACGCCGCAATCGACCTGCAGCGCTTCGGTCGCCGCCAGCGTCAGCGGGATCAGCATCTCGAAGGTCGTGCCGCGGCCGGGCTCGCTGCTTGCGGTCATTTCGCC
>JBEHXS010000047.1:0-14941 GCA_048498575.1 Pseudomonadota bacterium
GTGGGACGGAACAGATCGACCAGGCAGGTGACGAAGAGTCCAACGTGCGGGCGCGGGTCTTTCTCGGCCGCCCGCTCAATTCCATTGCTCACGTTTCGTCACCACCTGTAATTTGCCGCGGTCGTGCGTCGCGAGCTGCACTATATTCGGCTTGAGCGAAGCGGCAACGGCAGGATATTGAAACGCCCATGACAGCCATTGCGTTACCGGCGCCTGATCTGCGCGTGGTTGCGGCCCGCGACACCATCGTCGCCGGGCTCGTCGCGATTTTGGGCGAACGCCACGTTATTGCCTCGCTGGATGAGCGCCGGGCGTACGAAACCGACGGTTTCAACGCCTATCGCGCCGTGCCCCTCGCCGTCGTGCTCCCCGGCACCACCGAGGAAGTTTCCCGCGTCCTGAAGTTTCTGTCCGAACATCGCGTCAAGGTAGTGGCGCGCGGCGCCGGCACGTCGCTGTCCGGTGGCGCCATCCCCAGCGAAGATTGCGTCATCGTCGGCCTGGCGCGGATGAACCACATCCTCGCCCTCGACTACGCCAATCGCACCGCGCGGGTCGAGGCCGGCGTCACCAATATCAACATCACCCACGCCGTCTCGGGCCATGGCTTCTTCTATGCGCCCGATCCATCGAGCCAGCTTGCCTGCACCATCGCCGGCAACGTCGCCATGAACTCCGGCGGCGCGCACTGCCTGAAGTATGGCGTCACCACCAACAACCTGCTCGGCGTCCGCATGGTGCTGGTCGATGGCACCATCATCGATCTCGGCGGCGATGCCCTTGATGCGCCGGGTTACGATCTGCTCGGGCTGATCACCGGCTCGGAGGGCCAGCTCGGCATCGTTACCGAGGCGACGGTGCGCATCCTGCGCGCCGCCGAAGGCGCGCGCCCGATGCTCATGGGCTTCGATTCGGCCGAGGCCGCCGGCGGCTGCGTTGCCGCGATCATCGGCTCGGGCATCCTGCCGGTCGCCATCGAGTACATGGACCGTCCGTGCATCCACGCCTGCGAGGCTTTCGCTCACGCCGGCTACCCGCTCGATGTCGACGCGTTGCTCATCGTTGAGGTCGAGGGTTCGCAGGCCGAGATCGACGACCTGCTCCAGCGCATCACCTTCATCGCCATGCGCTTTGCGCCGAAGGTCATGCGCACCTCGAAGTCGGAAGCCGAGACTGCTGCCATCTGGAAGGGCCGCAAGGCCGCCTTCGGCGCCGTCGGCCAGATCTCCGAGGCTTATTTCTGCATGGACGGCGTCATCCCGACCGGCCGCCTGCCGGAAGTGCTGACCAAGGTTGCCGCCATCTGCGCCGGCCACGGCGTCAAGGTCGCGAACGTCTTCCACGCCGGCGACGGCAACCTCCATCCGCTTATCCTCTACGACCCCAACAATCCGGCTGAGCTCGCGGCTGCCGAAGAGGCCGGCGCCGATATCCTGAAGCTCTGCGTCGATGTTGGCGGCTGCCTGACCGGCGAGCACGGCGTCGGCATCGAGAAGCGCGACCTCATGCCCTACCAGTTCAACCGGCAGGACCTCGCCATCCAGATGGCGGTGAAGAGCGCGCTCGATCCGCGCTGGCTGCTCAATCCGGGCAAGGTCTTCCCGCTGGAAGGGCGGCCGGCCGCCGTCGACGGATGATCTTGCTCCAGATCAAGGCAGTAGCCGACCTCGCGCGCCATGGTGCCGTCCATGGACCGCATCAGAATCGAACAGCACAGCTCCGTCGGCCTCGCCTGGATCGCCGGATGGCTTTTTGTCGTCGGCTATCTCAAGCTCACCTTCTGGATTGGCATCCTCGCCATCTTCATCTGGCCGTACTATCTCGGCCTCTACCTGTCTCACGTAGCCGGGTAGCCTTCGCCGTCACAGCGGGCCGGCAATGCTGACGCCGGCCAGCGAAGCGGATCTCGCCGACGATATTCGCGTCGCCGCCCGCGAACGCGTCCCGCTTTCCGTCATCGGCGCCGGCACGCGTGACGGGCTCGGTCGCCCGGTGCAGGCCGGCGAAACCCTCTCCACCTCGCGCCTCACCGGCGTCACGCTGTACGAGCCGACCGAGCTCGTCATCTCGGCGCGCGCCGGCACGGCGCTGAAGGAGGTCGAAGCGCTGCTCGCCGGGCATGGCCAGCGTCTCGCCTTCGAGCCCATGGATCACCGCGGCATCTACGGCTCGTCCGGCGAGCCCACGATCGGCGCCGTCGCCGCTGCCAACGTCTCCGGCCCGCGCCGCATCGTTTCCGGCGCCGCCCGCGACAGCCTCATCGGCATCCGCGCGGTTACCGGCGCCGGCGACATCGTCAAGTCCGGCGGTCGCGTCATGAAGAACGTCACCGGCTACGATCTCGTGAAGCTCATGGCGGGCTCCCTCGGCACGCTCGGCGTTTTCTCCGAGGTCACCTTCAAGGTCCAGCCTGTCCCCGAAACCGAGGCCACGCTGGCGCTGACCGGCCTGTCCGACGAGACCGCCGTCGCCGCCATGTCTGCCGCGCTGGGCTCGCCGTTCTCGGTCACCGGCGCCGCCCATGCCCCGGCCGACGAGGGCGAGCCAGCCCGCACCTACCTCCGCCTCGACGGCTTCGCCGCCTCGGTCGCCGATCGCGCCCAGCGCTTGCGCGAGCTGCTCGCCGGTTTCGCCGACGCCGACATCCTTGGCGCCGATACATCGCGGAGCCTCTGGCTCACCATCCTCGATCTCGATGGCGTCTCGGCGCCGTTCTCGACGCCGATCTGGCGCGTCTCGGTGAAGCCGAGCGACGGTCCCGCCATCGCCGCCACGGCGAAGGCCGCCTTCCAGGCCCGTGTCCTTTATGATTGGGGCGGCGGCCTCGTCTGGATCGTGGGCGGCGAGGGCGATGATGCCGGCGCCGCCGTCGTCCGCGGCGCGGTCCGCGCTGTCGGCGGCCACGCCACGCTGGTCCGCGCGCCGGAAAGCGTGCGCAACGCCGTCGATGTCTTTGAGCCGCTTCCCGCGCCGGTCATGGCGATGTCGCGCAAGCTCAAGGCGACCTTCGACCCCGCCGGCATCCTCAATCCCGGCCGCATGTACGCTGGCGTCTGAAATGATCCGAGCCGATTCCTGATGCAGACCAACTTCAGCCTCGCCCAGCTTGCCGATCCCGATACGAACGTGTCGGAAAAGATCCTCCGCACCTGCGTTCACTGCGGCTTCTGCACCGCGACCTGTCCGACCTACGTGCTCCTCGGCGACGAGCTCGACAGCCCGCGCGGCCGCATCTATCTGATCAAGGACATGCTGGAGGGCGGCAAGGCCGCGACCGAGGACGTAGTCACCCACGTCGATCGCTGCCTGTCCTGCCTGTCGTGCATGACGACCTGCCCGTCGGGCGTCGACTACATGCATCTCGTCGATCACGCCCGCGCCCACATCGAAAAGACCTACACGCGGCCCGCGGCGGATCGGTTCGTCCGCCGCATGCTGGCGGCGATCCTGCCCTATCCCTCGCGTTTCCGCGCGGCGAGCCTTGCCGCCATTCTCGGCAAGCCGTTTGCCCCGTTGCTCCGCCGCGTGCCGGCGCTGTCGCGCTTCGCCGCGATGCTCGAGCTGGCGCCGGCCTCCCTGCCGCGCTCGTCCGCTTCGTCCCGTCCGCAAGTCTTTCCGGCCGAGGGTGGCCGCCGCAAGGGTCGCGTCGCGCTGCTCCGTGGCTGCGCCCAGTCCGTCCTCGATCCCGGCATCAACGAGGCCGCTATCCGCCTGCTTACCCGCAAGGGCATCGAGGTCGTGATCGCCGAGGGCGAGGGCTGCTGCGGCGCGCTCACCCATCACATGGGCCGCACCGCCGATTCCCATGCCTTTGCCCGCAACAACGTCGATGCCTGGACGAAGGTGATGGACGATGGTGGCCTCGACGCCATCCTGGTCACGACCTCCGGCTGCGGCACCACGGTCAAGGACTACGGCTTCATCCTGCGCACCGATCCGGCTTATGCAGCCAAGGCCGCCCGGGTTTCGGCGCTGGCCAGGGACATCACCGAATACCTCGAGGTCCTCGATCTCGGCGCGCCCAAGCGCATGGACCGCCCGACCGTCGCCTATCACGCCGCCTGTTCGCTCCAGCACGGCCAGCAGGTCAAGTTCGCGCCGAAGGCGCTCCTCGCCAAGGCCGGCTTCAAGGTCAGCGACGTCGCCGAGGGCCATCTCTGCTGCGGCTCGGCCGGCACCTACAACATGCTCCAGCCCGAGATCGCGCGGAAACTGCGCGACCGCAAGGTGGCGAACATCGAGGCGACCGGCGCCGAGATCGTCGCCGCCGGCAACATCGGCTGCCTGACGCAAATCGGGAAGGGCACGGCGAAGCCAGTGCTCCACACCGTGGAACTCCTCGACTGGGCCTACGGTGGCCCCATCCCGCGCGCGCTGAATTCCTACGTCTTGAGCCGGTAGCCGGTGCGGAAAATCCAGCCGACGATGGCCAGGCAGATGCCGAGGAACACCAGGGTCATCACCAGGCTCCACACGACGTTGACGTCGGAGATGGAATAGAACGCCCAGCGGAAGCCGCTGACCAGGTAGACCACCGGGTTGAAAAATGACACCGCCTGCCAGAACGCCGGCAGCATGTGCACCGAATAGAACGTCCCGCCGAGGAAGGAGAGGGGCGTCACCAGCAAGAGCGGCACCACCTGCAGCTTCTCGAATCCGTCCGCCCAGATGCCGATGATGAAGCCGAGCAGGCTGAACGTCACCGACGTCAGGATCATGAAACCCAGCATCACCGGCCAGTTGTCGACCCGGAGAGGCACGAAGAACGCCGAGGTGGCGAGGATGACGAGCCCGAGCATCACCGATTTCGTCGCCGCCGCGCCGACGTAGGCGAGCACGATCTCGAAGTAGGAGATCGGCGCCGAGAGAAGCTCGTAGATCGTCCCGGTGAATTTCGGGAAGTAGATGCCGATCGAGGCGTTGGAGATGCTGAGCTGGATCAGCGTCGTCATGATCAGGCCGGGCACGATGTAGGCAGCGTAGCTGATGCCCTCGATGTCCGAGATGCGCCCGCCGATGGCCGAGCCGAAGACGATGAAATAGAGCGCCGTGGTGATCACCGGCGCCACGATGCTTTGCAGCAGCGTGCGGAAAGTCCGCGCCATTTCAAAGAGATAGATTGTGCGGATAGCGGTGGGGTTCATCGGTCGCTCCGCACCAGGCTGACGAAGATATCTTCCAGCGAGCTTTGCCTGGTCGCAAGATCGCGGAAGCGGATGCCGGCCTCGGCGAGCGCCGTCAGCAGCGCGGTGATGCCGGTGCGCTCCCGCCGCGTGTCGTAGGTGTAGGTCAGTGCTGTGCCGTCGGCCGACAGCGTGACGCCGAAGCCGGCGAGCGACTCCGGCACGCGGTCGAGCTTTGTCTGGAGTTGCAGCGTCAATTCCTTCTTGCCGAGCTTCTGCATCAGCTCGGCCTTGTCTTCGACGAGGATGATCTCGCCCTTGTTGATGACGCCGATGCGGTCGGCCATCTCCTCGGCTTCCTCGATGTAGTGCGTCGTCAGGATGATCGTCGTGCCGCCTTCCCTTAGCCGCCGCACCGTCTGCCACATGTCCTTGCGCAGCTCGACGTCGACGCCGGCCGTCGGCTCGTCGAGGAACAGCACCTCCGGCTCGTGCGCCAGCGCCTTGGCGATCAGCACGCGCCGCTTCATGCCCCCCGACAGCGTAATGATGTTCTGGTTGCGCTTGTCCCACAGCGAAAGGTCGCGCAGCACCTTCTCGACGAACTCGGGGTTGCGCGGCTTGCCAAACAGGCCGCGGCTGTAGTTCGCCGCATTCCATGGCGACACGAACGCGTCGGTCGTCAGCTCCTGCGGCACGAGGCCGACCATCGCCCGCGCGGCCCGGTATTCGCGGATGATGTCGTGCCCGCCGACAGTCACGGTGCCCGCGCTGGGGGTGACGATCCCGCAGATGATATTGATCAGGGTCGTCTTGCCGGCGCCGTTCGGGCCGAGCAGGCCGAAAATCTCGCCCGGCTGGATTTCCAGGTCGATGCTTTTCAGCGCCTGGAAGCCGGAAGCGTAGCTTTTGGTCAGCCCGCTGACGGAAATAATCGGCGACATTGGGGTCCGGCCTGTCTGGGATGCGGCAGATGCATGGCTGCGCCTACCGTTAGCCGGTTCAGGCGGAGGGGACCCTGTGCCATACAGGGGGCCAATTGCAAGAACATGGGAGGATTAAATGGCAGCGGCTGATGGCAAGCCGGCACTCGCCGGCATCGATATCCGAGGTAGTTGGGGTCCCCGCTACGACGAGATTCTGAACCCGGAGACCCTGGCGTTCCTCGCCGGGCTGCACCGCAAGTTCAACGCCAGCCGCCTCCGCCTGCTGGCCCGCCGCGATGAGCGCCAGGCCGGCTTCGACGCCGGCGGCCTGCCCGATTTCCTGCCCGAGACCAAATCCGTCCGCGACGGCGATTGGAAGGTCGCGCCGATCCCGAAGGACCTCCTCGACCGCCGCGTCGAGATCACCGGCCCTACCGACCGCAAGATGGTGATCAACGCGCTGAACTCCGGCGCCAAAGTTTTCATGGCGGATTTCGAGGATGCCAATTCGCCGACCTGGACCAACCAGATCGAGGGCCAGATCAACCTCAAGGATCGCTGGGCGAACAAGATCGATTTCACCGAACCGTCGACCGGCAAGGACTACAAGCTCGCGGCGAAGACCGCGGTGCTGCTCGTGCGTCCGCGTGGCTGGCACCTTCCCGAGGAGCATTTCCTCGTCGATGGCCAGCCGATCTCGGGCGCGCTGTTCGATTTCGGCCTCTATTTCTGGCTGAACGCGAAGACCGCGCTCGCCGCCGGCTCGGGCCCGTATTTCTACCTGCCGAAGATGGAGAGCCACCTCGAGGCGCGGCTGTGGAACGAGGTGTTCGTCCACGCCGAGAAGGAGCGCGGGGTTCCCGCCGGCGTCATCAAGGCCACTGTGCTGATCGAGACGCTGCCCGCCGCCTTCGAGATGGACGAGATCATCTACGAGCTCCGCGACCACATGGCGGGCCTGAACTGCGGCCGCTGGGATTACATCTTCTCGTTCATCAAGACGCTCAGGAACAAGCCCGAGTTCCTGCTGCCCGATCGCGGCCAGGTCGTCATGGGCAAGGCCTTCCTCAAGGCCTACTCGGAGCTGCTCATCAAGACCTGCCACCGCCGCGGCGCCTTCGCCATGGGCGGCATGGCGGCCCAGATTCCGGACCGCAAGCACCCCGACATCAACGAGCAGGCCTTCGAGAAGGTGCGCGCCGACAAGGAGCGCGAGGCAAAGGCCGGCCACGACGGCACCTGGGTCGCCCACCCCGATCTGGTGCCGGTCGCGCAGGAGGTGTTCGACCGCCTGATGCCGCAGCCGAACCAGCTCGACAAGCTGCGTCAGGACGTCCACGCCACGCAAAAGGACCTGCTCGAGGTGCACGAAGGCACGCGCACCGAAGAGGGGCTCCGCCACAACATCCGCGTCGGCGTGCAGTACATCGAGGCTTGGCTGCGCGGCCGCGGCGCCGTCCCGCTCTATAATCTGATGGAAGACGCCGCGACCGCCGAGATCAGCCGCTCGCAGGCCTGGCAGGAGATCCACTTCGAAGCGACGCTGGAAGGTGGCAAGAAAGCCACCAAGGCACTCTTCGAGACGTGCCTCGGCGAGGAAATGGAGAAGGTGAAGGGCGAGATCGGCGCCGATAACTACGCCAAGGGCCGTTTCCCCGAGGCAATCGACCTGTTCCGCCGCCTCTCCACCGCCGATACCCTGTCGCCGTTCCTGACGCTCTCGGCCTACCGCCTGATCGTCTGAAAGGCGCCGCCGCTACTCGTGGACGGCCGTGCCAGGCGCCGGCCGGCCACTTCGCAGCGGCAGCTCCTTCATCAGCGCGACGAACACGAAGCCGATCGCGAGCGTCACCACGCCTGCGGCGAAGACGTAGCGGAACGCCGGGCCGACGGCGGTGCCATGCGCCGCCGCCTCGCTGATGAGCTGCTCCAGCGAACCGATCGCCTGGCCGCCGAGCCCCAGCGCGCTGATGAAGATCGCTCCGAACAGGGCGACGAAGATCGCGCTGCCGAGCGAGCGGAAGAAGTTGAAGCTCGCCGTCGCGGTGCCGAGCTGGTGCAGCGGCACGGCGTTCTGCATGGCGACCGTCGTCACCGGGAAGATCGTGCCGAGGCCGGTGCCCGTGACGAGCAGCAGCACCTCGAGCGGCCATAGCGAAAGCACCGGCCCGAAGGCCAGCACCCCCATGCCGATCGTCGCCACGATCAGCCCGATCAGTGGGCTGCGCTTGTAGTGGGTGGCGATCATCATGATGCGGCCGGCGGTCTGCGCGCCGAGCACCGTCCCGCCGACGAAGGCGATGAGCGCGAGCCCCGACTGGCTGGCGGAGAGTCCGAGCACCGCCTCGAAGTAGATCGGGATGTAGATGGTGAGCGCGACACTGGTGCCGACCGCGAAGAAGTTGCTGGCCGTCGCCGCCGCCACTACCGGGTGGAGCATCACCGAGAGCGGCACGAACGGCTCTGCCGCGGTCAGCAGACGCCACACGAACAGCCCCCACGCCACCGCCGAGATCGCGAGGAGCCCGATCACCTCGAGCGAGGTCCACGGATATTCGGCGCCGCCCCAGGAGAGCGCGAGCAGCAGCGTTACCGTGGCGACGATCATCAGCGCGCCGCCGAGGAAGTCCAGCCTGTGCGGCCGCTCGTGCCGCGGCAGCCGCTTGAGGGCGTTGTTGGCTAGCGCCAGCGCCAGCGCGCCCAGCGGCAGGTTGATCCAGAAGATGAACGACCAGTGCAGCCGCTCGGCGAAAAAGCCGCCGAGGATCGGCCCCGCGATCGACGAGGTCACGAAGACCGAGGCGAAATACGCCTGGTAGCGCATGCGTTCGCGCGGCGCGACGATGTCGCCGATGATCGTCTGCGCCAGCGCGATCAGCCCGCCGCCGCCCAGCCCCTGCAGGAGGCGGGCGAGGATCAGCACCCACATCGTGGGCGCCAGCGCCGCCAGCACCGACGCGGCGACGAAGATCGCCACCCCGACGAGCAGCATCACCCGCCGCCCGACGATGTCGGAGAGCTTGCCGTAGATCGGCGTCACCGCCGTGCCGCTGAGCAGGTAGGCCGTCACGATCCACGGCAGGTGCTCGAGGTCGCCGAGGTCGTTGCCGATCGTCGGCAGCGCCGTCGCCACGATGGTCTGGTCCATCGCCGCCAGCAGCATGGCGAGCATGATGCCGAAGATGATGCGGCGGATTTCGCCGGGCGTAAGCACGGCGGCAGTCGGAGTGGCGACGGTATCGTCCATGGAAAAACGCGAATTGGGGTCGGAGGAGAGGCGCCGCTATAGACCCTGCGCCGTCAAAAACAAAGGGCCGCTTGCGGGCGGCACTTGGTCTCTTGAAGACCGGCGCGAACGGCCTAGGCGAGGCCCCTGCGCGCCTATCGGCTGCGCAGCGGCAGTTCCTCCATTACCGTCATCGACAGGAAGCCGATGGCGAGCGTGATTGCGGCTGCGCCGAACACGTAGAGAAACGCCGGGCCGACGGCTGTGCCTTGCGTCGCTGCCTGCTGGATTAATTGCTCGAGCGAGCCGATGGCCTGGCCGCCGACGCCGAGGCTGCCGATGAAGACCGCCCCGAAAACGGCGACGAAGAAGGCGCTGCCGAGCGAGCGGAAGAAATTGAATGCAGCCGTCGCCGTGCCGAGCTCGTGCGGCTCGACCGCGTTCTGCACCGCAACGGTCGTGATCGGGAAAATGGTGCCAAGCCCGGTGCCGACAATCGCCAGCAGCACCTCCGTCTCCCACAATGACAGGAGGGGCGCGACGAAAGCGAACACCCCCATTCCGATGGCCGCAACCGCCAGTCCGACGACAGGCCCGAGCTTGTAGTGCGGCGTCCACGCCATGACGCGGCTGGCGAGCTGCGCACCGACCACCGTGCCGCCGATGAAGGCGATCAGCGACACCCCCGACCAGCTGGCGCTCATTCCCATGACCACCTCGAAATAGAGGGGCAGATAGATGGTGAGGGCAACCATGGTGCCGACGGCGAAGAAGCAGGCCGCGGTTGCCGCGGCGACCACCGGATGCGACGTCACGGAGAGCGGGATGAACGGCTCGGCCGCGGTCCTCAGGCGGATCACGAAAAGCACCCACGCCACCGCCGACAGGGCGAGCAGGCCGAGAACCTGCACCGAACTCCACGCGTAGGAGCCGCCGCCCCATGACAGCGCGAGCAGCACGCTCACCGCGGCCACGACCACCAGGCTCGCGCCGATGTAGTCGATCTTGTGCGGCCGTTCGCGGCGCGGCAGGCGCTTCATGACGTCGTTTGTCATGTAGAAGGCAACCGCCCCGAGCGGCAGGTTGATCCAGAAGATCAGCGACCAGTGGAGTTCGTCGGAAAAGAAGCCGCCAAGGACCGGTCCGGCGATCGATGAGATCATGAAGACGATCGCGAAATAGCCCTGGTACCGCATGCGCTCCACTGGCGGCACGACGTCGCCGACGATCGTCTGCGACAGCGCGATCAGTCCGCCGCCGCCGAGCCCCTGCAGGAAGCGCGCGGCGATCAGGAACCACATGGTCGGGGCGATGGCCGAAAGGACCGATGCCGCAACGAAGACGAAGATCGCGGTCATCATGGTGACGCGCCGGCCCACCACGTCCGCGAATTTCCCGTAAAGCGGCGTCACCGCCGTGCCGCTCAGCAGATAGGCCGTCACGACCCACGGCAGGTGCTCGACGTCGTGCAGGTCGTTGCCAATGGTCGGCAGCGCCGTCGCCACGATGGTCTGGTCCATCGCCGCGAGCAGCATCGCGAGGATGATGCCGACCATGATCCGGCGGATAGCGGCTTTGTCGAGCGGGTTGGCTGCTGCGGCGACGGCGCCGCCACCGGCCGAATTCGGCGTCTTCACGGCGGTATCGTTCATGGAATGGACCAGTCGCGAAGCGATTGCGCGCCGAATGTAGACGCGCATGCCCGGAAAACAAAGGACCGCCCGAGGGCGGTCCTTTCGACGTCCGGCAGACAGCCGATTCCTACATCACGATGACTTTCGCACCGACCTTGGCGCGATTGTACAGGTCGGTCACGTCGTCGTTGACCAGCCGGATGCAACCCGACGAGACGTTGAGCCCGATCGTCCACGGCTCGCTCGTGCCGTGGATGCGGAAGCCGGTGTCGCCGCTGCCGTTGTAGAGATACATGGCGCGGGCGCCGAGCGGGTTGTCGGGTCCGCCGGCCATGTGGGTCGGCAGGCGCACGCCGCGGGCGCGCTCGCGCGCCACCATCTGCGGCGGCGGGGTCCATCCCGGCCACTCGGCCTTGTTGCCGATGTGCACGGTGCCGCGCCAGCCGAAGCCCTCGCGGCCGACGCCGACGCCGTAGCGGATCGCCGCGCCGTTGCCCTCGATGAAGTAGAGGAAGTGCTGGTCGGGATCGATGATGATCGTGCCGGGCTTCTCGTTGGTCTGGTACGAGACCTCCTGCCGGTGGAACTTCCACGGCACCACCCGTTCCGGCGAAACGTCCTCCGGCCACAGGACCTGCCCGGCGTATTGCGAGCTGTCGTCGCTGTTGCCGCCCGAAAGCAGGCTGTCGAAGAAATCGGCCAGCGGCCCGGCGTGTGCGACGCCGCTCGTTGCCACGCCGGCGCTCAGCACCGCCGCGAAAATCAGTCTGCCCATGCGCATTGTCTCAAGCTCCCCACGAGTGCTTGGAATAAGGAAAATTACCGAATCCGCCCCCCTGCGGGCAAGCCGTCTCGGGTCACGGAACGGTGATGCAAATCACATGACGATGACTTTGGTTCCAACCGGCACCCGCCGGTAGAGGTCGACCACGTCCTCGTTGCGCATCCGGATACAGCCGGAAGACACCGCCTGGCCGATCGTCCACGGTTCCGCGGTGCCATGAATGCGGTAAAGGGTTGAACCCAGGTAGAGCGCCCGGGCGCCCAGCGGATTATCGAGGCCGCCCGCCATATGGGTCGGGATGCCCGGCTGCCGCTTCAGCATTTCGCTCGGCGGCGTCCAGTCCGGCCATTCCGCCTTGCGGCTGACGAAGTGGACACCGGCCCATTCGAAGCCCGGCTTGCCGACGCCGACGCCATAACGCAGCGCCTTGCCGTCGCCCATGATCAGGTAAAGGTGGCGCGAAACCGTGTCGATGATGATCGTCCCGGCCTTCTCGCCGCTGGCATAGCTCACCACCTGCGGCATGAATTCGGCCGGCAGCGGGTAGTCGCGCACCTGGTCCGATTCGCCTGGAATGGTGACGGTGCTGCCCTGCGGCGTATCCTGCGTCACGACCGCAAGGTCGGGGCTGAGAACGCCCGGCGGGGTGCCGGCATTGAAGGCTAGGGCGGAGGTGGCCGGGAGCGCGATCAGCGAGGCCAGCGCGGCTGCTGACAGAAGCGAACGCATGGTGGGGGTACTCGTTACTCGGTGGCACAAACACGGAAGCGGGGGTTACCCTGCGACTCCAAGGCTAAGGAAGAGTTACGGGCGATGAGCGACAGCGACGGATTGATAGTCGGCGAGGACGGCAAGCGCCGCTGCTTCTGGGGCGGCACCGGCGGCGAATACGCCGCCTATCACGACGACGAATGGGGCCGCCCGGTCGCCGATGACTCGCGCCTGTTCGAGAAGCTCTGCCTCGAAGGCTTCCAGTCCGGCCTGTCGTGGCTGACGATTCTGAGGAAGCGCGAGAACTTCCGCAAAGCCTTCGCCGGCTTCGACATCCCGAAGGTCGCGGAATTCGGCAAGCGCGACGTCGCGCGCCTGCTCAAGGATGCCGGCATCGTCCGCCATCGCGGCAAGATCGAGTCCACCATCAACAACGCCAATCGCGCGCTGGAGCTGATCGGGAAGGAGGGCTCGCTCGCCGCCTTCTTCTGGCGCTACGAGCCGAACGCGAAGCTGCGTCCGAAGACGCTGGATCGCGAGGCGCTCCGCGCCCAGTCGACGTCACCCGAGTCCGTCGCGCTGTCGAAGGAGCTGAAGAAGCGCGGCTGGACCTTCGTCGGCCCGACCACCGTCTACGCCTTCATGCAGGCGATGGGTCTCGTCAACGACCACATCTCCGGCTGCTTCTGCCGCACCGACGTCGAGAAGCTGCGCAAGGCATTCGCCCGGCCGACGTGAGGTCACACAATCAAATTGCACCCGCGGCATCCCCTCTCCCCTTGTGGGAGAGGGCTTCCGCTCTTGGCGAGCAGAGCGAGCCTAGAGCGGAAGGGTGAGGGGGGCCGCCTCGCCCTAAACCACCGCCCGCAGCTTCCCCACGATCGCCGCGTACGCCTTCCTCTGCTCCGCCGTCCAGCGCATCTTCTTGCTCGCCACCAGGTGCGCCTCCGACGCCAGGATCAGCCCGTCGCGGAGCGTCTTCAGCCCGTTGGCGCGCAGCGTCGCACCGGTCGAGGTGATGTCCACGATGAGGTCCGCCGCGCCCGATGCTGGCGCCCCCTCGGTCGCGCCCAGACTCTCGACGATGCGGTAGTCGGCGATGCCGTGCCCGGCGAAAAACCGCCGCGTGATGTTGATGTACTTGGTCGCCACCGTGAGCCGCCGTCCGTGCGTCGGCCGGAAGGAGGCCGCGACATCGTCGAGGTCCTCCATCGTCTCGACGTCCACCCACGGCTCCGGCACCGCCACCACGACGTCACAGCGTCCGAAGCCGAGCGCGAGCGACAGCTCCGCCCGCCGGTCGGCGCTCTCCGCCACCTGGTCGCGCCCGGTGATCCCGGCGTGCACGGAACCCGCTGCGATCTCGCGCGCGATCTCCGGCGCCGAGAGGTAGGCGATCTCGACCGTGGGCAGCGCCTCGATGCGCCCGCGATAGCTGCGCGTGCCGCCCGAGGTCAGCCCGAGCCCGGCGCGCTTGAACAGCGCGGTCGCGTCCTGCTGCAGGCGGCCCTTGGAGGGCACGGCAAGGATCAGCGGCGCGCTCATTTCCGTCCGCCCTTGCCGATGCGATCGAGCCACACCGCGAAGCCCACCGCCGGCACCGCCACGCTGGGGCCGGTCCCGCGTCCTGACCGTGGGATCAGCGCCGTCATGCGGTCATAGCGGCCGCCGCCGATCACCGGCCCGTTGGCCGCCGATGGAAATTCGAAGACGAAGCCGGTGTAGTAGTCGAGCCGCCGGCCGAAGTCGGCCGCGAACGTCAGCCCGTCCAGCTTGATGCCGTGCGCGGCGAAGGCGTCGTTGCGTTTGGCGAACGTGTCGAGCGCGCTGCCAAGGGCCAGCTTCTCGTCCTTCGCCAGCGTCCGCAGCGCCGAAAGCGCCTTCGCCGGCGTGCCCGCGATCTTCAAGAAGGCGGCCAGCGCGCTCGCCGCCCGCTTCGGAATGCCGAGCGCCAGGGCCTCCTTGGCGATGAACCGCGCCGCGATTTCCTCGGCCGTGCGCCCGCCGGCCTCGCCGAGGCCGGTCGCCGCGAATTTCTCCGCCACCGCCGCCTTCACCTCGGAGAGCGTCGCATCCTCGAGCTCGGAGCGCGGCGCGGCGGTCTTCCGGTTGGCACTGGCGATGAATTTCTTCAGCCGCGGCGTGTCGCCGAACGCGCGCGCCAGCCGCTCGCGCCACGGCGGCGTGAGATCGAGCGCATCGAGCAGCGCCGCGAACAGCGCCGAGTCGCCGATCCGCACGGTGGGCTTCCGGATGCCGAACAGCGCCGCCGTCGCGAACGCCAGCTTCAGCATGTCGGCGTCGGCGGCGACGCGGTCGGCCCGTCCGAATGACTCGACGCCGGCTTGCATGAATTCGCCGCTCTCGCCCGGCCGCACGCGAAACACCGGCCCGCTGTAGGCGTAGCCCGCCTTCCGCTTCGCCGCCCCGCTGGCGAGGTGGTGCTGCGTCACGGGGATGGTGAAGTCGGGCCGCAGCGCCAGTTCCTCGCCGCCGTCGTCGCTGGTCAGGTAGAGCTGCCGGCGCAGGTCCTCGCC
>JBEHXS010000048.1:0-14798 GCA_048498575.1 Pseudomonadota bacterium
CGCGGTTTCCGCCATCAACCGCCTGCATGAAAACGCCGCGCATCTCCCCGGCATCCGTCTCGACAAGGGGCTGATCGCGACCGCCGATCTCATGGCGACCGCATCCAGCGACATCGTCATCCTCGCCCTTCCGGCGCAGCAGCTCCGCGCCGGCTTCGCGCCACTCGCCCCGCATCTCACCGCCGCCACGCCGGTGGTCATCGCCGCCAAGGGGCTGGAGCACGGTACCGACAAGCGCATGTCCGAGGTCGTCGCCGAGGTCGCGCCTCACGTCATTCCTGCGGTGCTGTCGGGCCCGAGCTTCGCCGCCGACGTTGCCCGCGGCCTGCCCACCGCCGTCACCATCGCCGCCGCCGACGAGGAGCTCGCGCTCCGCCTCTGCCATGCCCTCGGCACGTCCGCTTTCCGGCCTTACGCCGAGACCGATGTCATCGGCGTCGAGATCGGCGGCGCCGTGAAGAACGTGCTCGCCATCGCCGCCGGCATCGTCGCCGGCCGCAAGCTCGGCGCGAGCGCGCTCGCCGCCCTCATTGCCCGTGGCTTCGCCGAGCTGCGCCGCCTCGCCGAAGCGATGGGCGCCCGTCCCGACACGCTGATGGGCCTGTCGGGCCTCGGCGACCTGACCCTGACCTGCTCCGGCCCGCAGTCGCGCAACTTCTCCTGGGGCGTCCATCTCGGCCTCGGCGGCGATCGTTCCTCGCCCCACGCGCTCGCCGAAGGCATCGCCACCGCCGCCGTCGCCCGCGACCTCGCCCGCCACCACGCCATCCTCATGCCGATCGTCGAGGCGGTGGCGGCCGTCCTCGACGGCGACCTCACCATCGACGCCGCCATCGACGGCCTGATGTCGCGACCGCTGAAGCGCGAAACCGCCTGACGGCTTTCCGCTTCCCCCGGGCTTTCTCCGCTTCCCCCGCGAAAGCGGGGGCCCAGGGTTCGCCATCAAAGGCAGAGCCGGGAAAGCCATGGGCGGCGGCGCCGCATCTGGACGCGACCCGGCCTCACCCGTAACCTCACCGCGAGGCAGGGAGGGAGGACACCGCGATGGCCCACTGGCTGTTCAAGTCGGAACCCGGATCGTGGTCGTGGGACGATCAGGTCAAGGCGGGCAAGGCCGGCACCGATTGGACCGGCGTCCGCAACTTCACCGCCATCGCCAACATGAAGGCGATGAAGAAGAGCGACGACGGCTTCTTCTACCATTCCGGCGAGGGCAAGGAGATCGTCGGCATCGTCGAGGTCGTGAAGGAAGCCCACGCCGAGCCCGACGACGATAGCTGGCAGTGCGTCACGCTCGCCGCCGTGAAGCCGGTGCCGAAGCCGGTGACGCTGGCCGCGATCAAGGCCGACAAGCGCTTCGCCGCCATGGCGCTGGTCAAGTACTCGCGCCTGTCGGTCCAGCCGGTCACCGACACGGAGTGGAAGGCCGTCCTCAAGATGGCCGGCCTCTAGGATGAGCGCCGAGGGACTCTCCCAGCCTTAACCTTGGCGGCGTCACTGCGGCGGCGTGACGCAACGGTCGCAACATCCGGTAATAATCGGGCGCCGGAGCGCCTGCTAAGAGACGCCGCGGCGCCTGTCCCGGCTGGGGGAGTGAGATGTCCGTTCGCCTGCTTGCTGCTGCCGTCGTCCTGATGGCGGCGACCACGTTGCCTGCGCTTGCCGATTGCAGCGATCCCAACGCCCTTGGCGTCTCGCGCACCCTTGCCGTCGATACCACCGGCACCAACGGCGGCCTCAGGGTCGGCTCGATCCAGTATCACGGCAACCTCGGGCTCGCTCCCGACGAGGTCGTCCTCACTTTTGACGATGGCCCGCTCCCCGGCCGCACCGACAAGGTGCTCGACGCCCTCGATGCCGCCTGCGTCAAGGCCACCTTCTTCATCGTCGGCCGCATGGCCCATGCCTATCCCACGCTGCTGGAGCGCGAGGATGCCGACGGCATGACCATCGGCACCCATAGCTGGAGCCACCCGCTCAGCCTCGCCGCGCTCCCCTACGACCAGGGCGCCGCCCAGATCGACAAGGGCATCGCCGCGATCACCGCGATCCTCGGCCACGCGCCGGCGCCCTTCTTCCGCTTCCCCGGCTTCGGCGACGACAAGGCGCTCCGTGCCAAGCTCGCCGCCGCCAACATCGGCATGTTCAGCGCCGATGTCGTCGGCAACGACTGGACCGGTATCTCCGCCAACCAGATCCGCCTCGACGTGCTCAAGGGCCTGCGCATCCACCACGGCGGCATCGTCATGCTCCACGACATCAAGAAGGCGACGGCCAAGATGCTGCCCGAGCTGCTCGCTGACATGAAGGCCGCCGGCTACCGCATCGTGGCGCTCGTTCCCGCCGGGGTGCCGACGACCTGACGTCACCGCGAGACTTGCGCCGCTCCCGCCTCCGGGGATTTACTGCCCCGGCGGACCGCACCGTTGACGGCTCCGCGGGAGGAACAGGTGATGTCGGACGGCAAGGTTTATCCGGTTGCGCCGGGATGGGCGAAGCGCGCCTGGGTCGATGACGCAAAGTACCGCGCCATGTACCAGCGCTCGGTCGACGACCCCGACGGCTTCTGGGCCGAGCACGGCAAGCGCATCGACTGGATCCGCCCGTTCACCAAGGTCAAGAACACCACCTTCGACGCCCCCGTCTCGATCAAGTGGTTCGAGGACGGCACCCTCAACGTCTCCGCCAATTGCCTCGACCGCCATCTCGCCAACCGCGCCGATCAGGTGGCGATCATCTGGGAAGGCGACGACCCCACCCAGTCGCGCACCATCACCTACCGCCAGCTCCACGCCGACGTCTGCCGCTTCGCCAACGTCCTGAAGCAGCTCGGCGCCAAAAAGGGCGACCGCATCACCATCTACATGCCGATGATTCCGGAGGCGGCGATCGCCATGCTCGCCTGCGCCCGCATCGGCGCCGTCCACTCCGTCGTCTTCGGCGGCTTCTCGCCCGATTCGCTGGCCGGCCGCATCAACGACTGCAGCTCGCGCCTCGTCATCACCGCCGATGAAGGCCGCCGCGGCGGCCGCGTCGTGCCCCTGAAGAAGAACGTCGACGAGGCGCTCGCCAATGCCCCCGACGTCGACAAGGTTCTGGTCGTCGAGAACACCGGCAACCCGGTGCCGATGAAGGGCGCCCGCGACGTCTGGTGGCACGAGGCGGCGGCCGGCGTCGACGAGGATTGCCCGCCCGAGGCAATGAGCGCCGAGGATCCGCTGTTCATCCTCTACACCTCGGGCTCGACCGGCAAGCCGAAGGGCGTGCTGCACACCTCCGGCGGCTACCTCGTCTACGCCTCGATGACCCACCAGTACGTCTTCGACTATCACGACGGCGACATCTACTGGTGCACCGCCGATATCGGCTGGGTCACCGGCCACAGCTACATCGTCTATGGCCCGCTCGCCAACGGCGCCACCACGCTGATGTTCGAGGGCGTCCCCAACTATCCCGATGCCGGCCGCTTCTGGCAGGTCATCGACAAGCACAAGGTCAATATCTTCTACACCGCGCCGACCGCGATCCGCGCCCTCATGGGCGCCGGCGACGACTTCGTGAAGAAATCGTCGCGCGCCTCGCTCCGTCTCCTCGGCTCGGTCGGCGAGCCGATCAATCCGGAAGCCTGGGAGTGGTACCACCGCGTCGTCGGCGACGATCGCTGCCCGGTCGTCGACACCTGGTGGCAGACCGAGACCGGCGGCATCCTGATCACGCCGCTCCCCGGCGCCACCGCGCTGAAGCCGGGCTCGGCGACGCGCCCCTTCTTCGGCGTCCAGCCGGCGCTGGTCGACGCCGGCGGCAAGCCCATTGAGGGCGCCGGCTCCGGCAACCTGATCCTGACGGATAGCTGGCCCGGCCAGATGCGCACCGTCTACGGCGACCACCAGCGTTTCGTCGACACCTACTTCAAGACCTATCCCGGCAGCTACTTCACCGGCGACGGCTGCCGCCGCGACGAGGACGGCTACTGGTGGATCACCGGCCGCGTCGACGACGTCATCAATGTCGCCGGCCATCGCCTCGGCACCGCCGAGGTGGAATCGGCGCTGGTCGCCCACCCCAAGGTGTCGGAGGCCGCCGTCGTCGGCTACCCGCACGCCATCAAGGGTCAGGGCATCTACGCCTACGTCACGCTGATGGCCGGGGAATCGTCGTCGGAGGATCTGCGGAAGGAGCTGGTGCAGTGGGTGCGGAAGGAGATCGGCCCGATCGCCTCGCCCGATCTCATCCAGTTCGCCCCCGGCCTGCCCAAGACACGCAGCGGCAAGATCATGCGCCGAATCCTGCGCAAGATCGCTGAAGACGATTACGGGGCGTTGGGCGATACCTCGACGCTCGCCGATCCCGCCGTCGTCGACGATCTGGTGAAGAACCGCCAGAACCGCGGCAAGCCCGCCTAGCGCCGCCGCTGGTTAGCGCGCGACTCCAGTCTCGCGCTCCGCTTTCCCCGCGAAAGCGGGGACCCAGGGATGGGGGAGTGAGTCGGCGCCAATGGCGATCGAAGCACCCGGCGGCCAGATCAACCATCCCCGACGAAGGCCGCGAAGAGCGCCTCTCGCGCGCCACGGCATTCGCACTCTCACCTGAGCTTCGTGCTCGCCGTCGGGCACCAGTCGACGCGCGGCCCGCTGCCGTCGTAGCTGTGCGCAAGCCCGCCCTTGAGCATCGCCGCGGCGAGGTCGAGCCCCGCCGCATTGGCGACGTTGGCATCCACCCGCCCGCCGTACTTGTCGTAGGCGACGTTGGTCAGACGAATCGAGGAGCCGGCGAGCCGCACGAGCTGTTCGCGCGCCTGCTGTGCCATCGTCTTTTCGGCCGCGCAGGTCGTGTGCAGCTCGGGCGTGTCGATGCCGCGGATGCGCACATGCATCGAGATGCTGGTGCCAAGCCAGACGTTGGCCTGAAAGGCGATGGTGTCGCCGTCGAGCACGTCGACCACCTGCGCATTGATCGGTCCGGCCAATATCTCCTCGGCGGCGTGCGCCGGCGGCGCAACGGCCAGGAACGACAGCGGCAGGAGAAAAAGGAGCTTCATCGGGCGACTCGGAGTGCTAGGAATAAATTCTCAGAGCGGTCAGGTCAAGAATGGCGAGACAAGAATTGTCGTGCGATTTCGTGAAGCACGCGCTAACGCCTGCCCTTCCATGACCGCGCCCGACAGATTTTTTCCGTGACCCGCCCCGCCACCTCGCCATCCCGCACGTCCGAAGGCCTTGCCGCCCGCGATGCCGCCGTCCGCCTGCTCGCCGCGGTGCTCGACAAGGGCCAGCCGCTCGACGCCGCGCTGGAAGGGGCCCCGGCCGACGAGCGCCTCCCGCCGCGTGATCGCGCGCTCGCCCGCGCCATCGTCGGCATGGCGCTGCGCCATCTCGGCAGCATCGATGCCGTTCTCGACAGCCTGATCGAGCACCGGCCGCGCAAGGCCGGCATCCTGCTGCGCGTGCTGGAGGTTGCGGCTGCGCAGCTTCTCTTCATGGGCGTCGCCGATCATGCCGCGGTCTCGCTGGCGCTGGCTCAGCTCGGCGCCGATCACGACGCCCGTCACTTCAAGGCGCTGGCCAATGCCGTGCTGCGCCGCATCGCGCGCGAACGCGCCACGCTGCTTGCCGCCGTCGCCGCGCCGGAGCGCGACACGCCGCCCTGGCTATGGACGCGCTGGGTTGCCGCCTATGGCGCGGAGACGGCCGCCGCGATCGCGGCCGCCCATCGCCTCGAGCCTTCGCTCGACGTTTCGGTGAAGGCCGATCCCATCGGGTGGGCGGAGCGCCTCGGCGGCATCGTGCTGCCGACCGGCACCGTTCGCGCGCTCGCCTCCGGCGATATCCCGGCGCTCCCCGGCTACGATGCCGGCGACTGGTGGGTGCAGGACGCCGCCGCGGCCTTGCCGGCCCGCCTGCTCGGCGATGTCGCCGGGCTTCGCGTCGCCGATCTCTGCGCCGCGCCCGGCGGCAAGACCGCCGAGCTTGCCGCCACCGGAGCACAGGTCACCGCCGTCGATATTTCGGCGAAGCGCCTGGCCCGCCTGAAACAGAATCTCGCGCGCCTCGGCCTCGCCGCCGAGACCGTCACCGCCGACGTCGTCGCCTGGCAACCGCCGGACCCGTTCGATGCCGTGCTGCTCGATGCCCCGTGCACGGCCACCGGCACCATCCGCCGTCATCCCGATGTCGCCTGGCTGAAGCAGCCCGAGGATGTCGCTACGCTCTCCCGCGTGCAGTCGCGCATGCTGGCCCGCGCCGCCTCGCTGGTGAAGCCCGGCGGCCGGCTGGTCTACTGCACCTGTTCGCTCGAGCCGGAGGAAGGCGAGGCCCATCTCGCGCGGGTGCTCGCCACCCTGCCGCTCGCGCTCGATCCGGTGACGCCGGCCGAGGTCGGCGGCCTTGCCGAAATCGTCCGGGCGGATGGCACTGTGCGCACGCTTCCCTCCCAACTTCCCGATCCGAACCCGCGTCTCGGCGGTCTCGACGGCTTCTTCATCATGCGGCTCCGCCGGACGGTCTGAGGGCAGCGGTGACAATTGCAACCCTTGTGTTTGCCGCCGTCCGCCAATAGGCGATAGTCCGGCGGCGAATCGGGGCGCAAGCTCCGTCGGTTGGGCGTCTGTGTTGTGGAGGTTTGTGAGGACGGATGGCGATCCGCTCAGCATCCGGTCCCGGTCGGCAGTTGCGCTTCGCCGTTGGCGCTGCGCGCCGCTCGCTTGCCTTCCGCTTCCACGGCAGCCTGCTCTATCGCTGGCGCCACGCCCGCGCCAACGCCGAGCGGCTGACGATTGCGCCGATCGACCTCAGGACCGCCGATCCGACCGTCGCTCTCGATATCTATGCCGGCCGCTGGATGTTCAACGGCGACGGCCTCGACATTCGCGGCTTCTCGGTCTTCGACGCCGAACCGCCCACCTACGAGTGGGCCCGCCAGCTCCATTCCTTCGCCTGGCTCCGCCACCTGCGCGCCACCGACATGGTGCAGGCGCGCACCAATGCCCGCCGCCTGATCGACGAGTGGATTCGCTTCTCCGCTCATCGCGATCGCGCCGCCTGGGAGCCCGAGGTCGTCGCGCGCCGTCTGCTCGCCTGGCTGTCGCAGGCGCCGTTGGTGCTCGAGGGCGCCGACTACAATTTCTACCGTCGCTTCATGAAGTCGCTGAACCGGCAGGTCCGCTATCTGCGCCGCGTCGAGTACGACGGCACGCCGGGTCTGCCGCGCCTGCACGTCATGATCGCGCTTTCCGCGATCGGCCTGTCGATGCCCGACCAGGCGCGTTTCCTGAAGCAGGCCCAGCGCCGTCTCGATCTCGAGCTGGTCGCGCAGGTGCTGCCCGACGGCGGCCACATCAGCCGCAATCCCGGCGCCATTCTCGACATCCTCCTCGACCTCCTCCCGCTCCGTCAGGCGTTCATCTCCAAGGGCATCCAGCCCTCGCGCATCCTCATCTCGGCGATCGACCGCATGATGCCGATGCTGCGCTTCTTCCGGCAGGGCGATGGCAGCTTCGCCCACTTCAACGGCATGGGCGACACCGCCACCGACCAGCTCGCCACGGTCCTCGCCTATGACGACGCGCGCGCCGCCACCCCCTCCAACGCACCGCACTCCGGCTACCAGCGCATCGACGCCAGCGGCACCACCGTGCTCGTCGATGCCGGCGGCCCGCCGCCGCCCGAGATGAGCGTCAGCGCCCACGCCGGCTGCCTGTCGTTCGAGATGAGCGTTGGCCGCCAGCGGCTGATCGTGAACTGCGGCGTGCCCAAACCGAGTGCCGAAGCGCTTCGCCGTCTCGCCCGCACCACCGCCGCCCACTCCACCGCCGCCATCAACGACACCTCGTCGTGCCGCATCCTGACGCGCGGCTTCGTCGGCGAAATTTTCGGCGAGGCGGTGGTCAGCGGTCCTTCGCGCATCGACGTCGCCCGCCGCAACGTCCACGGCGCCACCGTCCTCCAGTTCCGCCACAACGGCTACGTCGACCGCTATCGCATCGTCCACGAGCGCCAGCTCAGCCTGGCCGATGCCGGCGACCGTCTGGAAGGCATCGACACCTTTGTCAGCCCTTCCGGCAACGCCGCCAACAAGGGCGGCAAGGACTCCTTCGCCATCCGCTTTCATCTCCATCCCAACGTCCGCGCCACCGTGCTGCACGAGCGCCGCTCCGTCGTCATGGAGCTGCCCGACGGCGAGACCTGGGAGTTCGAGACCGACGGGCCCGAGATCGTGCTCGAGGAATCGATTCTGCTCTCCGACAATCGCGGCAACCGCGCCACCGAGCAGGTCGTCATCTACGGCCGCATCCAGCAGACGCCCTCCGTCGGCTGGACGCTCCACCGCACCGCGCTCGCCGGCCGCCGCCAGCGCATTGCATCCGTCCCCGAAAACGAAATGGCCCGCTGACCTGATGGCAATTCGTCCGTCTTCCGCTCCGCTCCCCGATCGCCTGCCCATCCGTCGCGCCCTGCTTTCCGTCTTCGACAAGACCGGCATCGTCGAGCTTGCCCAGGCGCTCGCCGCGGCCGGTGTCGAGATCGTCTCGACCGGCGGCACGCGCGCCGCGCTGACCGCCGCCGGCATTGCCTCGCGCGACGTCTCCGACATCACCGGCTTTCCGGAAATCATGGATGGCCGGGTGAAGACCCTCCACCCGCTCGTCCACGGTGGCCTGCTCGGCGTGCGCGACGACCCGGCTCACGCTGCGGCGATGAACGAGCACGATATCCCCGCGATCGACCTTCTCGTCTGCAACCTCTACCCGTTCGAGCGGACAGCCCTGTCCGGGGCGGACGAGCGGACGATCGTCGAGAACATCGATATCGGCGGTCCGGCCATGATTCGCGCCGCCGCCAAGAACCACGGCTACGTCGCCGTGGTGGTCGATCCTGCCGACTATCCGGAGCTGTCCGCCGCGCTGTCCGGAGGCACGAATCTGGAGTTCCGCCGCAAGCTCGCCGCGCGCGCCTTTGCCCGCACCGCCGCCTACGATTCCGCCGTTTCCGGCTGGTTCGGCACGGCCGTGGGCGAGCCCCTCGGCCCCTGGAAAAGCTTCGCCGGACGCCGCTCTCCCCTCACCCTCCGCTACGGCGAAAACCCTCATCAATCAGCGGCTTTGTACTTAGCCGGCGAACCTCGCCCCGGCCCCGCCACCGCCCTTCAGATGCAGGGCAAGGAGCTCTCCTACAACAACATCAACGACACCGACGCCGCCTACGAGCTGGTCGCCGAGTTCGACCCCAGGGAAGCCGCCGCCGTCGCCATCATCAAGCACGCCAACCCCTGCGGCGTCGCCGTTTCCTCAACGTTGGCAGAGGCTTATCGCCTCGCGTTTCGCACCGACAGCACCTCCGCTTTCGGCGGCGTCGTCGCGCTGAATCGGCCGCTCGACGAGGCCGCCGCCACCGAAATCGCAAAAATCTTTACCGAGGTCGTGATCGCGCCCGGCGCCTCCGATGCCGCCAGGGCCATCATGGCCACCAAGAAAAATTTGCGGCTACTCATCGCTGACGGCCTGCCGGATCCGCGCGCGAAAACCCTGACGGTACGCACCGTCGCCGGCGGTCTTCTGGTCCAGGATCGCGACGCCGGCGAGATCACCGCCGCCGACCTCAAAGTCGTCACCAAACGCGCGCCGACCGAACAGGAAGTGCGCGACCTGCTGTTCGCCTGGAAGGTCGCCAAGCACGTCAAGTCGAACGCCATCGTCTATGCCAAGGATGGCGCCACGGCAGGCATCGGCGCCGGCCAGATGTCGCGCGTCGATTCCGCCATCGTGGCTGCCCGCAAGGCCGAAGACGCCGCGCGCGAAGCCGGGCTGCCCCAATCGTTGGCGCAAGGTTCGGTGTGTGCGTCGGATGCCTTCTTTCCGTTTCCCGATGCGCTGCTAGTCGCGGCGGACGCCGGCATCACCGCCGCCATCCATCCCGGCGGCTCAATGCGCGACGCCGAAGTGATCGCGGCTGCCGACGAGCGCGGCCTCGCCATGGTGCTGACCGGGATGCGCCACTTCCGCCACTAGGCGGACCGATGTCGCGCCACCAGCGCCTCAAGTGCCGCAGCCATGCGCGAGAACACACCTGCCCAGTCGCCCGGCGATTGCTGACGCCACAACCGCATGGTCGGATACCAGGGCGTGTCCTCCCGCTCGCGCATCCAGCGCCAATCAGGATACTGCGCCAGCGCCAGCCAGACCGGCCGGCCGAGCGCGCCGGCAAGGTGCGTCGGACCAGTATCCGACATCACCAGAAGGTCGAGGTTCATCATTGCCGCCGCCACTTCGCGGAACCCGTCGGGGTTATTGACGATAGCCTCACCGAGTTCCTCGACCTGCATGCCCTCCGGCTTCGTCCGCAATTGCCCCGCGCCGCCCGCGGACTGAAGACTTATCAGCCGCACGCCCGGAATGCGTCCGAGAGGCGCGTACTCGCTAAGCTTGATCGAACGATCGCGGTCGCGCTTGTACTGGGTGTTTCCCTGCCACACGATGCCAACTCGAAATCCGCTGGTTCCGATGCGCTCGCGCCAATGCGCCTGCCTTTCGGGATCGGCGAACAGATAGGGCAGCGAGTTCGGTACATTCTCAAGTGTTGTGTCGAATACCGCCGGCAGGCTCATGATTGAGATGCGGTAGTCGATTGTGGGTAGCGCGGTCGCACGATCGACGACGTCAATATCCGTGAAATTTGCTGCGAATAGAGCGCGCAGTGCCTCTGGCGCCAGCAGGATAACGCGACCCCCTTCATGCTGGATCAGCCGGACGTACCGAACGAACTGTATCGTGTCGCCGTAGCCCTGCTCGGCATAGACAGCGAGCACCTTTCCGCGAAGGTCCTCACCCCGCCAGAAGGGCGCCGTACTCGGAAAATCCAATTGACGGGAGGGCTGGCGCAAACGCCATTCGTGCTCCGCCCACGCACCTTCCCAATCTCCCACGGAAAGGCGCAGGAAGGAGCGGTGGACGTGAAACGTCGCGTTTTCCGGTTCAAGAGCGATAGCCGCAGTAAAGTCCGGCAATGCGGCGGCACCCTCGTTGAGCCGAGCGAGAGCGCGTGCGTGGAGATAGGCCGCACCCACCGCGCCGTTCCGCTCGGCGATCGCGAGTTCTTCACGGCTCTCTTCCTGGCGTCCGAATTCGGCGAGCGCAAGCGCCAGCACAACGCGAGCGTCGGGGCCAAGCGGATCAAGGCTGACCGCCGTCTGCGCCGTCATCAAGGCTTCTTCCGGTCGCTGCAGGACAACCAACGTCGATGCCCGGATCACGTATCCGGCGGCTGCGGCTTCGCCTCCGCGGGCGATCAGCATGTCGGCGATCGAAAGCACTGCGTCGTGGCGCTCGAGACTGGCAAGGACACGCGCCTTTAGACGTAGCGCCTCGACATCGTCTGGATCGATGCTAAGCGCCGCCTCGGCAGCGACGAGACCAGCATCGTACTGCTGGAGCGCGCATAAGGCCGCGCTGCGACCGACCAAAGCCGCGACATAGCGTGGCGAGAGCGCCATGGCCGCGTTGAACGCATCGAGGGCCTCGCGCGGGCGTTGAAGCGCCAGCAGCGCCATGCCGCGGTTGACGTGCGCGTCGGCGAACGCCGGCTTTGCTTTCAGCGCCCGGTCAAACGCCATGACCGCGTCTTCGGTTCTCTTCAGCGCCTTGAGCACATTGCCGCGGTTGAAGTGCGCGGCAGCGTAGTCGGGTCGAATGCGAAGTGCTCGGTCTTCCTCCGCCAGCGCTTCCTCGAGCCGACCAAGCCCCTGCAGCGCCACGCCGCGATTAGCGTGCGGTTCCGCGGCCTGCGGTGCCAGGCGGATGGCGGCGTCGAAAGCCTTGAGTGCGTCGCGATGCCGGCCGCGCTTGAGCAGGATGTCTCCGGCGAGATTCTGTCCTGTGGCGCTGCGCTCTGCCTCGCGGTCGGAGCGCACGATCGCCAGCGCCTCATCCAGGCGGCCTTCGCCGTGCAATCGCACGGCCTCGGCCAGCTTGGCCCGCAGCGCAGCGTTACGATCGGACGGTTTCGGGCCGGAAGGCGGCATATCGCGGATGCTCGGACGTATGAACCGACGCGACGTTAGAGCAGCACGAGATCGTCGGGCAACTCGTTCCTGTCGCCCGGCCGGGGCGGAAAGTGCTGCGCCAGCACCGCACCGGTTTCGCTTACCGCGGCTACCAATCCGTCCGCGAGGCGTCCGCCGCGAATGGCGGACGTGAGGCGGTCCATCGCATTCTTCCAGATCATTGCATCGACCTTCGTCGCGATCCCCTCGTCGGCAATGATCTCGGCATGTCGCTCGGCGAGCGATACGAAGATGAGAACGCCGGTGCGGAGTTCGGTCGTGTGCAGCCCGTGCGCCAGGAACTGCCGGATCGCCAGTGCCCGCGCGGCATCATGCTTCACCGACGATGGCAAGAGGAGCGGTCGCACGGCATCGAGCGAAAAGATCACTGCGAGCACAACGAATGTCGCAAGCTGCACGAGGAAGATGAGCGATGCCGGCCACAGCGTCAGGAATATCAAAGGCAGTGGCACGACCAGCGCGATGATCGTGGCCCAGAGAATCGGAATGAGCCGGTAGTCGTCGCTGGCCGCGGCGACCACGGTGAAGATTTCGCCGCTGGTCTTGGCTTCCGCCGCCGCCACGGCCGCCCGGACACGCAGCCGGTCGACATCGCTGAGCGGCAGAGCGGCCATCACCAGCTGCCCGACGAACCGCCGCCGCCAAACGAACCGCCGCCTCCGGAAAATCCACCACCCCCGCCGCCACCGCTCCATCCACCGCCGCGGCTCCAGTTTCCGGCGTTCCACAGGGTCGAGCCGAGAATGGCATTGCTGAATATCCCGCCCCGCCGGCCGGGCCGGCTCAGGCTGCGCAGAATGATGAAGATGGCAAAAAAGATAAGGATCGGCAGAAACGCCGAGAACGCGCTGTTGTCAGCCGGCCGCTTCGCGGCTTCCTGTTTCAACTCCTCGCCGCTCCCGCTCAGCACCTGGATAGCGTCATCGACACCGTTTTCGATGCCGCCGACGAAATCGTTGGTGCGGAAGCGCGGCAGGATGGCGTTCTGGATGATGACCGAGGTCAGTGCATCGGTCATCGTGCCTTCCAGGCCGTAGCCAACTTCGAAACCGACTTTGTGCTCGTTCGGCGCGACGAGCAGGATCAATCCATTGTTCGTGCCCTTCTGGCCGATGCCCCAGGCGCGGCCGAGCTGCACGCCATAGTCCTGGATGTCGTAGCCCTGCAGCGATTTCACCGTCGCTACGACAAACTGGTCGGAAGTCTTCGTTTCGAGATCGGCGAGCTTTGCGGCGAGCTTGGTCGCTTCGTCTGCAGAAAGAATGCCGGCCTCGTCGACGACTCTGCCGGTGAGGGCCGGAAATGTCGGCGCGGCAAAGGCCGGAGCGGCAACGAGCGCGACCAGCAGGAGCGCCGCCACTTGGACGAGCGAGCGCATGCTCAATTGAAATTGACCTGCGGCGCCTGCATGTTCTGCTCGTCGATGGTGAAGGTCGCCATCGGCTTCTTGCCCGAATAGAGGGTCATCGCCCAGAGGCGGCCGGGGAACGTCTCGAGCTCCGTATTGTAAAGCCGCACGGCCTCGATGTAGTCGCGGCGCGCCACCGCGATGCGGTTCTCCGTCCCTTCGAGTTGCGACTGCAGTGCCAGGAAGTTCTGGTTGGACTTGAGGTCGGGATAATTCTCGGTGATCGAGATGAGCCGCGACAGCGCCGAGCCGACCTCGCCCTGCGCCGCCTGGAATTTCTGGAAGGCATCGGGATTGGTGAGAATGTCCGACGGTATCTGGAACTGCGTTGCCTTGGCGCGCGCGTCGGTCACCTCGGTCAGCACCTTCTCCTCCTGCGTCGCGTAGCCTTTCACGGTAGCGACGAGATTGGGGATGAGGTCGGCGCGGCGCTGGTACTGGTTGAGCACCTCGCTCCATGACGCCTTTGCCTGTTCCTCGTAGGTCGGGATGGTGTTGACGCCGCAAGCCGAGAGGAACATCGCCGAGAGGACGACGACGAGCGCGGCAAGCGGACGGCGAACGGCAATGGCGGCCATGAACTTTCCCCAGCGTGAACGGTCGCGCGAAACGTAGGCATTCCTACGCTGCGTACAAGAAGAAGCCACGGCAGGCTCAGAGGCTACGGCGCCACGGCTTCCGCCGTCGGCACACCCTTGGCGCCGGCATAGATAGCCAGAATACGCACCGGCACGGTGCCCTTGTTCGTGCCGTCGTGGGGCCAGTTCATGGCCTCGACGAGCGCGTTGCCGGGCGCATAGGTGCGCGTGCCCTTGGCGCCGTAGTCGACCGTGAGAGTGCCTTCCAGAATGTAGCCGACCAGCGGCACGGCGTGGACATGCCATCCGGTCTCCGCCCCCGGCGGCACGGTGATGATGGCGACGCTAACGTCGGCCGTGCCGGCCGGATAAACGATCGGCTGGCCGATGACTGTGTCGGTGGTGTCGAGCAACGGCTGCGAGGTGACCTTGGGCGCCGCAGTGCCATCCGCCAACGCGGGAACGGCGGCGAGAACGAGAACGGCGGCGGAAAGCAGGATTGGGCGAAGGATCGGGAGCATGAGCGGCACCTCGGGTCTGGTGAGTGGCTGGCTCTAGCACGTCGGATGGCGCGACTTTCTTAATTCCCCTTCCTGTCCCTCCAGCCGAATCCCCCGACCGGGAAGCGCTTCGCAGACATACCTTGACTCTTTTCCTGTTCTCCGGAATCAATAGAACAAAACAGGAACAGATTCCCATTTTGAGTCTTAAAAAGCCATGCGCACCAGCGCTTTCATGGCCAGGGAAGATTTTGCCCT
>JBEHXS010000049.1:0-14776 GCA_048498575.1 Pseudomonadota bacterium
CCTCAAGGAAGCGCGCACCGGCGACACGCTGTGCGACCTGCAGAAGCCGGTGATCCTGGAGAAGATGGAATTCCCCGATCCGGTCATCGAGATCGCGGTTGAGCCGAAGACCAAGGGCGACCAGGAGAAGCTGGGCATGGCGCTGCAGCGCCTCGCTGCCGAAGATCCGTCGTTCCGCGTCTCCACCGATCCGGAAAGCGGGCAGACCCGCCTCAAGGGGATGGGCGAACTGCACCTCGACATCAAGGTCGATATCCTGCGGCGCACCTACAAGGTTGACGTCGCGGTCGGCGCGCCGCAGGTCGCCTATCGCGAGACGATCACGCGCTCGATCGAGCATTCGTACACGCACAAGAAGCAGTCGGGCGGCTCCGGCCAGTTCGCGCAGGTCGAGTTCGAGATCAAGCCGAGCGGCGCCGGCAAGGGCAACCACTTCGAGTCGAAGATCGTCGGTGGCACGGTGCCGAAGGAATACATCCCCGGCGTCGAGAAGGGCTACGAGTCGGTGCTGACCTCGGGGCCGCTGATCGGCTTCCCGATGGTCGACGTGACGGTGATCCTGGTCGACGGCAAGTACCACGACGTCGACTCATCGGCGCTCGCCTTCGAGATCGCCACGCGCGCGGGTTTGCGCGACGGCTTCAAGTTGGCCGGCCCGGTGCTGCTCGAGCCGATCATGAAGGTCGAGGTCGTCAGCCCCGAGGAATATCTCGGCTCGGTGATCGGCGACCTGAATTCACGGCGCGGCCAGATCATGGGCACCGATACGCGCGGCAACGCACAGATCGTCAACGCGACGGTGCCGCTCGCCAACATGTTCGGCTACGTCAACCAGTTGCGCTCGATGTCGCAAGGCCGGGCCAACTACACGATGCAGTTCAGCCACTACGCCCAGGTGCCACAGGCGGTGGCGGAAGAAGTCCAGGCCAAGTTCGCCTGATCGCTAAACAGATTAGTTGAGAAGAACGGAGAGCCCCGATGGCTAAAGAGAAATTCGAGCGGAACAAGCCGCATTGCAACATTGGCACGATCGGCCATGTCGACCACGGCAAGACGTCGCTAACGGCGGCGATCACCAAGGTCCTCGCCGAGACCGGTGGGGCGACCTACAAGAAGTATGACGAGATCGACGCAGCGCCGGAAGAGAAGGCGCGCGGCATCACGATCAATACGGCGCACGTCGAGTACCAGACGGCAGCCCGCCACTACGCCCACGTCGATTGTCCCGGCCACGCCGACTATGTGAAGAACATGATCACCGGCGCCGCTCAGATGGACGGCGCCATCCTGGTCGTGTCGGCCGCAGACGGCCCGATGCCGCAGACCCGTGAGCACATCCTGCTCGCCTATCAGGTCGGCGTGCCGGCGCTCGTCGTGTTCCTGAACAAGTGCGACATGGTCGACGATCCCGAGCTGCTCGAGCTGGTTGAGCTCGAAGTGCGCGAGCTGCTCACCAAGTACAAGTTCCCGGGCGACAAGGTTCCGGTGATCCGCGGCTCGGCCCTGGCGGCGCTGGAAGGTACCGATGCCAAGCTCGGGCATGATGCGATCCTCGAGCTGATGAAGGCGGTCGACTCCTACATTCCGCAGCCGGAGCGCCCAATCGACCAGCCGTTCCTGATGCCGATCGAAGACGTCTTCTCGATCTCCGGCCGTGGCACCGTCGTCACCGGCCGTGTCGAGCGCGGCGTCGTCAAGGTCGGCGAGGAAGTCGAGATCGTCGGCATCAAGCCGACGACCAAGACGGTCGTTACCGGCGTCGAGATGTTCCGCAAGCTGCTCGACTCGGGGCAGGCGGGCGACAACATCGGCGCGCTGCTGCGCGGCATCGACCGCGAGGGTGTCGAGCGCGGCCAGGTGCTGTGCAAGCCGGGTTCGGTCACGCCGCACACCCAGTTCAAGGCGGAAGCCTACATCCTCACCAAGGAAGAGGGCGGCCGTCACACGCCGTTCTTCACCAACTACCGGCCGCAGTTCTACTTCCGCACGACTGACGTGACGGGTGTGGTTCAGCTTCCGGAAGGCACCGAGATGGTGATGCCGGGCGACAACATCGCCATGGAAGTCACCCTGATCGTGCCGATCGCCATGGAAGAGAAGCTGCGCTTCGCCATTCGCGAAGGCGGCCGCACGGTGGGCGCCGGCGTGGTGTCGTCGATCATCAAGTGACCGCGTAGCGGTCGGCCTCGCGCAAGCGGGGATCGTGAAGGAAGTCAGTGACGTGGATGGCCGGGCCGCAAGCCCGGCCACGACGGACGAGAGAAAAGATGAACGGCCAGAACATCCGCATTCGGCTCAAGGCGTTCGACCATCGTATCCTCGATGCGTCGACGCGTGAGATCGTGAACACCGCCAAGCGGACGGGGGCGCGTGTGCGCGGTCCCGTGCCGCTGCCGACGCGGATCGAGAAGTTCACCGTCAACCGTTCGCCGCACGTCGACAAGAAGAGCCGCGAGCAGTTCGAGATGCGCACGCACAAGCGCCTCCTCGATATCGTCGATCCGACACCGCAGACCGTGGACGCGCTGATGAAGCTCGACCTGGCCGCCGGCGTCGACGTCGAGATCAAGCTCTAGGCGCCGGGGAAACGAGAAACGTCATGCGTTCAGGTTTGATCGCGCAGAAAGTCGGCATGACCCGCATCTTCACGGATGCCGGGGAGCAGGTCGGTGTGACCGTGCTCAAGGTCGACAACTGCCAGGTAGTCGCACAGCGCACTGTCGAGAAGAACGGCTATGCCGCCGTTCAGCTCGGCGTGGGCACGCGCAAGGTACGCAACACGCCGAAAGCGCTGCGTGGACATTTCGCCAAGGCTTCGGTCGAGCCGAAGCGCAAGGTCGCGGAGTTCCGCGTGTCGCCGGACAATCTCATCGATGTCGGCGCCGAGATCACGGCCGACCATTTTGTCGTCGGCCAGTTCGTCGATGTCACGGGCACCTCGATCGGCAAGGGCTTCCAGGGCGTCATGAAGCGCTGGAACTTCGGCGGCGGTCGGGCCACGCACGGCAACTCCGTGTCGCATCGCGTCGCGGGTTCGACTGGCCAGCGCCAGGACCCCGGCAAGGTGTTCAAGGGCAAGAAGATGGCCGGCCACTTAGGCGACGAGCGCGTCACCACGCAGAACCTGAAGATCGTCAAGACGGACGCCGGCCGCGGCCTGATCATGGTCGAAGGCTCGGTGCCGGGCGCCAAGGGCGGCTGGATCCTGGTGCGCGACGCAATCAAGCGCGCGCTGCCGGACAGCGCGCCGAAGCCCGGCGCGGTGCGCAAGGCGGCGGTGGTTGAAGCTGCCGGTGTTGAAGTGAAGGAGGGTGCGTAATGGACCTCAAGGTCACTACCCTCGACGGCCAGGCCGGCGATACGGTCAGCCTCCCCGACGCGATTTTCGGGGTGGAGCCGCGCGCTGACATTCTCCAGCGCATGGTCCGCTACCAGCTTTCCAAGCGCCAGGCCGGCACGCACAAGTCGAAGACGCGTGGCGAGATTTCGGCCACAACGAAGAAGATGTACGCCCAGAAGGGCACCGGCCGCGCTCGTCACGGCGCCAAGTCGGCGCCGCAGTTCCGCGGCGGCGGCAAGGCCTTCGGCCCGGTCGTGCGCAGCCATGCCCATGACCTGCCAAAGAAGGTACGGGCGCTGGCGCTGAAGATGGCGCTTTCGGGCAAGGCCAAGGGCGAGAAGATCATCGTCATCGCCGACACCAAGGTGAAGGAAGCCAAGACCAAGGCGCTTGCCGGGCAGTTCAAGAAGCTCGGCGTGATCAGCGCGCTGATCATAGACGGCGCAGCGGTCGAGCCGAACTTCGCTCAGGCGGCGCGCAACATTCCGAGTGTCGATGTGCTGCCGGTGCAGGGCATCAACGTGTACGACATCCTGCGTCGCGACACGCTCGTCCTGACCCGGGCGGCGGTCGATGCGCTGACGGAGCGGTTCAAATGACCACGCTCACCCACTACGACGTCATCCGCCGTCCGGTGATCACCGAGAAGTCGACCGCGGCCTCCGAGCACAACAAGGTGATCTTCATCGTCGCCCCGACGGCGACGAAGCCGGAGATCAAGGCGGCGGTCGAGGCGCTGTTCAAGGTCAAGGTGAAGGCGGTCAACACGATCGTCCGCAAGGGCAAGAACAAGCGCTTCCGGGGCATTGCCGGCCGTACCAGCGATACCAAGCGCGCCGTCGTCACTCTGGTCGAGGGCCAGATGATCGACGTGACGACCGGTCTGTAAGGGTAGCGAGCGATGGCACTGAAAACCTACAAGCCGACGACCCCCAGCCAGCGCGAGCTCGTGCTGGTCGACCGCTCGGCCCTCTACAAGGGCAAGCCGGTCAAGGGCCTGGTCGAGGGCAAGCACTCGACGGGCGGGCGCAACAATGCCGGTCGCGTCACGGTTCGCTGGCGTGGCGGCGGGCACAAGCGCGCCTATCGCATGGTCGATTTCAAGCGTGGCAAGCTGGACGTGCCGGCGACGGTCGAGCGGATCGAGTACGATCCGAACCGCACCGCGTTCATCGCGCTGGTCAAGTATGCCGATGGCGAGCTGAGCTACATCCTGGCGCCGCAACGTCTGGCGGCCGGCGACACGATCGTGGCCTCCAAGAGCGCCGACGTGAAGCCGGGCAACGCGATGCCGCTCGCGGCGATGCCGGTCGGCACGATCGTGCACAACATTGAGATGAAGCCGGGCGGCGGCGGGCAGATCGCGCGTTCCGCCGGCACCTACGCCCAGTACGTCGGGCGCGAGCAGGGCTATGCGATCCTGCGCCTCCAGTCGGGCGAGCAGCGTCTGGTCCACCAGAACTGCTTTGCGACGGTCGGCGCGGTGTCGAACCCCGACCACGGCAACGAGAACATCGGCAAGGCCGGCCGCAACCGCTGGAAGGGCCGCATGCCTTCGGTGCGTGGCGTCGCCATGAACCCGGTCGATCATCCGCTGGGCGGCGGCGAAGGCCGCACCTCGGGCGGCCGTCATCCGGTGTCGCCGTGGGGCAAGCCGACCAAGGGCAAGAAGACGCGCACCAACAAGCGCACTAACAAATTCATCGCGCGCAGCCGTCATGCGCGTAAAGGCTGATCGGAGAAGCTGATCGTGGCTCGTTCAATCTGGAAAGGTCCGTTCGTTGACGGTTTCCTGCTGCGCAAGGCCGACAAGGCGCGCGCGGGCGGCCGCAACGACATCATCAAGATGTGGAGCCGGCGCTCGACCATCCTGCCGCAGTTCGTCGGGCTGACCTTCGGTGTCTACAACGGCACCAAGCACATTCCGGTGCTGGTCAGCGAGGACATGGTCGGGCACAAGTTCGGCGAGTTCGCGCCGACCCGCCAGTTCCACGGCCACACCGCCGGAGACAAGAAGGCGAAGAGGGCGCCGAGCGCAGCATGAGCAAGCCAAAACGCGAACGTCCGCTGACCGCGACCGAAGCGCGCGCGCGGACCTCCACCATCCGCATCTCGCCGCAGAAGCTGAACCTCGTGGCGCAGCTCATTCGCGGCAAGAAGGCGTCGGCGGCGCTCGCCGACCTGACCTTCTCGCGCAAGCGCATTGCGCGCGACGTGAAGAAGACCCTGGAGTCGGCGATCGCCAACGCCGAGAACAATCATCAGCTCGACGTCGACTCGCTGGTCGTGGCGGAAGCCCACGTCGGCAAGTCGCTGGTCATGAAGCGCTGGACGCCGCGTGCCCGCGGGCGCGTCGGCCGCATCCAGAAGCCGTTCTCGCACCTGACCATCGTCGTTCGTGAAGTCGAGGAGACCACCTGATGGGCCAGAAGGTAAATCCGATCGGGCTGCGTCTCGGCATCAACCGCACCTGGGACTCGCGTTGGTTCGCCAACAAGGGCGAATACGGGCGGCTGCTGCACGAAGACATCAAGATCCGCAAGATGCTGATGGAAGAGCTGAAGCAGGCGGCGGTGTCGAAGATCGTCATCGAGCGGCCGCACAAGAAGTGCCGCATCACGATTCATTCGGCGCGGCCGGGCATCGTTATCGGCAAGAAGGGCGCCGATATCGAGAAGCTGCGCAAGAAGGTATCGGAGCTGACCGATTCCGAAGTGCACATCAACATCGTCGAGGTGCGCAAGCCGGAGATCGACGCGTCGCTGATCGCGGCGTCGATCGCCCAGCAGCTCGAGCGGCGCATTGCGTTCCGCCGCGCCATGAAGCGCGCCGTCCAGTCGGCGATGCGTCTGGGCGCCGAGGGCATCCGCATTTCGTGCGGCGGCCGTCTCGGCGGCGCCGAAATCGCGCGCTCGGAGTGGTATCGCGAGGGCCGCGTGCCGTTGCACACGCTGCGCGCCGACGTCGATTACGGCCAGGCGACGGCCAACACCGCCTACGGCACCTGCGGCGTCAAGGTGTGGGTGTTCAAGGGCGAGATTCTGGAACACGACCCGATGGCGTCCGAGCGGCGCCAGGCGGAAGCCGCCGAGCAGGGCGGCCAGCGTCGCCGCGAGCCGGCCGGCGAAAGGGCATAAGAGAGACCGACCATGCTGCAGCCGAAGCGCACCAAGTTCCGCAAGCAGTTCAAGGGCCGCATCCACGGCACCTCGACCTCGGCCGCCGAGCTGACGTTCGGGTCCTATGGGCTGCGCGCGCTCGAGCCGGAGCGCGTCACCGCGCGCCAGATCGAAGCCGCGCGCCGCGCCATCACCCGCGAGATGAAGCGCTCGGGCCGCGTCTGGATCCGCGTTTTCCCGGATGTGCCGGTGTCGAAGAAGCCGACCGAAGTGCGCATGGGCAAGGGCAAGGGCACGCCGGAATTCTGGGTCGCCCGCGTCAAGCCCGGCCGCATCATGTTCGAGATCGACGGCGTGCCGGCAGCGCTGGCGAAGGAAGCTCTGCGCCTCGGCGCAGCCAAGCTGCCGATCCGCACGCGTTTCGTAACGCGTATCGCGGACTAGGCGGGAGAGAAGAGATGAAGGCCGCTGACATCCGCATGATGACGACCGATCAGATGGGCGAGGAAATCGACCGTCTGCGCAAGGAGCAGTTCAACCTTCGCTTCCAGCGCGCGACCGGTCAGCTCGAGAATACGGCGCGTGTGCGCCAGGTGCGCCGCGATATCGCGCGGCTCACGACCATTGCCGCCGGCGGCCAGCGTTCGGGCACTGCCCGGAAGGCCGCGGCCAAGAAGACGAAGGGCAAGTAAGACAATGCCGAAGCGCGTACTCCAGGGCACTGTCGTCAGCGACAAGAACGACAAGACCATCGTCGTTCTGGTCGAGCGGCGTTTCCGCCATCCGGTGCTGAAGAAGACCATCCGGCGGTCGAAGAAGTATCACGCCCACGACGCGGCCAATAAGTTCAAGGTCGGCGACGCCGTCTTCATCCAGGAGAGCGTGCCGATTTCGAAGAACAAGCGCTGGGTCGTGCTCGACGAGGCGGTGAAGTAGCAGGACGTGGCGGCGCCGCTCTCGGTGCCAACAGGCGAATACGAGAAGAGTAACTGACATGATTCAGATGCAAACCAACCTCGACGTGGCGGACAATTCCGGCGCCCGCCGTGTCATGTGCATCAAGGTGCTCGGTGGGTCGAAGCGGAAGTATGCCTCGGTCGGCGACATCATCGTCGTGTCGGTCAAGGAAGCGATCCCGCGCGGCCGCGTGAAGAAGGGCGACGTGATGAAGGCGGTGGTCGTGCGCACCGCCAAGGACATCCGCCGCGCCGACGGCAGCGTCATCCGCTTCGACCGCAACGCCGCGGTGCTCATCAACAACCAGTCGGAGCCGGTCGGCACGCGCATCTTCGGACCGGTGCCGCGTGAGCTCAGGGCCAAGAACCACATGAAGATCATCTCGCTCGCCCCGGAGGTGCTGTAATGGCTTTGCGCATCCGCAAGGGCGACAACGTCGTGGTCATCGCCGGCCGCGACAAGGGCAAGACCGGCGAAGTGCTGCGCATGCTGCCGAAGGAGAGCCGCGCGGTCGTGCGCGGCGTCAACGTCGTGCGCCGTCACCAGCGCCAGACGCCGAGCCAGCCGGGCGGCATCATCACCAAGGAGCTGCCCATCCACATTTCGAATATCGCGCTCACCGACACGAACGGAAAGCCGACGCGCGTCGGTTTCCGCTTCGCCGACAACGGGCGCAAGGTTCGCTTCGCGAAGCGGACAGGAGAGACCATCGATGGCTGAGACTGAATACGAACCGCGCCTGAAGGCGATCTATCGCGACACGATCCGGCCCGAGCTGGTCAAGCAGTTCGGCTACAAGAACGCGCTCGAAGTGCCGCGCGTCGACAAGGTCGTGATCAACATGGGCGTCGGCGAAGCGGTCAACGACTCGAAGAAGGTGACGTCGGCGCTCGCCGATCTCGCCAAGATCGCCGGCCAGAAGCCGGGCGTGACGCGCTCGCGCACGTCGATCGCGACCTTCAAGCTGCGCGAGAACATGCCGATCGGCGGGCGGGTGACGCTGCGTCGCGACCGCATGTACGAGTTCCTCGACCGCCTGGTGAACGTGGCGCTGCCGCGGGTTCGCGACTTCCGCGGGCTCAACCCGAAGAGCTTTGACGGGCGTGGCAACTTCGCCATGGGCATCAAGGAGCACATCATATTCCCGGAGATCAACTACGACGACGTGGATGAGATCTGGGGCATGGACGTGATCGTTTGCACGACCGCCAAGAGCGACGACGAAGCGCGCGCTCTGCTCAAGGCGCTCGATTTTCCGTTCCGCCAGTAGGACATCTGGAATGGCCAAGAAAAGTTCTGTCGAGAAGAATAACCGCCGCCGCCGGATGACGGCGCAGTTTGCCGGCAAGCGCGCCGAACTGAAGCGCGTGGCGAAGGACCAGAGCCTGTCGCTCGAGGAGCGCTTCCAGGCGCGCCTGAAGCTCGCCGAGCTGCCGCGCAACTCGGCGGCGGTGCGCATCCGCAACCGGTGCGAGATCACCGGCCGGCCGCGCGGCGTCTATCGCAAGCTCGGGATTTCGCGCATCGCGCTCCGCGAGCTCGGCTCGTCGGGCATGATCCCCGGCCTCGTCAAGTCGAGCTGGTAGGAGGGAGCAGCACCCATGTCTATGACTGATCCATTGGGCGATATGCTGACCCGCATCCGCAACGCGCAGATGCGCAAGAGCAGCAAGGTGTCGACGCCGGGCTCGGAACTGCGCAAGCATGTTCTCGACGTGCTCCAGGCCGAAGGCTACATCCGTGGCTACTCGGCGACCGAGTTCGACAACGGCCGCTCCGAGTTCGAGATCGAGCTCAAGTATTTCGACGGTGAGCCGGTGATCCGCGAAATCGAGCGCGTGTCGCGCCCGGGCCGCCGGGTCTATACGTCGGTGAAGACCATTCCGCGGGTCGCCAACGGCCTCGGCGTTTCGATCTTGTCGACGCCGAAGGGCGTCATGTCGGATGCCGAAGCACGCGACCAGAACGTGGGCGGCGAGGTGCTCTGCCGCGTGTTCTAAGCGCGCGGTGGAACGAGAGAGAAGAGTTCAGCAATGTCGCGAATTGGCAAGAAATCGGTGAGCGTGCCCAAGGGCGTGACGGCCAACGTCAACGGCCAGCACATCACCGTGAAGGGCCCGAAGGGCGAGTTGTCGTTTCTCGCCAACGACGACGTGGCGGTGAAGTTCGCCGACGGCAAGATTTCGGTCGAGCCGACGTCGGACACCAAGAAGGCGCGCTCCGCATGGGGCATGTCGCGGACGATGGTGTCCAACCTGATGAAGGGCGTGACCGAGGGCTTCCAGGAGCGGCTGGAGATCAACGGCGTCGGTTTCCGCGCCGCGCTCGCCGGCAAGAGCCTGCAGCTCAACCTCGGCTTCAGCCACGACGTGAACTACGCGATTCCGACCGGCATCAAGATCGAAGTGCCGAAGCCGACGGAAATCGTGATCAGCGGCGCCGACAAGCAGAAGGTCGGCCAGGTCGCCGCCGAGATCCGGCAGTATCGCCCGCCGGAGCCGTACAAGGGCAAGGGCGTGAAGTACGCCAGCGAGTTCATCTTCCGCAAGGAAGGCAAGAAGAAGTAAGCGCCATGACACTCACCACTCGCGATCGCCGCGTTTTCCGGGTGCGCGCCGCCGTCAGGCAGGCCTCGCACGGTCGTCCGCGGCTCTCCATTTTCCGCTCGTCCAAGCATATCTATGCGCAGGTCATCGACGACAGCGCCGGCAAGACGCTGGCGGCGGCCTCGACCCGCGACGCCGACCTCAAGGACAAGATCAAGACGGGCGCGGACGTTACCGCCGCCGCCGAGGTGGGCAAGCTGGTGGCCGAGCGGGCCGCCAAGGCCGGCATCAAGGACGTGGTCTTCGACCGCGGCCGCTATCTTTATCACGGGCGCGTGAAGGCGCTCGCGGACGGCGCCCGCGAGGGCGGATTGAATTTCTAGGCCGGCCTTGAACCAGACGGCCGAGCGGACGATATCGGACTAACGGGAGCCAAGATGGCAAGAGAACCACAACAGCGCGAGCGCGGCGGCCGAGACCGTGGCGACGATCGCGACGACGGCTTCATCGACAAGCTCGTCCATATCAACCGCGTCGCCAAGGTGGTGAAGGGCGGCCGGCGTTTCGGTTTCGCGGCGCTCGTCGTCGTCGGCGACCAGAAGGGCCGCGTCGGCTTCGGCCATGGCAAGGCGCGCGAAGTGCCGGAAGCGATCCGCAAGGCGACCGAGGCCGCCAAGCGTTCGCTCATCCGGGTGCCGCTCCGTGAAGGCCGCACGCTGCATCACGACGTCAACGGCCGTCACGGTTCGGGCAAGGTGATTTGCCGCGCGGCCCCTCCGGGCACGGGCATTATCGCCGGCGGCCCGATGCGCGCCGTGTTCGAGACGCTCGGCGTCCAGGACGTGGTGGCGAAGTCGTTCGGTTCGTCGAACCCCTACAACATGGTGCGCGCCACGTTCGACGCGCTGACCAATGAAGACAGCCCGCGCGGCGTTGCGGCGCGGCGCGGCATCAAGGTCTCGACGCTGCAGTCGCGGCGTCGCGATGTCGATGCCACCGAGGCGGTTGAGGCGTAAGCCATGGCAGCCAAGGCAAAAAGCAAGACGCTCGTCGTCGAGCAGACCGCAAGCCCCAACCGGCGGCCGGCGGAGCAGCGTTCGACGCTGATCGGCCTCGGTCTCAACCGGATCGGCCGCCGTTCGACGCTGGAAGACACGCCGTCGGTGCGCGGCATGATCGCGAAGGTTCAGCACCTCGTCCGCGTCGTCGACGAGGCGTAAGGGGAAGTCCCATGAAACTCAACGAATTGGCCGATCGGCCGGGCTCCACCAAGGATCGTATCCGCGTCGGCCGCGGCATCGGCTCCGGCAAGGGCAAGACCGGCGGGCGCGGCGTGAAGGGCCAGAAGGCTCGCACCGGCGTCGCCATCAAGGGCTTCGAAGGCGGTCAGATGCCGCTGCATCGGCGCCTGCCGAAGCGCGGCTTCAACAACATCTTCGCGCGTCATCTGAACGAGGTCGGCCTCGGCACGATCCAGCAGGCGATCGACGCCGGCAAGCTCGATGCCAAGGTGGCGATCACGGTCGATGTGCTGAAGGCGGCGGGGATTCTCAGCAAGGCACGCCACGGCGTGCGCGTGCTCGGCAACGGCGAGATCACCAGCGCGGTGAAGTTCGAAGTCGCCGGCGCGTCGAAGCCGGCAATCGCTGCCATCGAAAAGGCGGGCGGTTCGGTGACCATCGTGGGGGCGAAGGCAGAGAAGGCGGCCGAGTAGGGCGTCAACGCCCGGAACGGAGCGGACCCATGGCATCGGCGGCAGAACAACTCGCAGCCAACCTCAACTTCGGCGCGTTCGCCAAGGCTGAGGCACTGAAGAAGCGCATCTGGTTCACTCTCGGCGCGCTGCTCATCTATCGCCTCGGCACCTACGTTCCGATCCCGGGCATCAACCCGGCGGCACTGGCCTCGGCCATGGACGCCGCGCAGGGCGGCATCATCGGCATGTTCAACATGTTCGCCGGCGGCGCCGTCGGCCGCATGGCGATCTTTGCCCTTGGCGTCATGCCGTACATTTCCTCGTCGATCATCCTGCAGCTTCTGACGTCGATCGTCCCGGCGCTCGACCAGCTCAAGAAGGAAGGCGAGCAGGGCCGCAAGGTCATCAATCAGTACACGCGCTACGCCACCGTGGTTCTCGCCGCGGTTCAGGCCTATGCGATCGCCATCGGTCTCCAGGGCGGCAACAACATCGTCATCAGCCCCGGCATCTTCTTCGTCTTCACGACGATGGTGACGCTGACCGGCGGCACGATGTTCCTGATGTGGCTGGGCGAGCAGATCACGGCGCGCGGCATCGGCAACGGCCTGTCGCTGATCATCTTCTCCGGCATCGTCGCCAACATCCCGAATTCGATCACCAGCACCTTGGAGCTCGGCCGCGAAGGCGCCATCTCGCCGGTGGTCATCGTTGCCGTCGGCGTCGTGGCGATCGCTGTGGTTGCCTTCATCGTGTTCGTCGAGCGCGCCCAGCGGCGGCTGCTGATCCAGTATCCGAAGCGCCAGGTCGGCAACCGCATGTTCCAGGGCGAGGCTTCGCACCTGCCGCTCAAGCTGAATACGTCGGGCGTTATCCCGCCGATCTTTGCCTCCTCGCTGCTGCTCGTCCCGGTGACGATCGCCAACTTCACGGCCGGCAACGGTCCGGCGTGGCTCGGCACCATCTCGGCGCTGCTCGGCCGCGGCCAGCCGCTGTACATGATCCTCTACGCTGCGCTCATCATCTTCTTCTCATTCTTCTACACGGCGGTGGTCTTCAGCCCGTCCGACACGGCGGACAACCTCAAGAAGCATGGCGGGTTCATTCCGGGCATCCGCCCCGGCAAGAACACGGCTGACTACATCGACTATGTGCTGACGCGCATCACGGTGCTCGGCGCCCTCTATCTGGTCGCCGTCTGCCTGCTGCCGGAAACCCTGATCGACGCCACCGGCGTGCCCTTCGCCTTCGGCGGCACCTCGCTCCTCATCGTGGTCAGCGTCACGCTGGATACGGTGGCGCAGGTGCAGGGCCACCTCCTGGCGCAGCAATACGAAGGCCTCATCCGGAAGTCGAAGCTCAGGGGCAAGACGCGATGAGGCTGGTCCTGCTCGGGCCGCCGGGCGCGGGCAAGGGCACCCAGGCGGAGCGGTTGGTCAGGCAGCACAGCATCGTGCAGCTCTCGACCGGCGACATGCTCCGCGCTGCCGTGGCCGCAGGCACCGAGGTCGGCAAGCGGGCCAAGGCGATCATGGATCGTGGCGACCTCGTGCCGGACGACGTCATGGTGCAGATCATCGCCGATCGCATCGCCCGTCCGGATGCCGCCAACGGCTTCATCCTGGACGGGTTTCCGCGGACGGTCGCCCAGGCCGAGGCGCTCGGCCACCTGCTCCGGGAGCGGGGGCTGGAGCTTGACGGGGTGATCGAGATTGCGGTGGACGAGGGGATCCTGCAGGAGCGGATCGCCAAGCGCGCCCGGGAGACCGGCGGCGCGCGGGCGGACGATACTGCGGCTACCCTCAGCAACCGCATCGCCGTCTACCGCAAGCAAACCGCCCCGGTGGCTGAGTATTACCGGGGTAAGGGGATGCTTTCGACGGTCGACGGCATGGGGACGATGGACGAGGTTTCGACGGCGATCGGCAAGGCCCTGAAGGGCCGGGCGAGCGCCGGAATGCAAGGGTGAACAAGGACTCCCGGCCATTGACGGCCGGGGTTGGAATCGCTATCTACCGCCCACAATTCTGTAAGGACAGACTTGCGGTGCCGGTGGCCGGAAAGGGTAACCGGGGCCGCCTTGTGCGTTTCCGGCAGCCTTGAGCGGCTCGAATAACGAAGTGGAGACAAAGGCTTGGCCCGCATCGCAGGCGTCAATATCCCGACCAACAAGCGCGTGGTTATCGCGCTGCAGTATATCCACGGCATCGGCCCGGCGGCGGCGAAGAAGATCGTCGAGGCGGTGAAGATTCCGCCGGAGCGCCGCACCAATCAGCTCACGGATGCGGAAGTTGGCCAGATTCGCGAGATCATCGACCGCGACTACATCGTGGAGGGCGATCTGCGCCGCGAGGTGGCGATCAATATCAAGCGGTTGATGGACCTCGGCTGCTATCGCGGGCTGCGTCATCGCCGCGGCCTGCCGGTGCGCGGCCAGCGCACCCATACCAATGCCCGTACGCGCAAGGGCCCGGCCCGCGCGATCGCTGGCAAGAAGAAAGCAACCTGAGCGGCTCGTTGGCCGCTCGTTCATTGTTCGACGGATTAGGAACTTCGTAGATGGGCAAGGACGCAACCCGCGTACGCCGCCGCGAGCGCAAGAACATCACCTCGGGCGTGGCGCACGTGAACTCCAGTTTCAACAATACGATGATCACCATCACCGACGCGCAGGGGAACACCATCTCGTGGTCCTCGGCCGGGCTGATGGGGTTCAAGGGCTCGCGCAAGTCGACGCCCTATGCCGCCCAGATGGCGGCGGAGGATGTCGGCAAGAAGGCCGCCGAGCACGGCGTCAAGACGCTCGAGGTCGAGGTGTCCGGTCCGGGTTCGGGCCGCGAGTCAGCGCTCCGCGCGCTGCAGGCCAGCGGCTTCACCATCACGTCGATCCGTGACGTCACTCCGATCGCGCACAATGGCTGCCGGCCGCGCAAGCGCCGGCGAGTCTAGCGCGTTCGCTTTACTTGTGATGCGTGCGGCCTTGCTCCCAAGCAGGCCGCGGGCCGCCCCCTGATGGCGGCGTTACCTTCGAAAGGAAGAGGCTCGTGACCATCCAGAAAAACTGGCAAGAGCTGATCAAGCCAAACAAGCTCGAAATCGCGCCGGGCAACGATGCCCG